>NZ_JBEXSW010000149.1:0-1038 GCF_040613775.1 Streptomyces sp. NPDC006208 | reverse complement strand
ATCAGGAACCAGACCCTCGACGCGGAGCCGTTCCTCGTCGTCGGCCTGATTGCCGGCATCCGCAAGGTGCTCATCGTGACGGCCGAGGCGGAGAAATCCTTCCGGTGGAACGTCGAGGGGATCGAACTGCTGGTCCTGGCGGGGCTGATCCTCGTGATGGCGACAGCGGTGTACGTGTGGCGGCGCTCCACGCGGCCGGGAGACTACTTCCCGCTCCAGGAGCCGCGGCGCTCGCCGCCGGAGCCGTCACCCACCCCGGTGCGCGCGTCCTGATCCGTCACCTTCCGCAGCCACGGCCGCCCGCACCTGCTGGCGGGGGCCTGCGTGTCACGCGGCGTCGACGTTACCTCGGGAGCATCCTGTGGGCACTTGCGATCGCGGGGGCTGCCGAAGAGAAGGGTCGAGTCATGCGGGTGTCGTCTCAGGGCGTTACGGTCGTGGCTCTCCTGGCGGATCCGGATGCGCCGACGGAGATCGCGCAGCGCATGGCCCAGATACTTCCTACTCGGCTCGCTGACAAGTCAGGCCAGGGGCGACGGTTCGACGTCGAGGTGGTCAGTGAGCCCTTCACCTCAGGGACCGAGGACCTGCCCACCTTGATGCGCCGGATCATGGACCGTGGAAGTGCGGAGAACTGGGACATCGTCGTGGCCCTCACCGACCTTCCGCTGCACTCACACGGGCGCAAGCTCGTTGTGGATCTGAGTTACGAACACGGCTTGGCGCTGCTGTCTCTTCCTACGCTGGGGGGCTTGCGGCTGCAGACGAGGGCTCGGCGGGCCGTGGAAGAAGCCGTGCTCGGCTTGGCGGGTCCGTCGGGCTCATGATCGGCTGGCTGATCGTAGACGGGGAGCTGTGGCATCGATCAACAGAGGGCTCGCCGGAGGCGAGGCAGAGGGCGAGGCTCTACAACGCCTCGACGGTCATGACCGTGGGTATCGGTGTGCTCGTCTGCTACGGGGGCTTGATCGTCATCAACTTGGCGTGGGCGCTGTTCATCCTCAACGACCGAGTGTTCGCTTCCATGACACGAACCCC
>NZ_JBEXSW010000148.1:0-1076 GCF_040613775.1 Streptomyces sp. NPDC006208 | reverse complement strand
AGCAAGCTTCCAGCAGACAAGAAATCAGGAGGACGATACGCGTTCTACGCATGATTGATCGAGCCTGTTTCGCGTGGCTGCAATCGTTCGACGTCGACACGCAGCCGATCATGAACAGGTAATCTCGACCGATACGGGACCGTCCATATGCCCGATGACGGATCAGAGCATTACTGCCAAGCGGAGTATCGAGCTTGAGAAGCCGTTCCTGCCGGGCCAGCCCCGCCGTGATCGCCCCGATCATGCTGTGCGCATCCATAGCGCCTCTCTCAGAATTATGTTGTTCTTGATCGGCAATTCTACGAATGACGATTCTGTGACGTCAATCGGGTGGAATTCAAATAATTGAAAACTGTAATTACTTCTTCATCAATATGTAGACATCGAGTAATTTCGATGTTCTACCGCACTGCGCCATCCGGAGCGCCCGCCATGTCCACCGCCCTGCTGCTACGCGCAACCCGTTCACATCTGTACCCCGGCAGCATTGTGACGCTCGGCCATGACGCGCCGCGATCCGGGAAGCCGTACCCGGCCATGGTCGAGTTCGCGGATGGATCAGGCGCGACCGCGACGCTCGTCCGCATCGATGGCGACGCGCTCGAACTCGCCGTCGACGCATACGTCACGCAAAAACGGCACATGGTCGCCGCGCGACGATGGCTGCTCAAGCCGTCCAATACAACTCGCACCGAATGGCGCGTAGCGCGAAGGCTTCCGGCCGCCTGACGCCCCTTTCGCCCGGCTACCCGCACCTCGTGCTATAGCGCCATCCCGCCATCGATCGTCAGGCTCGAACCCGTCATGTATCCCGATTCCGCACTGGCGAGCCAGGACACCAGCGATGCGATCTCGTCCGCGCTGCCGGCCCGCTGCAGCGGAATCAGCGGACGGATCCGGTCGAGATGAGCGGCCGTCATGTCCGTCTCGACCGGCCCCGGCTGCACGTTGTTGACCGTGATCCCGCGCGGTGCGAGGTCGACGGCGATGCCCTTGACCATCACGGCCACCGCGGCCTTCGTCATCGAATAGACGCTCGAACCCGGATGCCCGCTGCGCACCGCCGTATTGCTGCC
>NZ_JBEXSW010000147.1:0-1082 GCF_040613775.1 Streptomyces sp. NPDC006208 | reverse complement strand
AACAGCTGCGTGATTCCGTGACGCTCCACCAGATGCCGGGCGAACAGCGCACCCAGACCACTGGTACCACCAGTGATCAGCACCGTCCCGGACGGGGCGAGCGCCTGTGGAACGGTGAGTACGACCTTGCCGATGTTGCGGCCCTCGCGCAGGAACCGGAACGCCTCAGGACCCCGGCGCACATCCCATGCGCGGACCGGCGCGTGCAACAGCGCACCCTGCTCAAACAGTGCGGAGATCTCGACCAGCATCTCCTGAAGACGGTCGATCCCCGCCCCGTCGAACATGTCGAACGACTCGTACCGCACACCGGGATGCGTACCGGCCACGGCCTGCGGCTCACGGACATCGGTCTTGCCCATCTCGATGAACCGGCCGCCACGAGGCAGCAGATCCAGGGAGGCGTCGACGAACTCGCCCGCGAGCGCGTTCAGGACCACATCCAGACCGGCACCGCCGGTCGCCTCCAGGAACGTCTCCCGGAAGGTGAGGTCGCGCGATGAGGCGATCCGCCCGTCCGCGACACCCAGCGCCCGCACCGCATCCCACTTGTGCGCACTCGCGGTCGCGAACACCTCCGCACCCAGGTGGTGGGCCAGCTGCACGGCGGCCATACCCACACCACCCGCCGCGGCGTGCACCAGCACCCGATCACCCGGACGCACACCCGCCAGTTCCACCAGACCGTAGTACGCCGTCAGATGCACCACCGGCACCGCCGCCGCCTGCACAAACGACCAGCCCGACGGCATCGGCACAACCATCCGCCGGTCCGCCACCGCCACCGGCCCGAACCCCTCAGGCACGAACCCGAACACCCGGTCGCCCGGCTTCAGGTCCGTGACGGCTTCACCGACTTCCTGCACCACACCGGCGGCCTCACTGCCGAGCGGTGCCTCGCCCGGGTACATCCCCAGCGCAATCAGCACGTCCCGGAAGTTCACACCCGCTGCCCGGACGTGGACCCGCACCTCACCGGCACCCAGTGGACGTCCGCCGTCGGACGGGACGAGTGCCAGGTCCTCCAGCGAACCGGCCCGGCCGACCGCCAGCCGCCACGCCTCACCCGCCGGCAGCGACGC
>NZ_JBEXSW010000146.1:0-1110 GCF_040613775.1 Streptomyces sp. NPDC006208 | reverse complement strand
GGCACCGGCGAGCCAGCGGGCGACGTGCCCGCCCAGCGCACCCGTACCACCGGTGATCAGGACCGTGCCGCGCGCCGACCAGGGCCGGCCGGCGCCGCTGCGGGCGTGGGTGAGCCGGGCGGTGAACACGCCGAAGGCACGGACAGCGACCTGGTCCTCCGCGGTGCTGGTGCCCTGGTTGAGTACGGCGGCGATACGGCTGGCGACGCGCTCGTCGACCGCCGTGGGCAGGTCGATCAGGCCGCCCCAGCGCCGGGCGTGCTCCAGGGCGAGGGCGCGGCCGAAGCCCCACACCTGGTTCTGCACCGCGCTGAGCGGTGCGTCGTCCGAGCGGCCGGTGGCCGCCGCGCCCCGGGTGGCGCACCACAGCGGCGCGTCGATGCCCGCATCGCCGAGCGCCTGGGCCAGTGCCACGGTCTGCGCGAGGCCGTGGGAGAGCGCGGGGTGCTCGGGCGAGGCGGTCTCGTCGATCGCGAGCAGCGACAGGATGCCGGCAAGTGATTCGGCTTCGGCTGCGGCCCGGGTCAGCTCGCCGGCCAGGGACTCGCGGTCGGCGTCCGCGCCGACCGTCAGCGGGATCAGGCGCGCGCCGCGTCCGGCGAGGGCCGCGCGGACCGTCCCGGCCCACTCGTCGCCCTCGGACGCGGCGAACAGCCAGGTGCTGCCGGAGAGGTCGCCTGCGGGCAGGCCGTTCAGCGGCTGCCAGGTCAGCTGGTAGCGCCAGCCGTCCACGACGGACTGCTCGCGCCGCTGCCGCCGCCAGGCGGACAGCTTCGGGACCACGACGTCCAGTTCTTCGGCGCTCAGCCCCAGCGTGGCGGCGAGCGACTGGGCGTCCTCGCGCTCGACGCTCGCCCAGAACTCGGCGTCGACCGCGTCCACGAGGGCCGCCTCGGCCTCCGGTGCATCCAGCCAGTAGCGCTGCTGCTGGAAGGCGTAGGTGGGCAAGTCGGTCTTCCGTGCACCAGGGAAGAGCGCCTGCCAGTCCGGGGAGACGCCGTGCACGTGCAGTTCCGCGAGCGCGGCGGTGACGGCCTGCTGCTCCGGGCGGTCGGCACGCAGGACGGGCACGGTGACGACGTCGTCCGCGCAGGCCTGCGCCAGGGCGCT
>NZ_JBEXSW010000145.1:0-1196 GCF_040613775.1 Streptomyces sp. NPDC006208 | reverse complement strand
ATCGAAGCTCTGCGTGAGGCGCTGGCCACCCGTGTGGTGGTGGCGGACGGTGCGATGGGCACGATGCTTCAGGCGCAGGATCCGACGCTGGAGGATTTCCAGGATCTCGAGGGTTGCAACGAGATCCTGAATGTGACGCGGCCGGACATCGTGCGGTCGGTGCATGCGGCCTATTTCGAGGTCGGGGTCGACTGTGTGGAGACGAACACGTTCGGTGCGAACTTCGCGGCGTTGGCGGAGTACGACATTCCGGAGCGGGTGTTCGAGCTGTCGGAGTCGGGTGCGCGGATCGCGCGTGAGGTGGCGGACGAGTTCACGGTGTCGACGGGTCGGCAGCGGTGGGTGCTGGGGTCGATGGGGCCGGGTACGAAGCTGCCGACGCTGGGGCATGCGCCGTATCTGACGTTGCGGGACGCGTATCAGCGCAATGCGGAGGGCATGATCGCGGGCGGTGCGGATGCGCTGCTGGTGGAGACGACGCAGGATCTGCTGCAGACCAAGGCGGCGGTGCTGGGGGCGCGGCGGGCGCTGGAGGCCGTCGGGGTGAGTGTTCCGGTGATCTGTTCGGTGACGGTGGAGACGACGGGCACGATGCTGCTCGGGTCGGAGATCGGTGCGGCGCTGACCGCGCTGGAGCCGCTGGGTATCGACATGATCGGTCTGAACTGCGCGACCGGCCCGGCGGAGATGAGCGAGCATCTGCGCTATCTGGCCCGTCATTCCCGTGTCCCGCTGTCCTGCATGCCCAACGCGGGTCTGCCGGTCCTGGGCAAGGACGGCGCGCACTATCCGCTGTCGGCGTCCGAGCTGGCGGATGCGCAGGAGACCTTTGTGCGCGAGTACGGGCTGTCGCTGGTCGGCGGCTGCTGCGGCACGACGCCGGAGCACCTGCGCCAGGTCGTCGAACGCGTGCGCGGCCTGGAACCCCCGGTGCGTGAGCCGCGCCCGGAGCCGGGTGCCGCGTCGCTGTACCAGACGGTGCCGTTCCGTCAGGACACCTCCTACATGGCCATCGGCGAGCGGACGAACGCGAACGGGTCGAAGAAGTTCCGTGAGGCGATGCTGGAGGGCCGCTGGGACGACTGTGTGGAGATGGCGCGGGACCAGATCCGTGAGGGCGCCCACATGCTCGACCTGTGTGTGGACTATGTCGGCCGTGACGGTGTGGCGGACATGGAGGAGCTGGCGGGGCGTTT
>NZ_JBEXSW010000144.1:0-1234 GCF_040613775.1 Streptomyces sp. NPDC006208 | reverse complement strand
GGCGAGCTCAAGCGGTCAGCGCATCACCGCTGTTCAGGAGGTCAGCGTAGACCTCTGCCGGAGTGCGGTAGCCATGGGTCTTGCGCGGACGATGGTTGAGCTCTTGGGCGATGGCGTCCAGGTCGGCCTGGCTGAACGTGCGGAGGTCCGCGCCCTTGGGGAGGTACTGCCGAAGCAGCCGGTTGGTGTTCTCGTTAGTGCCGCGCTGCCACGGGCTCCGCGGCTCGCAGAGGTAGATTGGCATCCCGGTCTCGGCGGTGATGGTCTGGTGTTCGGCCATCTCGCGGCCCCGGTCCCAGGTGAGCGTCCGCCGCAACTGGGGCGGAATGCCGAGGAGACTCCTGGTGAGGTGCGGGGCGACCTGCTCGGCCTTGATGCCGTCCGGCAGCGCAACGATGGCCGTGTAGCGGCTCGTGCGCTCGACGAGCGTGGCGACCGCTGAGGGGCGGGTGCCCATCACGAGGTCACCCTCCCAATGGCCGGGAACCTTGCGGTCCTCGACCTCGGCGGGGCGGGCGCTGATGGACACCATGCCGCGGATGATGCCCCGCCCGGTGGGCCGACGGGCGATCTTCGGGTGACGCATGGGCCTCGATGACCGCAGCCGCTGGGTGAGTCTGCGGTCGATCGCCTGGCGCCGACGCGGGTCGTAGAGCGAGAGGTAGATCGCCTCGTGCGAGACCTGCATAGAGTCATCGCCGGGGAACTGGCGCCGCAGCCAGCCCGCGATCTGTTCGGGCGACCAGCACAGGGCCAGCTTGGCCTCCACCAGCGTGCGCAGGGCGGGCCGTTGGGCGAGCTTCGCTTCCTTGGGCCGACGCCCGCGTATGTATGCGGCCGAATCGGCGGACGCGGCACGGTAGCGGTCCCGGCCGCCGTTGCGAGCGATCTCGCGGGAGACGGTCGACGCCGATCTGCCCAGCCTCCGGGCCAGCTGCCGGGCCGATTCTCCGGCAGCGATGCCGCGGGATATCTCTTCACGCTCACCACCGGTCAGATGCCGCTCTGACCGTTGCTGCGGGGCCACGCGGACACCGCCGCTCTGGCACAGGAACCGGCGGACATGGTGCATCGGCGCCCCGAGCTCCCGCCCCATCAAGCTGAATGATTGCCCCTCACGCCAGCGCCTCCAGATCTCATCCTGCTGAGCCGGCGAAAACCCGTAGTCACGCACCTGTGCCTCCACGACCACATGATCATCCGTGGGTGGTGCGTTGATCACTTGAGGGTGCCA
>NZ_JBEXSW010000143.1:0-1243 GCF_040613775.1 Streptomyces sp. NPDC006208 | reverse complement strand
CAACTGGCGGTACGCATGTACGCGCTGATCGTTCCGGCTGCAGTCCCCTTCGTCCTGCTCGGCACCGTGATGGGCCTGTCCTGGTGGGAGGACCACGTCCTGCCACCGCCCAAGGAGCCGGCGGAAGCCCCTGCCGAGGCTCCGTCGACACCAGCGGCCGCAACCGCGGTAGCACAACTCCCCAGCAACTCCCGCACGTTGACAGGGGTCGCCGACCGGAGTTGACTGACACCGACGGCGTAGGGCTGTGGTGCTCCGGAATCTCCGGGCAAAGCCTTCACCTTCGCTTCGCCCAGCCCCCGCGGAACGCAGGACATGTCCCTGTGACCGCGTGGAGGCGCAGCCGTGCTGCTCTGGGTTCTTCTCCTGCTGCTGATCCTGATTGTGTTCGGGTTCGGCTTCACCATGCAGATTCTCTGGTACGTCGCGTTGGTGCTGCTGGTCGTCTGGATCGCCGGGTTCGCCATGCGCGGCCGCCGTGGTGGTCGCAGTCGCGGCGGGCATCGAGACGGCCGAAGCCGCCCGTAGCCAGTACCAGGCCCTATCCCACGCGCGGGATGGCAAGTTGCACGGCAATCCAGCGCGGGGAGCCCCACCCAAGCCTCACCCAGTGGACGAACAGAGGGCAGCCATGAGCTTTGAACAGAAGATCAGGAACAAGGCACAGGAACTCAAGGGCCGGATCACGGAAAGCATCGGCCGAGCCGCCCGCAACAGGCGGCTGAAGAGGCAAGGGAAGACCCACCGAGTCGCCGGGAACCTGAAGCAGTCCGGCGGGAAGGCCAAGGACGCGTTCAGGCGCTGACCGCGACCGCCCCGGGTAGCGCCCACCCCGCGTGGGCACCACCCGGGCGGGCACGAACCGACAGGGGCTGATGGGAATGCAGCAGAGCATTACGACACGAGAGCCAAAGAGGCAGCCATGTTCACGGGGGTGACCATCGCCGTGGCCGTCGCCCTCTTGGCCGGACTCGGCCGGGGCGGGGGTTGAAGCGGCGCTTCGGCCCTGCGTGGCAGGAGACGTCGCCCGGCGTTGACTGACGACGACGGTGCAGGGCTATGACGCTTCGGATACTCCGGGCGAAGTCCTATGCACGTGTTGCCGCCGCCTGGACAGCGTCCGGTCCCTGAGAACAAGGGCTTTCGGCCGTCCATCGGACCGGACCGAGGACTATGCTGCTGTGTGGACGTCCCAGACCCCGGCGGCATGTAGTTGCTCAACACAGATGGTTGCGGGGAGCGG
>NZ_JBEXSW010000142.1:0-1261 GCF_040613775.1 Streptomyces sp. NPDC006208 | reverse complement strand
AGCCGAAGTCATCCGCCTGTCTTTGGCCGATCAGGAATGTTTCGCGCAAGCGCTGCTGTCGCCGCCGCAACCGGCCCCAGCTCTGGAACGTGCCTTTGCCCGTCGCCGCAAACTCTTGCGCGCTGAATGAGCGGCGCACCGTTCCGGCTCGCGCCGCTCGATGCCGCACATGATCGCGCTGCCTTTCGCAGTGATTCGGAGCCGCTGAATCGCTACCTGCAAGAGCAAGTCACGCAGGACATTCGTCGCCGCGTTGCCGCCTGCTTCGTGGCCCTGGCAGACGGGCCGCGCATTGCGGGCTATTACACCTTGGCCTCGGCAAGCCTGCTGCTGGCCGATCTTCCGGCCAGCATCGGCAAGAAGCTGCCGCGCTATCCGACCGTGCCCGCCGTTCGTATGGGCCGCCTGGCTGTCGATCAGGAATTCACGGGCCAAGGTCTCGGCGGTGCGCTTCTGGCTGACGCGCTCGAACGTGAAGCCCGTTCGGAGATTGCCGCCTTCGCCCTGATGGTGGACGCCAAGGACGAGGGGGTAGCGGCTTTCTACCGACATCATGGCTTCATTGCCTTGCCTGACCCGCCGCTCACCCTGTTCTTGCCGCTGGCGACCGTTCAGCGTTCTTGAAACTCGCCGTTCCAAGCCGTTTGAACCGAGAACGGTTTTCGAGAACTCCCCGGCCACATCGACACTAGGCCGTGCCGTCTTCTCGACAAAGCTTCTCGCAGACCTTCGTTTGCGAGAAGTAGCACGCTAGTCCTTAGCGTGCTTTAAATTCCGTTTTCTGAGACGACCCCAAGTGAATTGATGGATAAAAGGGGAATTACAAACAGGTAGGGGCTGGGTTATGCCAATCTTCGCCGGATCAGACTGTAGTGGTCAACTAATTCCGGACACCTCGATTAGCCGATCGCCGCCGGCGCGCCGCCATACAAGAAGGGAGACACAGCCATGCACGAGCACCACCCGATCACCGACCCCGTCTGCGGCATGACCGTCAAGCCGGAATCGCCGCACCGCTTCGATCACGACGGCCGCGAGCCCGCGTTTGCCGGAAGGCGGTGCGCGCGGATTGGCTGCCTCGCCGTCCGCGAGAATGGCGTCGTAATCCTTGCGGCAGGACGCAAGGCGTTCGGGCGTCAGCACGCCGCCGCCTGATCGACCTCATGGCAAGCGGCGACCAGCAGTTCGATCAGGCGGTTGGCCCAAGCCTGCCCCATCTCCTCGAAGGCGTAGGTCAGTTCCCGCAGGTGATGGGCGTTAC
>NZ_JBEXSW010000141.1:0-1264 GCF_040613775.1 Streptomyces sp. NPDC006208 | reverse complement strand
CGGCCGACCGGGACGCCCTTGCCGCGGCGCTGGCCAGGACGCAGGTGACGGCCGTCGTGCACACCGCCGGCGTCCTCGACGACGGCGTGATCGCCGCGCTGAACCCGGAGCGCATGGACGCGGTGCTGCGGCCGAAGGTCGACGCCGTGCTGAACCTCCACGAGCTGACGAGCGACCTGTCGGCGTTCGTGGTCTTCTCGTCGGTGTCCGGAATCCTGGGCAGCGCCGGACAGGGCAACTACGCCGCAGCGAACACCTTCCTCGACGCCTTCGCCGAAGCCCGCCGCGCCCAGGGCCTCCCCGCGACCTCCCTGGCGTGGGGCCTGTGGGAGCAGGGCAGCGGCATGGGCGACCGGCTCGACCAGGCGGACCTCACCCGGCTCAAGCGGGTGGGTCTGGCCCCGATAGCCGTTGACGAGGGACTGCGGCTGTTCGACGCGGCGCTGGCCTTGGACCGGTCCACTGTCGCTCCGCTGCGGCTGGACCTCGGCGGCACGCAGGGCACGGTGCCTCCGGTGCTGCGAGGGCTGCGCGGCCCCGTACGGGGCACCGCGCGGCGCACGGCGCAGACCGCGCCGAAGGGATCGCTGGGCCGGCGGCTGGCCGGGCTGCCGGAGGCCGAGCGCGAGCAGGCGGTGCTGGACCTGGTCCGTACCGAGGTCGCCGCTGTGCTCGGGTACGCCTCGGTCCGGGCCGTCCAGCCGGAACACGCCTTCCAGGACGCCGGTTTCGACTCGCTCACCTCGGTGGAACTGCGCAACCGCCTGAACACAGCGACCGGGCTGCGGCTCCCCGCGACCATGGTCTTCGACCACCCGACGCCCGCCGCGCTCTCCCGCTTCCTGCTGGCCGAGACGCTGGGCGTGCAGGAGCAGTCCGAGGCCGCGGTCGCCGCGGTCGCCGGCACGGACGAGCCGATCGCGATCGTGGGCATGGCCTGCCGGTTCCCCGGTGATGTGCGGTCGCCCGAAGACCTGTGGCGCCTCGTCGCGTCCGGCGGCGACGCGATCTCCGGATTCCCCGAGGACCGCGGCTGGGACGTCGAGAACCTCTACGACCCCGACCCCGACCGCTCCGGCAAGTCCTACGTGCGCCACGGCGGCTTCCTCCACGAGGCGGCCGAGTTCGATCCTGCCTTCTTCGGGATCTCGCCGCGTGAGGCGCTGGCAATGGACCCGCAGCAGCGGCTGCTGCTGGAGACGTCGTGGGAGGCGTTCGAGCGGGCCGGCATCGATCCGGCCTCGGTGCGAGGCAGCAGGACCGG
>NZ_JBEXSW010000140.1:0-1325 GCF_040613775.1 Streptomyces sp. NPDC006208 | reverse complement strand
GACCGCCCCGAGCCGTACGCGATCGTCACCGCCATCGGTCAGCTCCACACCCACGGCATCTCCCCGGACTGGCAGGCGCTCTTCCCGGGCGCCCGGCGCGTCGACCTGCCCACGTACGCCTTCCAGCGCGAGCGTTACTGGCTCGACGTACCCCAGACACCCGGTGACGTCCGGGCTGCCGGTCTGGGGGCGGCGGACCACCCGCTGCTCGGTGCCGCGATCGCGACCGCCGACAGCGACGGGGTCCTGCTCACCGGGCTACTCTCCCTCGAAACCCACCCGTGGCTCTCCGACCACGCCGTGAACGGGACCGTTCTGCTGCCCGGCACCGCGTTCGTCGAGCTGGCGGTCCGGGCGGGTGACGAGGCCGGCTGCGGATGGATCGAAGACCTCACCCTGGAACTTCCCCTGGTCGTGCCCGAGCGCGGCGGCGTCACCCTTCAGGTGGCGGTCGGCCCGGAGGACGAGTCCGGCCGGCGGCAGCTGAGCGTGCACTCGCGCGTCGAAGACGGTTCCTGGCTGCGGCACGCGACGGGCGTGCTGTCCTCGGCAGAGGCGCCGCCCGCTGCGGACATCGGCGCATGGCCGCCCGCCCGCGCGGAGGCCGTTGATCTGACGCCGTTCTACGAGGACATGGCTGCGGCCGGCCTGGACTACGGTCCGGTCTTCCGGGGCCTGCGGTCGGTGTGGCGCAGCGGGGACGACGTCTTCGCCGAGGTCGAACTGCCGGAGGACTCGGGCGCCGACGCGGCTGCGTTCGCCCTGCACCCGGCGCTGCTGGACGCTGCTCTGCACGCCCTGGCCGCGGGCGGGCTGGTGTCACTGGACGACGGCCCGGTCCTGCCGTTCGCGTGGTCCGGTGTCGCTCTTCAGGCGGCCGGTGCATCCATGGTGCGGGTGAAGCTGTCGCGGACGGGCACCGGTTCGGTGACGCTGGCCGTGGCCGACGGCGCCGGTGATCCGGTGGCCTCGGTCGAGTCGCTGTCGCTGCGTGCCGTATCTGCGGAGCAACTGCGCGGTGCCGGTGACGGCGACCCGCTGTTCGGGCTGGAGTGGACGCCGTTCACGCTGCCCCCCGCCTCCGAGGCGCTGGTGATCGAGGCCGTCGCGGACTTCGTCGCACTGCGGGAGTCGGAAGGGACCCCGGACGTTGTTGTCGTTCCGTGCCCGACAGGTTCCACCACGGACACGGACACGGCCACCCAAGTCCGTGAAGTCACCAATGCCGTGCTGGCTTTGGTGCAGTGGTGGCTGGCGGAGGATCGTCCGGTGCGTCTGGCGTTGGTGACGCGTCCCGGCGATCTGGCTCATGCTGCGGTGTGGGG
>NZ_JBEXSW010000139.1:0-1357 GCF_040613775.1 Streptomyces sp. NPDC006208 | reverse complement strand
TGCGGATCGACATCAGGCCGGGCATCTCGTGCTCGGCGAGCGTGATCTCCTTGCGGCCGAACTCGGCCAGGGACAGGTCCGCGACCTTGAAGTCCGTGAAGTCAGCGGTCGGCTGCGAGGGCATGTGCACTCCTTGAGTTCTGGATGTTCTGATGGATCTCGAGCGTCGCGGTGGACCGGTTGAGCGTGATGTAGTGCAGTCCCGGGGCTCCTTCCGCCAGCAGCCGCTCGGCCATCACGGTGGCGTACTCGACCCCGATGCGATGGCCGTCGGCGGGCCGGTGCCTGGCCGCCTCGAGCCTGCATGCGAGCTCGTCGGGGAAGGCAGCGTTGGACAGGTCGGCGAAGCGCCGGATCTGCTTCACATCGGTGGCGGGCATGATCTCCGGGATGATCGGCGTGTCGCAGCCGGCCGCCGCCACCCGGTCGCGCAGCCGCAGATAGTCCTCGACGCGGAAGAACATCTGGGTGATGGCGTAGTCGGCGCCCGCACGGCACTTGGCGACGAAGTGGCGGATGTCGCTCTCCCAGTCCACCGAACGCGGATGACGCTCGGGGAAGGCGGCGACACCGACACTGAAGTCCCCCAACTCGCGGATGAGTGATACGAGTTCGTGAGCGTGGGTGAAGCCCTGCGGATGAGGGTCCCACCGTCCGCCGGGGTCGCCCGGAGGGTCGCCGCGCAGGGCGAGGACGTCGCGGATGCCGGCGTCGGCGTACTGGCCGACGATGTGGCGCAGCTCGGCCGTCGAGTGACCGACGGCGGTCAGATGGGCCACCGGCCGGAGCGTCGTATGGGTGGCGATCTTCTTCGTCACGGCGACGGTACGGTCCCGGGACGACCCGCCCGCGCCGTACGTCACCGAGACGAAGGCCGGTGCCAGGGCCTCGATCCGGCGGATGGCGTCCCACAGACGCTCCTCGCCGGCGTCGGTCTTCGGCGGAAAGAACTCGAAGGAGAACGACCTCTCCCCCGCCGCCAGGACATCACGCAGATCGCGCACGCTGGTCACGGGCGGGCACCTCCCGCGTTGAAGTAGCTTGCCTCGGGGTGGTGGAGGACGATCGCGTCGGTGGACTGCTCGGGGTGGAGCTGGAACTCCTCGGACAGTTCCACCCCGATGCGCTCGGGCCGCAGAAGGTCGGCGATCTTCGCCCGGTCCTCGAGGTCGGGGCAGGCGGGGTAGCCGAGTGAGTAGCGGCAGCCCTGGTACTCGGTGCGGAACATGCCGCCGAGCGAGTCTGGATCCCCTTGCGAGATACCGAGTTCGGTACGCACGCGGGCGTGCCAGTACTCGGCGAGGGCCTCGGCCAACTGGACGGACAGGCCGTGCAGTTCGAGGTAGTCGCGGTAGGA
>NZ_JBEXSW010000137.1:0-1425 GCF_040613775.1 Streptomyces sp. NPDC006208 | reverse complement strand
CTAGGACTTGTCCGGTCGATCATGTGCGGAGCAGGAGTGGATCTATCCTGAGCGCCTAGGGAGGGGGTGCTGTGGAGCGGGATGTTCAGCTGGTACGGGACTTGGTGGCGGCCTCGCCGGGCTTCGAGGACCTATTTGGCGCGCACGTCTTCAACGAGCACGGTGTCCTGTCTCACGTGTTCTTCTGGGACGTCGTTCAGGAGACCGTCGCGTCGTTCCTCGGAGGGGATGAGACGGACTGGCGCGTCACGCTGCGGTTCCTGGAAGAACAGCTTCGACTCGACATCCCCGAAGTGACCGAGGTGATTGTCACCTCGTTCCTCTTCAGTCTGCCGTGGCCGGACCAGCCCGGATACGGCCTTGTCAACCACCTTGGTCCCACCATGAGCGCGCGGTTCGCCGTGATCCGACCTGCCGGTTAGGACCTGTCTGGTCGCGCTGGTGACCACTGCGGTTCCAGCCCGTTGATATGAGCATGGGGCGGGGTGACCTGAGTGATGCCGAGTGGGAACGGCTGCGGCCGTTCCTGCCGGTCAGTAACAGGCGTTGTGGCCGGTGGCGGGATCACCGGCAGGTGATCGACGGGATTCTGCATCGGGTGCGGACCGGCGTGCAGTGGCGTGACCTGCCGGAACGGTTCGGGCCATGGAAGACGGTCTATGAACGGCATCGCCTGTGGTCGGCCGACGGGACGTGGGAGCGTCTGCTCCAGCAGGTCCAGGCCGCGGCCGATGCCGCAGGCGAGATCGACTGGGACGTATCGGTCGACTCCACGATCGTTCGTGCGCATCAGCATGCGGCGGGTGCCCGCACCGACCCGCCGCCGGCACCCGCTTCAAAGGGGGCCGAAGGGCCAGAACATCAGGACGAAACGCCGTGGCAGAGCCTGCACGCCCTCCTGGTGGAGGTGGTGCTGGAGGTGAGGGCCTGGGCCGCTCGCGCGGCGGGTTCTCCACCAAGATCCACCTGAGCGCGGACGGCCGCTGCCGCCCTCTGTCTTTGATCGTCACACCAGGTCAGCGAGCGGACTGCACCCAGTTCAAACCGGTGTTGGAGAAGATCCGCGTCCCAACGAACGGGCCGGGCAGGCCCCGCAAGAAGCCCGACAGCGTCGCCGCCGACAAGGCATACAGCAACGGGCCCTGTCGTGAATACCTGCGGTGCAGGGGCATCCGGCACACGATCCCGGAGAAGGCCGACAGCCAGGCCGCCCGCCTACGCAAGGGCTCACGTGGCGGGCGGCCACCCGGCTTCGACGAAGAACGGTACAAGAAACGCAACACCATCGAGCGCGCCATCAACCGGCTCAAGCAGCACCGGGCGGTAGCCACCCGCTACGACAAGCGCCGCTACGTCTACCTGGGCACCGCCACCGCCGCAGCCCTCACCATCTGGCTCCGCACATGATCGGCCGGACAAGTCCTA
>NZ_JBEXSW010000136.1:0-1426 GCF_040613775.1 Streptomyces sp. NPDC006208 | reverse complement strand
GTCCGCTCGATCAACCCGATCGACGGCTACAACCTGACCCACCCGGCCGAGTACTACAAGGGCGTCAACATGACGCTCGCCGGCCTTGTCTCCACCGCCGCCAACCCCGACCGCGCCCTCAAGAACGCCTGGGAAACACTCAAGAGCGACCCCAGCGAATTCTGGGGCCGCCTCATACCCGAAGCCGCCGGCACCAAAGGCTCAGGACTCCTACGAGGCGGCCTCCGCGCAGGCATGCGACACGGCTTTCCCGGCCCCGGCGGGGCCGTGAGAGTGCCGGACGAGTGGATGACCGGGGCCCGAAGACGCCCGCGAGACCTCCTGGACGACCCTGCGCAGACCCGCTGGGCGGAGGAAGCCTACGAAAGCTTCATGAAGGACTCTCGTGACGTGTCCTCGATATCCGAGCAGTCCCGCCATGTGGAGCGAGGCGACGGGTCGACGGGGTTCTCGGAAGAAGAGATCGCTTCGGTGAAGAAGCACGTCTTCGACACCGAGCATCCCATCGTCGACCCGGAGACGGGGAAGGTCGTGGTGCGGAAGTTCGACGCGGACGCCGAGATCGCGGATGCGTGGATCCGGCTACGGTCCGGCAACGCACTCCCGGAAGACCATCTTCTCCTGGAGCACGAGATCGCCGAGCTCGGATACCTCCGCGACAATCCGGGATCGACCTACCAGGAGGCGCACCGCCACGCGAACAGTAATTACAATTGGGAAGAAAAGGTCCCCCTGTTCAAGCGGGAAGACCTGGAAGGTGAATGGTAATGGCTTCGCTCGTCTATTTCCGCAAGGTCTCCGAGTCGGTCGATTCGGTGGAGTACATGTACGGCTTCGATACGGAGGATCCGCCGCATCGACTCCTCATGGACACCAGGACGCGCAGACCGCGACCCGTCGACGGCGAAATCAACTATGCCTTCCTCAAGGCCTCCCGGAAGATCAATGCCATGTATGACGAGACGTCAGAGTGGCCCGACCGCGGGATGAGCGTCAGCTGACGTGCGGCGCGGGGCGGACGTCCTGACGCACGGCACGGCTCCGGAAGCCGGCCTGGTACAGAACTGTGTCACCCAGCACACCACTTATGACAATGGATGCCCGGATTAGCCCGTTGCTGTCGGGAAGGTGACCATGGCAGCATCTCGGCCATGGCCGATCACGGGGATGAAACAACAAGGCCCGAACAGCGTTCAAAACTGGCCGACTTGGCTGATGCACCGTCGGAGGACACACCGCTGGACGCGCCGTCGGAGCACGCGCCGCTGGACGCAGCCTCACCGGAGGCACATCCGGACGTTGCCGCCCCAGACTCCGAACCGCTGACGCCGGACGATCAACTGGCCGTGGCAAGGCGTGAGTTTGCTGCGTTGCTGGGTGAATTCCGGCGTACTGCTGTGCTGGTGCCGTTCGATGCGTACGGGAG
>NZ_JBEXSW010000135.1:0-1435 GCF_040613775.1 Streptomyces sp. NPDC006208 | reverse complement strand
CGAAGGAGTCTCAATGACGAAGTCAAGCCGCTTGCGCGGCCGGCGGGGCGGAGGTGAAGACTCGGTCGTCGCGCAGCAGGGCCCACAGGACGCCAGCTCGTCGGCGGGCCAGAGCGATGACGGCCTGGACGTGCTTGCAGCCCTCGCCGCGCTTCTTGAGGTAGAAGTCGCGGTTCGGTCCCTCGCGGATGATGCTGGTCTGCGCGGACATGTAGAACACCCGTCGCAGGCGGCGGCTGTAGCGTTTGGGACGGTGCAGATTGCCGGTGCGGCGTCCGGAGTCACGTGGAACGGGCACCAGCCCGGCCGCCGAGGCCAGATGGCCAGCGTCCGCGTAGGCGGTCAGGTCGCCCGCGGCGACGACGAACTCGGCGCCGAGTATCGGGCCCATGCCGGGCAGGGACTCGATGATCTCGGCCTGGGGATGGTTGCGGAACGTCCCGCGGATCTGCTGGTCGATCCGTTTGAGCCGGTCGTCCAGCGCCAGGATCTGTGCCGCGAGATCAGCCACGATCTGTGCAGCGACGTCTTCGCCGGGCAACGCGGTCTGCTGGGCCTGCGCGGCTTCCAGCGCGGTCGCGGCGACCGCGTCGGCGCCGCGCACACTGCGGTTGGCCAGCCATGCCGTGAGCCTGGCCCGGCCCCGCCGGCGGATCGCTGCCGGAGTCTGATAGCCGGTCAGCAGCACCAGCGCACCCTTGTGACTGGAGTAGTTGAAGGCCCGCTCCAGGGCGGGGAAGACGCCGGTCATCACGTCCCGCAGCCGGTTGATCATCCGCACCCGGTCGGCGACCAGATCGGACCGGTGAGCGGTCAGCAGCGACAAATCGGCAGCGAGCTGCGCGGGCACGTCGACCGCGGCGAAGTCCCTGCGGTGACGTGCGGTTTCGGCGATGACGTAGGCGTCGCGGGCGTCAGTCTTCGCCTCGCCCCGGTAGGCCCCGGACATGCGGTTGACGGTGCGGCCCGGCACATAGACGACCTGCTGGCCGTGAGCTGCGAGCAGAGCCAGCAGCAGCGCGGACGACGTGCCGGAGATGTCCACCGCCCACTGAACTCCGTCAGCCAGCGCCAAGATCTCGCCAAGCGCGGTCAGGATCGCCGACTCGTCGTTGTCGATCTTCTTCGACCACATGATCGCGCCGGTCTCGTCGACCACTGCCGCCCAGTGGTGGCCCTTGCCTGCGTCGATGCCGGCCCAGACCTGGGCCCGTCGCCTACTCACTCGCCCCTCCTCGTTCCGCACGGCTTGCCGACGGCCCGAGGAACACCCCGCTGTCATCTCCGTAATCAGCGACCGAAACGCACATCTCAATCAGCAGCCAGGGTGCCCAAGAGGGCCGGACGGCCACTCCTTCGGAGCCACAACTGGCAAGACCCGGTAAGCCACATCCGGCCCTCCCGGGCCGCCCAACAACTTACGGAGACCCGGTGA
>NZ_JBEXSW010000134.1:0-1473 GCF_040613775.1 Streptomyces sp. NPDC006208 | reverse complement strand
GCCACGCCTCACCCGCCGGCAGCGACGCGGAGGCACGGCCCAGACGCGGCGCCAGCAGCCGGCCACCACGCACCGCGAGCTGCGGCTCGTCCAGGTCGAGGAACGAACCCCACTCCGGAGTCTCGTCGCTGTCCAAGTCGATCAGCAGGAACCGGCCCGGGTGTTCCGACTGGGCACTGCGCACCAGACCCCAAACGGGAGCCAGTGCCACATCCGGCACCTCGTCACCAACGCCTATGCCGTTGCGGGTCGCCACGACCAGCCGTGTCTCACCCAGCCACTTGCTCGCCAGCCACCGCTGCACCAGGGCCATGGCGTTCACCGCCACCGCAGACGCCGCCTCAGCCACGTCAGTGGCACCGGCCGGGGACTCGACGATGGTGACGACGGCCTGCGGGGCCTCGGCGCCGTCGGCCAGCGCCTGCTCCAGCGCGTCCAGGTCCGCGTAGTCCTCACCGAGGACAGCCACCCGCACCGGGGCCGACCCAGCCACAACCTCGGCCCAGTCCACCTGGAACAGTGCGTTGCCACCACCCTGCGCACGCTCGAGCTGCGAGGCATCCACCGGACGGAAGAAGAGCTTGTCCACGTGCAGCACGGGCTCGCCCTGCTCGCCGACCACATCGACACGGAGTGCGGAGTCGCCCGCCGGGGCGATCCGCACCCGGGCCCGGGTCGCACCGGCCTCGCCGAGGCGAACCCCGGACCAGGAGAACGGCAGGACGACCCCGTCGTCCGACTTCTTCCCCAGCAGACCACCGTGCATGGCGGCGTCGAGCAGTCCGGGGTGCACGTCGAACCCGCCGTTGTCGGCCCCGTCGGGCAGCGCAATCTCGGCGAAGACCTCCGCGCCCCGGCGCCACGCGGCGCGGACGCACGCAAACATCGGCCCGTAGTCGTAGCCGAGGTCCGCCATGCCCGCGTAGAGAGCGTCCACCGACGCGGTCTCGGCACCTTCCGGCGGCCACACCTCACGCCACTCGGCGGGCTCGGTCTCGGGGGCGAGCCAGCCGCGCCCGTGGCAGGTCACTTCCCGCAGCTCGTCTTCGGTGAGGCCCTCGGGGCGGGTGTAGATCGCCACTTCCCGGCGGCCGTCCTCGCCTGTCTGGCCGATGGTGACCTGGACCTGGAGCGCCGCGTCGTCCTCCAGGACGAGCGGCGCCTCCAGCACCAACTCGTCCGCCACCGCGCAACCCGCCAGGCGGCCGGCGGTCAGTGCCATCTCCACCACCGCAATGCCCGGCACGATCACGGTGCCCAGCACCATGTGGTCGCGGGTCCAGGGCTGGGTGTCCTGCGAGATCCGGCCGGCAAACACCCACTCATCCCGATCACCGACCCGAAGCGCAGCACCCAGCACCGGATGTTCCACCCGGATCAGTCCGGCTGCGGTCACGTCACCTGAGCCTGTGCCTGGGGTCAGCCAGTAGCGCTCGCGCTGGAAGGCGTAGGTCGGCAGTTCGACCCGCTTGG
>NZ_JBEXSW010000133.1:0-1550 GCF_040613775.1 Streptomyces sp. NPDC006208 | reverse complement strand
TGTTCCGACTGCGCACTGCGCACCAGACCCCACACCGGAGCCAGCGCCACATCCGGCACCCCGTCACCGACGTCTACGCCGTTACGGGTCACCAGGACCAGCCGCGCCTCACTCAGCCGCTCACTCTCCAGCCAACGCTGCACCAGAGCCAAGGCGTTCACCGCCACCGTTGACGCCGCCTCGGCCACGTCGGCGGCACCACCCGGGGACTCGACCGTGGCAAGCACCATCTCGGGTGTGCCCACGCCGTCGGCCAGGGCCTTCTCCAGCGCGTCCAGGTCCGCGAACCGCTCGCCCGGCGCATCGACGTCGCCGAGTACGGCCACCCGAACCGATGTGGACGGCACGGCCGTGACCTCGGCCCAGTTGAGCTGGAACAGGGAGTTGCGGTGGGCGCGCTGCCCGCTCTCGAGCTGCGCCTGCTCCACGGGGCGCAGGTCGAGTCGCGCCATGTGCAGCACCGGTTCGCCGTGCTCGCCTGTGATGTCGATGCGGAACGCGGACTCACCCGTCGGAGCGATCCGCACCCGCGCCCGCGAGAGGCGGGTCTGCCCGAGCCGTACGCCCGACCAGGAGAACGGCAGGTCGACCGCGGATCCCGCTTCCTTGTCGAGCAGCACACCGTGCAGTGCCGCGTCGAAGAGGGCCGGGTGGATGGCGAAGCCTTCACCACCGGTGTCACCGGGCAGTTCCACCTCGGCGTAGAGCTGATCGCCGTCGCGCCAGGCCGCGCGCACGCCCTGGAACGTAGGGCCGTAGTCGTAGCCGAGGTCGGCCAGACCTGCGTAGAGCGCGTCGACCGATGCCTCCTCGGCCCCTGCGGGTGGCCATTGGGTGGGCCAGTCCGCGAGGGGTTCGGCCTCGGGGGCGAGCAGGCCGCGGGCGTGGCAGGTCGTCTCTGCCTGCTCGTCGTCCTCGCCGTTCTCCGGACGGGTGTAGATCGCCACCTCACGGCGCCCGTCCTCAGCAGCCGAACCAAGCGTGACCTGGACCTGAACCGCGACGCCCTCCTCGAGCAGCAGCGGCGCCTCCATCACCAATTCATCCAGCACCGGGGCCTCGGCCTGGCGGCCGGCGGTGAGAGCGAGCTCGACCAGTGCGGTCCCGGGCACGATCACCGTGCCCAGCACGACGTGGTCGCGGGTCCAGGGCTGGGTGTCGGTGGACAGGCGCCCGGTCAGGACCCACTCGTCACGGTCGCCGACCTGGACCGCCGCCGCCAGGACCGGGTGCCCGATCCGACTCTGCCCGGCCGCCGCCGCATCACCGTTCCCGGTGCCCGGAGTCAGCCAGTACCGCTCACGCTGGAACGCATAGGTCGGCAGGGCGGTGTGTGCGGCTCCTGTGTCCTTGTAGTAGGCCGTCCAGTCCACGCCGACGCCGGCGAGGTGAGCCTGTCCCAGGAAGGCGGCGAACGTGGCCGCCTCCGCTTGCTTGGCCCGCAGCGCCGGCATCAGCACCGCGTCACCGGCCTCGTCCAGCTCCTCCAGCGTCTGGCGTGCCATGGCGGTCAGTACGCCGTCGGGGCCGAGTTCGAGGAACCGGCGAAC
>NZ_JBEXSW010000132.1:0-1563 GCF_040613775.1 Streptomyces sp. NPDC006208 | reverse complement strand
AGTGGCTGTTGTCTTTCCGGGCTTGAGGGCTGCGTTTCCGCTGGTCAGGCGTGGGTTCGGCGGTCTCGGGGAGTGGTGACGTGTTGAGTTGTCGCTCTGGAGGAGGTCGGGCATGCCTTCGGTCGTGGGGCTGCTGGAACAGCGTGAGCTCACCGCTCGCCGTCGTATGGACGGTCTGCGGGAGGAGGCCGACCGTATCCAGGCCGAGCTGGTCGTGGCCGAGCGGGAGTGGAACGAGTGGGTGATCGCCCGTTCACGCGTCGACGAGGTGCTGTCTCCGGGCGAAGGAAACGCCGCCGACCCGGATGCCGTCGAGGAGCCGTCGGATCGCGGTGAACCGCCGGTGCGGCCTGCATCTTCGGAGGCGGCGAAGCCGAAATCGGTGGTGCCGATGTGGCGTGCGGGGCTGGCCTGGTCGGCACTGTCGGCGGACTACCAGCGGATCCTGCAGGCTCTCGCGGACCGGAACCGTCTCGGTCAAGGCCCGCTGACCTGCCAGGAGATGGCCGCCTGCTTCGGTCTGGACCTGGTGCCCGCGAAGGTCGAGGCGTTGCGGTCGAAGGCGAAGCGGCTGACAGCGCGCGGGTGGCTGGCCGAGCCGGCGCCGGGCCGGTTCACACTCGCGAAGAGCGTGGCCGGGCCAGGCGGCGGGTCATGAGCTGCGTCATCGACCAGTAGACCATCGCCTCCGCGCTGCTGGTGGACCGTTCGAAGTCCCGCACGAGGCGGCGGCTTCGCATCAGGTGGGCGAAGAACCGCTCCACGATCCAGCGCTTGGGAAGCACGACGAAGCCGCGCGTGTCGTCGCTGCGCTTGACGATGGCGAGGACCAGGGCGAGGGTGGCGAGGCAGTACTCGACGAGGCTGCCGGTGTAGCCGCCGTCGGCCCAGACCAGGGCCAGCAGGTGGTGCGCGGCGGCGACCTGGGCGAGCAGGACCTGGGCTGCCGCACGGTCTTGGGTGTCAGCGGCGGTGACCATCACCGCGAGCAGCAGGCCGAGGGTGTCGACCACAGCGTGCCGCTTGCGGCCGTTGACCAGTTTGCCGCCGTCGAAGCCGCGGCTGTCGGCGCCGACGACGGCGTCTGCCTTGACCGACTGGGAGTCGATCACGCCCGCGCTCGGCTCTGGATCCCGCCCGGCCCGCTCGCGGACCTTGCGGCGGAGCCGGTCGTGGAACTCCTTGACCATGCCGTGGTCGCGCCAGCGGCGGAAGAAGGCGTAGACCCGGTCCCACGGCGGGAAGTCGGCCGGCATCGCGCGCCATTTCGTTGCGTTGTCGACCAGGTAGCGGATCGCGTCCAGTATCGCGCGGTGGCAGTACGCCTCCGGCTGCCCGCCCCGGCCCCGCAACCAGCCCGGCACCGGCAGCAGCGGCCTGGCCACCGCCCATTCCGCGTCGGACATGTCCGTCGGGTAGCAGCGCTCGCGCACCCCGTGGTCGCCGGCGTTCCCGAACCGGTGAGCCAGGCAGTCACACGCAAGGGTGGCAGAAGTGGACTCCGCCCACGTGGTGCCGTAGAACTGCGTCAACAGGGCCTCCTGGACAGCTTGTTGGCGTAGA
>NZ_JBEXSW010000131.1:0-1685 GCF_040613775.1 Streptomyces sp. NPDC006208 | reverse complement strand
TTCATCGAATTTTGACCCACGTGATTGAATGCCCTGCTCAATCTTTGAGCAGGGGATACAAAGGTGATCACGGTGGGCATATTGGCCAAGATCAGGCGGATGTATTTCCGCGAGAAGGTCCCACTGCGCGAGATTGCGCGGCGTACGGGCCTGTCCCGAAACACGGTGCGCCGCTGGCTGCGGCAGACTGATGCTGTCGAGCCGAAGTATCCGAAGCGCGTCAGCCCGAGCGTCATCGACGACTGGGCCGCACAGCTGACAGGTTGGCTGCGTGCCGACAGTCATCGCCCGAAGCGTGACCGGCGCACCGCCCGGTTCATGTTCGAGGCGATCCGCGCCGAGGGTTACGCCGGCAGCTACGGCCGGGTGAGCGCGTTCGTGAGGCGTTGGCACGAGGAGCAGGCTGAGGCGCCTCGCAGGAAGGCCTTCGTGCCGCTCGCCTTCGAACCCGGCGAAGCCTTCCAGTTTGACTGGAGCTGCGAATACGCGTTTGTTGGCGGGCTACGGCGACGCCTGGAGGTCGCCCACGTCAAACTTAACTCCAGCCGCGCGTTCTGGCTCGTCGCCTATCCCACACAGAGTCACGAGATGCTGTTCGATGCGCACGCCCGCGCGTTCGCCGCGTTCGGCGGCGTGCCGCGGCGCGGCATCTACGACAACATGAAGACCGCCGTGGACAAGGTTGGCCGCGGCAAGGAGCGTGCGGTCAACGCGCGCTTCGAAGCGATGTGCAGTCACTACCTGTTCGAGCCGGAGTTCTGCAACCGGGCTGCAGGCTGGGAGAAAGGCATCGTCGAGAAGAACGTTCAGGACCGGCGACGTCAGATCTGGCACGAAGCAGCGCTACGGCGCTGGGAAACGCTGGAGATCCTGAACGAATGGGTCGCTGGTCAGTGTCGTGAGGCGTGGCACATGCGGCACCCGCAGTGGCCTGAGCTGACAGTCGAGGATGTGCTGCAGGACGAGCGTACCCGGCTGATGCCCAATCCACGGCCGTTCGACGGCTACATCGAGCAGACCCTGCGAGTCTCGTCGACCAGCCTGATTCACTTCCAACGCAACCGCTACAGCGTGCCCACCGAGTACACGAACCAGTTGGTGAGCGTGCGCTGCTATCCGGCATATCTCAGCGTCGTCGCCAACGCCCAGGAGATCGCACGCCACGAACGCAGCTTCGAGCGGCACATGACCTTCTACGATTGGCGCCACTACGTCACGTTGGTCGAGCGCAAACCCGGCGCACTGCGCAACGGCGCGCCGTTCATCACGATGCCGCAGCCGCTGCAACTGCTGCAGCGGCATCTGCTGAAACACCCGGGCGGCGATCGCGTCATGACGCAGGTGCTCGCTGCGGTGCGCGAACACGGGCTCGATGCGGTGCTGCTCGCCGTACAGGCTGCGCTGGATTCAGGACGCCCCAGCGCAGAGCACGTCCTGAACGTGCTGAGCCGGCTGAAGGCGCCCGTCACGAATGGCAGCCTCGCCACGACGAAACTCCAGCTCAAGGAAGAGCCCGCGGCCGACGTGAACCGTTACGAGACGCTGCGTGCCAACCCACCGGAGGATCGTCATGTCTAACGATATCGCGGCCCAGCTCAAGGGTCTTAAACTGCACGGCATGGCGAGCACGTGGCCGGAGCTGCTCGCGCAGTCGCGCCACACTGACTTCGAGCCGGAGCGCTTCA
>NZ_JBEXSW010000130.1:0-1693 GCF_040613775.1 Streptomyces sp. NPDC006208 | reverse complement strand
CTCACCCACGCCCGCAGCGGCGCCGGCCGGCCCTGGTCGGCGCGCGGCACGGTCCTGATCACCGGTGGTACGGGTGCGCTGGGCGGGCACGTCGCCCGCTGGCTCGCCGGTGCCGGCGCCGAGCACCTCGTGCTCACCAGCCGCCGCGGCGCCGACGCCCCCGGCGCGGCCGGACTCAAGGCCGAACTGGAGGAGCTGGGAGCACGCGTCAGCCTCGCCGCGTGCGACGTCGCCGACCGCGATGCCGTGGCGGCGCTGCTCGCCGAGCACACCTTCACCTCCGTGTTCCACGCCGCGGGCGTGGAACAGTTCGCCCCCTTCGACGAGCTGACCCCGGCCGACTTCGCCCGCACGATCGCGGCGAAGGCCGGCGGTGCCGCACACCTGGACGAACTGCTGGGCGACCGGGAGCTGGACGCCTTCGTCCTCTTCTCCTCGATCGCCGGCGTGTGGGGCAGCGGACTGCAGACCGCCTACGCGGCCGCCAACGCCTTCCTCGACGGGCTCGCCGCCCGGCGGAGGGCCGAGGGCCTGACCGCCACCGCGATCGCCTGGGGCCCCTGGGCCGACGGCGGCATGGTCACCGACGCCGACGAGGAGCACCTGCGCCGCCGCGGCGTCATCTCCCTGCCCGCCGCGCTCGCCGTGACCGCGGTCCAGCGCGCCCTGGACTGCGACGACACCGCGGCCGTTGTGGCCGACATCGACTGGGAACGGTTCATCGGACCGTTCACCCTCGGCCGCCCCAGCGCACTGCTGTCCGAGCTGCCCGAGATGCGCCGCGCCGAGTCCGCCGACGCCGCCGCGGGCACCGCGCCCCTGGCGGCCCAGCTCGCCGGACTGCCGGAGGCCAAGCGCACCGAGACCCTGATCGACCTGGTCCGCGCACACGTCGCGGCCGTCCTGGGCCACGCCTCGGCGGCAGACGTCGAGCCCGACCGGGCGTTCAAGGACCTCGGCTTCGACTCCCTGACCGCCGTCGAACTCCGCAACAAGGTCAACACGGCGACCGGCCTCGCGCTGCCGCCCACAGTGGTCTTCGACTACCCCAACGCCACGGCGCTCGCCCGTTTCCTGCAGAGCGAGCTGATCGGATCGCAGGCCGCCGCGCTGCAGGAGCAGCACACGGCCGTCGCGGCCGACGATCCGATCGCCATCGTGGCGATGAGCTGCCACCTCCCGGGCGGCGTCCACTCGCCCGAGGCCCTGTGGGACCTGGTGGCGTCCGGCGGTGACGCCATCTCGGCATTCCCGTCCAACCGTGGCTGGGACGTCGACTCGCTCTACGACCCCGACCCCGAGCGCCTCGGCAAGACCTACGCGCGCGACGGCGGTTTCCTCTACGACGCCACCGACTTCGACGCCTCCTTCTTCGGCATCAGCCCCCGAGAGGCCCTGGCGATGGACCCGCAGCAGCGGCTGCTGCTGGAGACCTCCTGGGAGGTCTTCGAACGCGCCGGGATCACCCCCGGACAGCTGCGCGGCAGCCGGACCGGCGTCTTCGTCGGCATGGCCTACCAGGGCTATGGAGCCGACGTGCGGCGGACGCCGGAAGGCGTCGAAGGACACCGGTTGGTCGGCGGCGCGTCCAGCGTCGTCTCCGGCCGGGTGGCCTACACGTTCGGCCTCGAAGGCCCGGCCGTCACGATCGACACGGCGTGCTCGTCGTCGCTGGTCGCCCTCCACCTGGCCA
>NZ_JBEXSW010000129.1:0-1738 GCF_040613775.1 Streptomyces sp. NPDC006208 | reverse complement strand
AGCAGCTTGACGATCTCCTTGAACGGCATGTCGCGTCGCGCCCGTACGACGTGCCGGGTCATGAGCTCTGCGACCGTGCGGTGGTGCATGTCGCCTCTCCCTTCCGGGGCGTGACAGCCAGTCGTCGTCACCCGGCCAGCGGGTCAGGGATCCGTCGCACGGGTGAGCTGCGGGCCTGTTCCGGGTTAGGTGGTCCCGGAACAGGCTCGATCGCTCTCTTGATCAGGGTCTCTCTCCCGTGCAGCGGCACGCCGCTCGTGGCACGTTGGGTAGAGAATCATTGTGAAGAAATGGCGGCGATCATGCGAGCTCACCTCGGCGATCAACTCGTCATCGAAAGCACGACGACCGGCGCTACCAGGCGCGACGGCGAGATTGTCGGACTCCACCATGCGGATGGAACACCTCCCTACGACGTGCGCTGGTCGGATACGGACGAGGTGACGCTGGTGTTCCCCGGGCCTGACGCACATATCCGATGCGTCGAGCACGAGCCGGGGACCCGCGAGTCTTCCTCGCCGGGCCGGGATGAGGCGGATGCCGTGTTCGACACGACCCCGCTGCAGGGGCCACCCAATCCTGGTGACATCGGCCGGCGGGTGGCCAGCGAGCGCAAGCGACAGGGGCTGACCCGGACGGAAACAGCCCTACGCGCCAGAATGGCGCCGGACTACCTGGCGTACCTCGAAGAACGGCAGGCCGACCCGAGCCTGGGAACTCTCATCAGACTGGCCGACGCGCTGGGCACCAGCGTCGCAGCCCTGCGCGGGGGCGGCATCGATCTGCCGCCCGGCCAAGGCCAGGCGCTCCTCCACCCTCAGCTGCGGGACCTCGGCCCTGATGAATGCCGCGCCCGGCTTTCCACGCACGGCCTGGGCCGCGTGGCGGTGTCGACATCCGATGGCCCGGCGGTCGTTCCGGTGAACTACGAGGTCATCGACGACACGGTCGCCTTTCGCACCGCGCCCGACTCAGTGCCTGCCGCGGCGGTAGGAAGGGACGTCGCCTTCGAGGTCGACCATGTGGACGAGGCGACAAGCCAGGGCTGGAGTGTGCTCGTCGTCGGCCCTGCGCGGGTTGTCACGGAGCCCGACGCCGTGCGGCGGCTGGCCGATCGTGCTCATACCAGGCCATGGGCGGGAGGTGATCGCGATATGTGGGTGCTGATCCAGCCCACGCGCCTCACCGGCCGCCGCATCAGTCCGGCCGATCAGTGAGCCCTGACCGCCCGGGAGGTGCAGCCGGTCTCCACGGCCGACGAGCACCCGTCGTCCGCCCACTGCGCGCCCGACGGCCACCACCGTCAGGGTCATCACATCGCTCACGATGTGTGAAGTCTCAGGCACTTCAGACACCTCCTCTCGCCTCGTCAGGGGACCTGGCCCGCACTGTGGGTCGCGTAGAGGTTGAGCGACCGCGTGCGCGTTGTCATGAGCCGGTGCGCGATCACACCGGTGACAAGGGTGGACAAGGCGTGGTCCAGCTCCGGGTCCTTCTTGCGCAGCTCGTGGACTGCCGGCGTATCGAACTCGTGGGCACGCACCGGGCTGCTGGCCTCGGCCCCCGGTTGCCGGTGTGGATGATCCAGAAGCGGTCGGTTTTGCGGCTCTCGTTGAAGATGCGCTCGCCTGGCGCGAACGACCCCTCACGGCCAGCGGCATGAGCCGATCGCGCTGGCCTCGGGCATGGAGTTGCAGAAACCGCTCCCCGCGATCACGGTGACCGCTCCCAATGGACG
>NZ_JBEXSW010000128.1:0-1992 GCF_040613775.1 Streptomyces sp. NPDC006208 | reverse complement strand
CGGCCGGGGACGCGCAGGGGTCGTGTCCGGGACGTAAGGCGTCGTAAGTGTTGAGCGGGGCAAGTCCCGGGAAAGCAGTCCCGGACACGAGCCCCGGAGCGGCCCTACGCCACGCTCCCGGACCGGGTCAGGCCAGGGGGCGTCCCCCCGACGTCGCCGCCCGCCCCAGGGCACCGTCCCGGAGCGGCCCAACGCCCCGCGCACCGGCCGGGCCAGGCCCCAAGAGCATCACCCGGTTCGCGCCGCCCGCCCCAGGGCACGGCCCCGGAGCGGCCCTACGCCACGCTCCCGGACCCGGTCAGGCCCGGGGGCGTCCCCCCGGCGTCGCCGCCCGCCCAAGGGCACCGCCCCGCTCGGGCGACAATCACGGACCGGGCGAGCCACCGGGGAACCTTGCCCTGGCGCCGCCCGCCCCAGGGTCCCGCCGCCCTCGGGCGCGACCGTCACGGACCCGGCCGCGCCCGAGGGCCAAGGCCCGCCCCGAGTACGCAGCGCACAAGGCCCCGCGCACCCGCCGGAAGCTAGGCTCGGGCGAGCACTGCGCAACGCCACCCGGGGGGCATCGTGACCGCATCCGTCGTACGTGCCCTCGCCGACGCCGCCCGCGACGCAGCCCACCTTCCCGCGCCCCGCCAGGCCTGCCGTGCCTGCGGCCACGGCGAGGCTGTGCTCGCGGACCGGGCCGACGGCGTCGTCGTACGGCACGGCCGAGCCGTCGCCAAAGCGCACGCACCCGACACCGACCCCCACGCACACCGCGTCCGCATCGCTGTCGCCGCGCACCCCGCCCTCGACGGAGTCCTGCTGCCCCCGCTCCCGCTGCCCGCGAGCGATACCCACGGCCGGCCCGTAACGGCCTGGCCCTACGGCCTCCCCGTCGACCCCGAGGACCCCGACGCCGCCCCCTGGGAGGAGGCCGCGCTCCTGCTCGCCCGACTCCACCGCACGCGGACGGACGCCCTGCCCGGCCCGCTGCCCCCCATGCGCGGACCCGCCAAGGCCGCGGCCGCAGTGGCCCGTATGGAGGCCGCCGCAGCCGACCGCCCTGCGGCCGACGCGGTACGCCGCGCCTGGGAGCGCCTGCCCGCCTGGGCCCGCGACGAGGCCCCCGCCCCGTATCGCAGTGCTCTGTGCCACGGCGACCTGCACCTCGGCCAGCTCGTCCGCCACCCCGCCCCGGCGGGGCCGTGGCTGCTGATCGATGTCGACGACCTGGGGCTCGGCGATCCAGCCTGGGACCTGGCCCGCCCCGCCGCATGGTTCGCGGCGGGCCTGTTGTCCCCGGAGGTCTGGCAGCGTTTCCTCGGCGCCTACATCGCCGGGCACGGCCCGGCGGTCCCCGCGGCCGGCGACCCCTGGTCCCGGCTCGACGTCCCGGCCCGCGCTCTGACCGTCCAGACCGCCGCCCTCGCGCTGGCGAAGTCGGCCGCCGAGCGCCGCGAGCTCGACGAGGTCGAGCAGGCGGTGATCGACACCTGTGCCCGAATCGGCACACTCCCACCCGAGTTGGAGTGCCATCCTGCGTCGTAGGGTGAATCTCTCGTCGCCGGGCAGGCATCCCGGCGACGCCGACCGAACGGCGAGGAGCTGACAAGAACATGCAGTGTCCGAAGTGCCATGCAGCGATGCACACGTACAACCGCAACGGGGTCCAGATCGAGCAGTGCAGCGGCTGTCGCGGGATATTCCTCGACTACGGGGAGCTGGAGTCCCTGACCCGCCTCGAGTCGCAGTGGGTGCAGCAGGCCCCGCCCGCGCCGCCGGCCCCTCAGGCCTACCCCGCCGCCCCCGCTCCCGCCTGGGGCGCGCAGCACCACGGCGGCCACCACGGCGGCCACCACCATCAGCGCGGCTTCGGCCGGATGCTCTTCTCCTCCTGAACCGCGGAGGAACGACAAAGCCCCCCGGCCGTCTCGACGGCCGGGGGGCTTTGGCTGGTGCGCGATACTGGGATTGAACCAGTGACCTCTTCCGTGTCAGGGAAGCGCTCTC
>NZ_JBEXSW010000127.1:0-2001 GCF_040613775.1 Streptomyces sp. NPDC006208 | reverse complement strand
TGTTCCGACTGCGCACTGCGCACCAGACCCCACACCGGAGCCAGCGCCACATCCGGCACCCCGTCACCGACGTCTACGCCGTTACGGGTCACCAGTGCGAGGCGAGCCTCCTTCAGTGAATCGCCGGCCAGCCAGCGCTGCACCAGAGCCAGCGCATCTGTCGCAGCCGTACGTGCCGCCTGGTGCGCGTCACCCGCAGGCGGCTCGACCGTGGCGACGACCAGCTCGGGCGCTTCGGCGCCGTCGGCGAGCGCCTTCTCCAGCGCGTCCAGGTCCGCGAACCGCTCGCCCGGCGCATCGACGTCGCCGAGCACCGCGACGCGAGCCGACGTCGACGGGGTTGCCGGGACCGCCACCCAATCGAGCTGGTACAGCGACCGCTGCCCGCCTCGTCGCGCGGCTTCGAGCTGTGCCTGCTCGACCGGACGGACGTCAAGACGCCCCACGCCGGCGATCGTCGTGCCGTCATCGGCCGCGATGTCGAGCCGCAGCGCGGCCTCACCCGCCAGGCCGACGCGTACCCGCAGTCGGGTCTGTCCGATGCGGTCCAGCCGCACGCCCGACCAGGAGAACGGCAGACCGCCCGGGTTGTCACCGCCGCGGTCGAGCATGCCGAGCCCGCCGTGCAGGGCGGAGTCGAGCAGCGCCGGGTGAACCCCGAATCCCTGGGCGGCACCCGCGACCTCGGGCAGCTCGAGTTCGGTGTACACGTCGTCACCGACGCGCCACGCCGCGCGCACGGCCCGGAACGCGGGGCCGTAGTCGAAGCCGATGTCGGTCAGGCGCGCGTGGTCGTTCACACGGGAGTAGAGGGTTTCGACGGCGATGGGTTCGGCGCCGGCGGGCGGCCACTGGAGGGGGAAGGGCGCGGCCGGTTCGGCGTCCGCGGTCAGCCAGCCGCGCCCGTGGCAAGTGGTCTCCGCCTGCTCGTCCTCACCGGTCTCCGGGCGGGTGTAGACGGCGACCTCACGGCGGCCGTCCTCGCCTGTCTGACCGACGGTGACCTGGACCTGGAGCGCGACGTCGTCCTCCAGGAGCAACGGCGCCTCCAGCACCAGTTCGCCGAGAACGGGGCAGCCCACCTGGCGGCCGGCGGTCAACGCCATCTCCACCAGTGCGGCGCCGGGCACCAGGACCATGCCGAACACCATGTGGTCGCGGGTCCAGGGCTGGGTGTCCTGCGAGATCCGGCCGGTGAACACCCACTCGTCGCGGTCGCCCACCTGCACCGCCGCCGCCAGGACCGGGTGCCCGATCCGACTCTGACCGGCCGCCGCCGCGTCGCCGGTCCCTGCGCCAGGGGTCAGCCAGTAGTGCTCGCGCTGGAACGCATATGTCGGCAGTTCGACCCGCTTGGCGGCGCTGCTTTGGAACAGGGCGGTCCAGTCGACGTGAACACCCGCAGCATGAGCCTCCGAAAGCGACAGCAGGAACCGCCGCAGACCACCCTCGTCACGGCGCAGCGAACCCACCACACCTACACGGTCCTGCACACCATGCGCAGCCAGAGTCCCCTCGACGGCCATGGCCAGTACGGGGTGGGGTGACATTTCCAGGAAGCAGCCGGTGCCGTTGTCGGCGAGGGCGCGTACGGCGGGTTCGAAGCCGACGCGGCTGCGGAGGTTTGCGTACCAGTACGTGGCGTCGAGCGTCTTGGTGTCGATGAACTCGCCCAGGACGGTGGAGTAGAAGGGAACGCGTCCGGACATCGGGGTGATCGGCGCCAGGACCTCTGCCAGCTCTGCTTCGATGGCCTCGACCTGGGCGGAGTGGGAGGCGTAGTCCACCGCGACGCGGCGGGCACGGATGCCGTCACGCTCACAGCCGGCCACGATGTCGTCCAGGGCCTGTGGTTCGCCCGCGATCACCACCGAGGCGGGGCCGTTCACCGCCGCGACCGACACTTGGCCGTCGAACGGGGCCAGGAGTTCTTCGACCTGCTCGACCGGCAGTGCGATCGACACCATGCCGCCCCGGCCCGCGAGACGCTCACGTACCAAT
>NZ_JBEXSW010000126.1:0-2061 GCF_040613775.1 Streptomyces sp. NPDC006208 | reverse complement strand
CTCGACGGTGACCACGTGCATCTCACGGCCGACGAGGTGCACGCCAGAGCGGCACAGCGGCTGCCCGAGATCTCCCGGGCGACCGTCTACAACGCACTGGGAGAGCTGGTCTCCCTCGGCGAGGTCATGGAGGTCACCACCGACGGCCGCGCCAAGCGTTACGACCCCAACGCGCACCGTCCGCACCAGCACCTGGTGTGCTCCCGCTGCGGCACCATCCGCTGTGTGCCGAATCGGCGGGCGGTGGCCGGCCCAGGCCGGGGCCGGCACCGACGCTGGGGGCCGGGGTCAGGGGGTGAGGAGGGCCTTGATGGCGCGGCGCTCGTCCATCGCCCTGTAGCCCTCGGCGACCTGGTCCAGCGGCAGGGTGAGGTCGAAGACCTTGCCCGGGTTGATCCGGCCCGACAGAACACGGTCGATCAGGTCGGGCAGGTAGCGGCGCACAGGGGCCGGGCCGCCGCGCAGGCCGACGTGCGAGAAGAACAGCTCCTGGCCGTCGATGGCCACATCGTGGGGAACGCCGACGAAGCCGACGTTGCCGCCGGGCCGCGCCCACTGCAGAGCCTGCTGCATGGCCTCGGCGGTGCCTACACACTCCAGCACGCTGCCGGCGCCGATGCCGTCGGTGAGATCCTTGACGCGGGCGACGCCGTCCTCGCCGCGCTCGGCGATGATGTCGGTGGCACCGAACTCACGTGCGAGATTCTGGCGGGACTCGTGGCGGCTCATGGCGATGATCCGCTCCGCGCCCAGTTCCTTGGCGGCGATCACCCCGCACAGGCCGACCGCGCCGTCACCGACGACCACGGCGGTGGAGCCGGGCCGCACTTCGGCGGCCAGCGCCGCGTACCAGCCGGTGCCCATCACGTCCGAGACGGCCAGCAGGCTGGGCAGGGACTCGTCGGCCGGCTGCTCGTCGGTGGCGACCAGCGTGCCCTGGGCGTTGGGGATGCGTACGTAGTCGGCCTGGCAGGTGCTCATGAACTCGCGGTGCAGACAGTTGGACTGCCAGCCATTGCGGCAGTTCGCGCAGGTGTTGTCCGAAGTGGCGAAGGAGCCGACGACGAACTGACCGGGCTTGACCGACGTGACCTCGCTGCCGACCTCCTCCACCACGCCGACGTACTCGTGCCCCATCGGGTGAGGGTCGCCGATCGGCTCCAGACCGCGGTAGGGCCACAGATCCGAGCCGCACACACAGGTGATGTCCGTGCGGATGATCGCGTCGGTCGGCTGGAGGATCCTCGGGTCCTCCAGCGTCTCGAAGCGCACATCGCCGGGGGCGTAGATCACTGCTCCGCGCATGAAGGGTTCCTTACGTGCTGGGCGTCCCGTGCGGTGCGGTACCGACAGGCGCCGGGTGCAGATGCATGGCCGGGACGAAGATCGTGTGGCGGTCTCCGTTCCGGGACCGGGCACCCTCTGCCTCCCCTGTGGCGGCGAGGCGGACAAGTGCCACTTCATCCAGGTAACCGGCATTTCGTGCGCGCAGCCAGGCATCACGGCGTGCGGGACCTACGGTCGAGGGGTGGACAACCGTGAAGAAATCCGCGAGTTCCTGACATCGCGGCGAGCCAAGATCACTCCCGGACAGGCTGGGCTGCCCGCCCGACGCCGCGTTCCCGGCGTGCGCCGCACCTAGCGTCTACGCCAGCGCCCCACAGCAGCCCAACCGCGCCCGATTCAACTTCCTCGACCCCGCCTGGCATGGCCGAGCAGTGCGCACGGCGAGGGGCTGGGCGTCCGACAGGCCCACGTCGGCCGCCGGCAGGTAGGCGAGGCGACCGTCTGAATCCGCCTCGAGGCGGGTATGCGGTGCCTGTGCCAGTGGTGCGTCGTTGACGTGCTGCAGCGCGCCACTCTGACTGCGTAGGCGTGTCTGCGGTGCCAAACCGGGGGCCCTTGTTCCAGGCAGGGAGTGGGGACCTCGGCCTCCGCGGTCGGATAGCGCCGTGCTCTTTTCCTCCTGGCTGCAGATCGACAGCAGGAAAACCTGCCGGCGGCCCGGACGGGCCCGGACCGGGGGCGCTGGCCACGTGCTCGACAAGTCTTCCCCGACAG
>NZ_JBEXSW010000125.1:0-2117 GCF_040613775.1 Streptomyces sp. NPDC006208 | reverse complement strand
ATTGGTACGTGAGCGTCTCGCGGGCCGGGGCGGCATGGTGTCGATCGCACTGCCGGTCGAGCAGGTCGAAGAACTCCTGGCCCCGTTCGACGGCCGCGTCTCCGTCGCCGCCGTCAACGGCCCCGCCTCGGTGGTGATCGCGGGCGAACCGCAGGCCCTGGACGACATCGTGGCCGGCTGTGAGCGTGACGGCATCCGTGCCCGCCGCGTCGCGGTGGACTACGCCTCCCACTCGGTGCAGGTCGAGGCCATCGAAGCGGAGCTGGCAGAGGTCCTGGCGCCGATCACCCCGATGTCCGGACGCGTTCCCTTCTACTCCACCGTCCTGGGCGACTTCATCGACACCGCGTCCCTTGACTCGGGTTACTGGTACGCAAACCTCCGCAGCCGCGTCGGCTTCGAACCCGCCGTACGCGCCCTCGCCGACAACGGCACCGGCTGCTTCCTGGAAATGTCACCCCACCCCGTACTGGCCATGGCCGTCGAGGAAACCCTCAGCGCCCACGACGCGCAGGACCAGGTGACCGTCGTCGGTTCACTGCGCCGCGACGAAGGCGATCTGCGACGCTTCCTCCTGTCGCTGTCACAGGCGCACGCGGCCGGTGTTCACGTCGACTGGACCGCCCTGTTCCAAAGCAGCGCCGCCAAGCGGGTCGAACTGCCGACCTACGCCTTCCAGCGCGAGCGCTACTGGCTGACCCCAGGCACAGGCTCAGGTGACGTGACCGCAGCCGGACTGGCCAGGGTGGAACACCCCGTCCTGGCGGCGGCGGTGCAGGTGGGCGACCGCGACGAGTGGGTGTTCACCGGCCGGATCTCGCAGGACACCCAGCCCTGGACCCGCGACCACATGGTGTTCGGGGCGGTCATGGTGCCCGGCGCCGCACTGGTGAAGATGGCGATCGCCGCCGGCCGCCAGGTGGACTGCCCCGTCCTCGGCGAACTGGTGCTGGAGGCGCCGCTCGTCCTGGAGGACGACGCGGCGCTCCAGGTCCAGGTCACCGTCGGCCAGACAGGCGAGGACGGCCGCCGGGAAGTGGCGATCTACTCCCGTCCCGTGGGCGGCGCGGAGGACGAACTGCGCGGAGCGGTCTGCCACGGGCGGGGCTGGCTGACCGCGGACGCCGAACCGGCCGCGCCCTTCCCCCTCCAGTGGCCGCCCGCCGGCGCCCTTCCCGTCGCCGTCGACACCCTGTACCCGCGGCTGGCCGACATCGGCCTCGACTACGGGCCGCTGTTCCAGGGGGTGCGGGCCGCGTGGCGCGCCGGTGACGAGGTCTACACCGAGGTCGCGCTCCCCGACGACACCGACAGCGCCGGTTTCGGCTGTCACCCGGCGCTGTTCGACGCCGCGCTGCACGGCGGGATGCTCTCCAAAGAGGCCGGATCGTCGGTGGACCTGCCGTTCTCGTGGTCCGGGGTCCGCCTCGGCGAGGCCGGTGCGACCCGGGCCCGGGTGCGGATCGCCCCGGCGGGCGACTCCGCACTCCGTGTCGATGTGGTCGACGAGGCCGGGGCAACCGTCCTCGCCGTCGACGCCCTCGGCCTCCGCCCGCTGGAGAGCACGCAGCTCGACCGAGCGCAGGGCACGAAGAACTCGTTGTTCCAGGTGGACTGGGCCGAGGTCACGGCCGGTTCGTCCGCAGCGGTGCGGGTGGCTGTCCTCGGTGAGGACTACGCGGACCTGGACGCGCTGGAGCAGGCGCTGGCCGACGGCGCGGAGGCGCCGGAGGTGGTCGTCGCCACGGTGGAACCGCCCACGGGCGACGTGCCCCGGGCCGCATGTACGGTCGCGGAGAACGCCTTGGCGCTGGTGCAGCGGTGGCTGGTCAGCGAGTGGCTGGGCGAGGCACGGCTGGTCGTGGCGACCCGCAATGGCATCGCCGTCGGCGACGAGGTGCCCGATGTGGCACTGGCTCCCGCATGGGGCCTGGTGCGCAGCGCCCAGTCCGAGCACCCGGGCCGGTTCCTGCTCGTCGACCTCGACGAAAACGACGCTCCCGCGTGGGACTCGTTTCTCGGCCTGGACGAGCCGCAGCTCGCGGTGCGTGGTGGCCGGCTGCTGGCGCCGCGTCTGGGCCGTGCCTCCGCGTCGCTGCCGGCGGGTGAGGCGTGGC
>NZ_JBEXSW010000124.1:0-2135 GCF_040613775.1 Streptomyces sp. NPDC006208 | reverse complement strand
CACCGCTCGAGACGGCAGGCACGACGGGAGCAAGCCGACGCGGCGCGGCTGGGGCGGTCGGGACCGGTCCGCCCTGGAGAGGAGCGGCCAGGCGTCCGAACGGGAGGCCGAGGAGCAGGAAGCCGGAGCCGGTGAGTTCGACGAGCCGAGCCACCGGCGCCGGCGGGTGGTGCAGTTGGAGGGACCCGCCGGCTGCGGTGATCTGTTGTGACGCGTGCAGGAAGGCGTTGAGGCCGCTGCAGTCGCAGAAGGTGACAGCGATGAGGTCGATGTCGATGGTGCGGATGCCGTCGCGCAGGCACCCCTCCAGTGATTCGCGTACCAGCGGGGCCGTGTCGAGGTCGATCTCACCGGCCAGGGTGATCAGTGCTCGGCTCTCTCTGTCGTGCCGGTGGACGTTCAGCTGCGGAATGGGCATGGCGCCTCGGTTCAGGAGACCGACCGGGCAGCGGATGCGGCGGTGCCGGACTTCCGGCGCCTCGTGACGCGCTCCCGGCAGGGGGCGTACTTTCGGCGGAGGCAGGCGAATGACCGATCCAGCAGCCTGTGTACCAGGACAGGGGACCCACCCAGTTCCCTCCAGGGGGATGCGCCGGGTGACCGGACGAAAGATCCGCTCCCCGCAACCATCTGTGTTGAGCAACTACATGCCGCCGGGGTCTGGGACGTCCACACAGCAGCATAGTCCTCGGTCCGGTCCGATGGACGACCGAAAGCCCTCATTCTCAGGGACTGGACGCTGTCCAGGCGGCGGCAACGCGTGTACACATCCGTTGCACCGCACGGTACTTGGGGACGTACACCACCGGCGGTGGACGGTCGACATGAGCAGACCTGGCGCCCCCGTCATCTCGCCCAGACCCTCTACAACATCCTCCTGCCCCCTTCTTCGAATGGGGCATCGCGCTGTACGGCCTGGAAACCGGCGTCGTCATCGCCGGCCGGAAGCCGCTGCGTGACCTCTTCGCCGATCTGGCCGGGCTTCTCTCCAAGGCCGGCCGACAACTCCTCAAGGACTACGCCCTCTTCCCGCTCCTCGCGGGCCCCTTTGCGCTTCCGTGCCTGCTGGGCAACCTCACAGCATCGGCCCACTGTCACGGCAGTACGGCTCGACTTGGGGGCGCATCCTGCGCTGCGCACTGCCCGTCCACTGACGTGGATCTCTCGGCCTCTGTCAGGGCGCCTGGGTTCCACGGGCGGGACGGTGCCAGGCCCGGGCTACCTGCGGCTGTGGGCGGACCGGCCACCGCCGCGGACGGCGAAGCTGAGGATCCAGACGGCCACGAGTACGACCGCGACGTACCACAGGATCAGGATCGGGAACCCGAGCCCGAACAGAGTCAGCAAGAGAAGAAGAATCCAGAGAAGCATGGCCAGGCCTCCAGCTCGCGGAAGATTTCTTGTGTTCCGCGGGGTCCCGGCGAAGCGGAAGGAGGAGGACTTCGCCCGGAGTGTCCGAAGCGTCATAGCCCTGCGCCGTCGTCGTCAGTCAACGCCGGGCAACGTCTCCTGTCAACGGGCCAGTAGCACGAGGGAGTTCTGTCGGCGACGCATCAGCCCAGGCCGCTGGTGTGAGGAGCACCCTCGGTGGAGGCCCGGCCCGGGGCGGTGGCAGGAGACATGCGCTGCTGTGCGCATTCGGGGTCGTACGTCATTGCGTGCCACTTCCCTATGCATGGTGGCAGCTGCGACTCCACGGCGTGTGTCGACGGTCGTCGGGGGATTGCCGGCGGTGTCGGCCCGAGTCGGCCGACTGTTCGGTGATCAGCGCGTCGAAGAGGCTGCGGGCCTCGACCATGGCCTCCCGCATCTCTTCCGTGCCGCGCCCTGGCCACGCACCGCCCTGTGCATCGTGCGGTAGCCCTCGACACGGTCGGCGTGGTGCACCGGGATCGCGGCTGTCTGCTCCTCGAACTGTTCGCCGTCGGGGAAGCCTCGGTCTTTCGCCAGCAGTGCGCCTCGGTGCCCGCCTGGCTCTCGTGTCGTAAGTCGCTCTGCTGCATTCCCATCAACCCTCTCGGCTCGTGCTCCGCATCGATGCCCGCCCGGGTGGTGCCCACGCGGGCACAACACGCAGGAGCAAGTGGTGATCGAAGAGACCCTCCTCGAAGCCGAGGAGAAGATGGAGAAGGCCG
>NZ_JBEXSW010000123.1:0-2608 GCF_040613775.1 Streptomyces sp. NPDC006208 | reverse complement strand
CGCTCCAGCGTCGGTGCACCGTCGATCTCGCGCAGGACGTCGACCACGCGCCAGTCGACGAATGCGGACAGGGCCTGGTCACATGCCGCGATCTGTTCGGCGAACACCGGCGAGGAGTCCAGCAGTTCCACCGCCATCCCGGCCCACTGCGCTCCCTGGCCCGGGAACACGAACACCGCACTGCCACTGCCGGCCGCACGACCCTCGACCACATGATCAGCCGGATCACCGATGGCCAGCGCACCAAGACCGGCCAGCAACTCGTCACGGTCAGCCGCGACGACCGCGCCACGGTGCTCCAACCGCGCCCGCGTCGTCACCGACGAGAACGCCGCGTCCGCGAGCGACACCTCCGGCTTCGCCAGGAGGTGGGCGCGCAGGCGGTCCGCCTGCTCCCGCAGTGCCGCCTCAGACTTCGCGGACACCACGACAGGCACCACCGGCAACTCGTCGCCCTCGACCGGCTCCGACTCCTCCGCAGGGGCCTCCTCCAGGATCACGTGGGCGTTCGTGCCGCTCACACCGAACGACGACACACCGACACGCCGCGGACGGTCCGACTCAGGCCACTCCCGCGCCTCGGTCAGCAGCTCGACCTCGCCCGCCGACCAGTCCACGTGCGGGGACGGCTCGTCCACGTGCAGGGTCCGGGGGAGCACTCCGTGCTGCATCGCCATGACCATCTTGATGACGCCGGCGACACCTGCGGCTGTGGAGCTGTGTCCGATGTTGGACTTGATCGAGCCCAGCCACAGTGGATCGGCCGTCCGCTCACGGCCGTAGGTCGCCAGCAGCGCCTGCGCCTCGATCGGGTCGCCCAGCTTCGTGCCCGTGCCGTGGCCCTCGACCGCGTCGATCTCGGAAGGCTGCAGTCCGGCGTTGGCCAGCGCCTGGCGGATCACTCGCTCCTGCGACGGACCGTTCGGGGCCGTCAGGCCGTTGCTCGCACCGTCCTGATTGATCGCGCTGCCGCGCAGCACCGCGAGCACGTTGTGGCCCTTGCGGCGCGCGTCCGAGAGCCGCTCCACAACTACCAGGCCCAGTCCGTCCGAGAAGCCGGTGCCGTCCGCCGCACCTGCGTACGCCTTGCAACGCCCGTCCGGCGACAGCGCCCGCTGACGGCTGAACTCCACGAACAGGAACGGGCCGGACAGCACGGTGACGCCGCCGACGAGTGCCATCGAGCACTCGCCCGACCGCAGGGACTGCGCCGCCATGTGCAGCGCCACCAGCGACGACGAGCACGCAGTGTCCACCGACACCGACGGCCCCTCCAGGCCCAGGATGTAGGAGACGCGACCGGACACCACGCTCGTCGTGGACCCGGTCAGGCGGAGCCCCTCGACCTGGGGCAGGCTGCCCGCCGGGCCGACGGCGTAGTCCGACGCGCCGACGCCGCAGAAGACACCCGTGTCGCTGCCGCGCAGCGACGTCGGGTCGATGCCCGCGTTCTCGAACGCCTCCCACGCGGCCTCCAGCAGCAGTCGCTGCTGCGGGTCCATGGACAGCGCCTCACGCGGACTGATCCCGAAGAACTCCGCGTCGAAGTCGCTGACTCCGTCTATGAAGCCACCCACGCGCGAGTAGGAAGTCCCAGGCTGGTCGGGGTCCGGGTCGTAGAGCCGTTCCAGATCCCAACCGCGGTCGGACGGCATCGGCGACATGCCGTCGCGACCGGAGGCCACCAGTTCCCACAGTTCCTCGGGTGAGGTGACCCCGCCCGGGTAGCGGCAGCTCATACCGACGATCGCCAAAGGCTCGTTGGCCCGATCCTCGTACTCGCGCAGCCGGGCCTTGGCTTCGTTGAGGTCGACGGCCGTCCGCTTGAGGTATCGGAGAAGCTTCTCTTGCTCGGATTCGGTGCTGCCAGCGCTCATGTCCATAGTCCTTGTCATGCCTCGCCGAACTCGGCGTCGATCAGCTTGAAGACCTCGTCCGCGGTTGCGGCGGCCTCGATCTGTCCGCTGGTGTTCTGTCCGCTGTCGGAGATGTCGGCCAGCAGGGCACGAAGGCGACCCGCCACGCGCTGCTTCTCGGAGTCCTCGACCCCGGCGAGCATGTCCTCGAGCTTCTTCAGTTCCACGTCGATCGGCGGTTCCGCGGCGACGCCGCCGATCTCGGAGAGGAGCAGGTGGGCGACCGCCCTCGATGTCGGGTGGTCGAAGACCAGCGTCGCGGGCAGCCGTACGCCGGCAGCCTGCGTCAGACGGTTACGGAGCCCGACCGCGCCCAGCGAGTCGAAGCCGAGCTCCTGGAACGCACGGTCCGGGTCGATCGCCGCTCCAGATGCGTAGCCGATGACCGCCGCCGCCTGCGCCCGCACGAGGTCGAGTACGACCTGCTCCCGGTCGGCCTCTGCCACACCGGCCAGCCGCTGCGCCAGCGAGCCACCCGAGGGTTCGACCGATCGCTCCGGCATCCGGACCAGGCCGCGCAGCAGCGCGGGCAGCATCCCGTCCCGTGCCTGGACCCGCAGTGCGGCCGTGTCGAGCTTCACCGGCGCCAGTAGGGCTGCGTCGGCGCTGAGGCTGTGGTCGAACAGGTCCAGGCCCACCTCGGCCGACAGCGCGATGGTGCCCATCGCCTCGAGCCGCGCGATCTCGTCTTC
>NZ_JBEXSW010000122.1:0-2675 GCF_040613775.1 Streptomyces sp. NPDC006208 | reverse complement strand
CCCCACACCGCAGCATGAGCCAGATCGCCGGGACGCGTCACCAACGCCAGACGCACCGGACGATCCTCCGCCAGCCACCACTGCACCAAAGCCAGAACCTCGCTCGCTACGGCGTGCACCCGCTCGGCGATGTCCTCACCGGATCCCACCGGGCACGGCACGACCGCGACATCGGGCAGGTCCGGTCCGGCGACCAGAGCGGCCAGGTCCGCGTAACTCCGGACCTCGGTACCGACGGCGGCCTCGGTGAGGGCCACCGGCTGCCATGCGAGGCCGAACAGCGAGTTCTCGGCACGCCCGCCGGAGCCGCCCGCCTTCAGCAGCTGCTCCCGCGACACCGGGCGCAGCGACAGCGAGCCGGCCGTGGCCACCAGGCCACCGGCGGCATCGGCCACGGTCAGCGACACGGCGTCGGTGCCCGTCCGCGAGACCTTGACCCGCAGCGCCGTCGCCCCGGCGGCCCGCACACTCACCTCGGACCAGGCGAAGGGCAGCAGCGGCCCGTCATCGACGGGGACGAGCCCCCCCGCGCCGATCGCATGAAGCGCCGCGTCCAGCAGCGCCGGATGCAGGGCGAACGCGCCTGCCTCCGTGCCCTCGGGCAGGGCGACCTCGGCGAGGACGTCGTCCCCGCTGCGCCACACCGACCGCAGGCCCCGGAAGACCGGGCCGTATCCCAGGCCGAGTTCGGCCAGGCCGTCGTAGAACGCCGTCACATCGACGGCCTCCGCGCCCGCCGGCGGCCACGCCCCGACGTCCGCACCGTGCGGCGGCTCCGGCAGCACGTCCGTCAGGAAGCCGATCGCGTGCCGTACCCACGGCGCGTCGTCCGGAGCGTCGTCCAGCCGCGAGTGCACGCTCAGCGCACGCCGGCCCGGCTCCTCTTCCTCGGCGCCGACCCACACCTGCACGGCCACACCGCCGCGCTCCGGGACGATCAGCGGCGCTTCCAGCGTCAGGTCCTCGATCTGCGCGCAACCGGCCTCGTCGCCCGCACGCACCGCCAGCTCCACGAGCGCGGTGCCCGGCAGCAGCACGCTGCCCATGACTGTGTGGTCGCCGAGCCAGGGGTGGGTTTTGAGCGAGAGCCGCCCGGTGACCAGGAATCCGCCGGGGCCCGGCAGCGCGACCGCCGCACCCGCCAACGGGTGCTCGGCCGCACCCAGCCCGAGTCCGGTGGCAGCGGCACTGCCGGTGAACTCCTCGGGCGCTTCCAGCCAGAAGCGCTCGTACTGGAAGGCGTAGGTGGGCAGGTCGACGCGGCGGGCGCCCGGGAAGAGCGCCTGCCAGTCCGGGGAGACGCCGTGCACATGCAGTTCGGCGAGCGCGGTGACGACGGCCTGCGGTTCGGGGCGGTCGGCGCGTAGTACGGGGACGGTGACCACGTCGTCGTCCAGGCAGCCCTGGGTGAGGGCGCTGAGGACGCCGCCGGGGCCGATCTCGACGAAGGTGGTCACGCCCAGGTCGTGCAGGGTCTGCACACCATCCGCAAAACGGACCGCCCCACGGACATGGCGGACCCAGTACTCGGGGGTGTACGGCTCGGCAAGACGGCCGGTGAGGTTGGACACCACCGGAATCCGCGGCTCACTGAAGGTCAGACCGCCTACGACCTCGGCGAAATCGTCCAGCATCGGGTCCATCAACGGCGAGTGGAAGGCATGGCTGACCTTCAACCGGGACGTCTTACGGCCCTGCTGCGTGAAGAGCTCGCCGATCGCGGTGACCGCGTCCTCCGCACCGGAAATCACCACGGACTGAGGCCCGTTGATCGCCGCGATACCGACCTGATCGGTGAGATGCGGCAGGACCTCGCCCTCAGTCGCCTGCACCGCAACCATCGCACCGCCCGCGGGCAGCGCCTGCATCAGCGCAGCACGGGCCGACACCAGCTTCGCCGCATCATCGAGCGACAGCACACCCGCCACATGCGCGGCCGCAATCTCGCCCACCGAGTGACCCGCCACGTAATCCGGCCGCACCCCCCACGACCCCAACAGCCGGAACAGCGCCACCTCAACAGCGAACAACGCAGGCTGCGTGGAGCCCGTCCGGTGCAGTTCTTCCGAGTCGACGTCGACCGGCGCATCCAGACGCGCACACACCTCGTCATACGCATCGGCGAACACCGGGTAGGACGCGTACAGCTCACGCCCCATCCCCAACCGCTGCGACCCCTGACCCGAGAACAAGAAACCAACCTTGCCCCCGACGCCCGGTTCACCCACGACGACCCGTCCGGACGGGGACCCTGCGGCCAGCGCACGGAGTCCTTCCAGGAGTTCGTCCCGGCTCTCCCCCACCACGGCAGCCCGGGCCTCCATCGACGAGCGTGTGGAGGCGAGCGAGAAGCCGATGTCAACCGGCAGCAGATCCGTGTCCGAGGAGAGGGACAGCAGGCGTTCTGCCTGTGCCTGCAGCACCGCCTCGGTCCTGCCCGACAGCACCCACGGCACGGCCGCGCCGGAGTCGGGCGCGGGGGGCAGATCCACCGAAGCGGAAGTGTGCTCGACGATCACGTGCGCATTCGTACCGCTGATACCGAAGGACGACACTGCGGCCCGGCGCGGCGCGTCGCCTGTGGGCCATTCCACCGCCTCGGTCAGCAGCCGCACCGCGCCCTCCGACCAGTCCACATGGGGTGTCGGCTCATCGATGTGCAGCGTCTGCGGCAG
>NZ_JBEXSW010000121.1:0-2742 GCF_040613775.1 Streptomyces sp. NPDC006208 | reverse complement strand
GACAACTCAACACGTCACCACTCCCCGAGACCGCCGAACCCACGCCTGACCAGCGGAAACGCAGCCCTCAAGCCCGGAAAGACAACAGCCACTAAGCAACGGCGCAAGCAGTCGTACGCGGCACTTCGGGCCGTGCGGCACCCGCTCCGGGATCGTCTCCCGGTCGAGACGGCCGTACAGTTCGGCGCCCAGCTGCCGACCATCGTGAGGGGCGTCTACTACGACGGCTGGAAGCCGGCCGAGACGCCCGTAAAGATGAGCAACGAGGAGTTCTTCGCACGGGTCCGGAGCGGATTCCCCTATGCGGGCGAGGGCGGCAGCGAGCGGCTGGTGCGCACCGTGCTGAAATCTCTGGAGCGCCATGTGAGCGCCGGCGAATGGAAGCACCTCAAATCCCGGGTCCCGAACTCGTTTGCCGCGCTCCTGCCGTGACCAGCCCTTGCCTACGCGGGTATAGCGCTGCAGATGTGCGGCGCTATACCCGCCGCCTCCCGGAGACTGAGCCACGCTCGGCATCCACCGACGTCAGCGTCTGCGTCCGCGGAATACCGGCGCCACGGCTGCGCCCTCGGGCTCTTGCGGTCACGGATCAGGGGGCCGCCACTCGAACATCAAGATCGTGGCGTCGTCGCTGAGTTTGTTGTGCCGCTGCTCGAGGATGGCATGGATGAGCAGGCGCAGCACTTCCGGGGCGCTCTGCCCCGCTGCGGTCGACCGGATGATGTAGTCGGTGAAGCGCTCCAGGCCGAACTCTTCGCCTGCATCATCGCGTGACTCCACGACGCCGTCTGAGTAGAGCAGTATTCGGTCACCAGGTTCGAGGCTGACGTCGTGCACCTGACGGGCGGTCCCGGCGAGACTGGCGGGCAGACCCAAAGGAGGCTCAGGTGGCCGCTCCAAGGCCTTATGGAGCAGGCGGTGGCGACGGATGAGCAACGGAGGCGGGTGGCCGCAGTTGCACCAGCGCAGCACACCGGTGGGCATGTGCAACTGAGTGAAGACACCTGTGCAGAACTGCTCCGGAAGCCACTTCGCCAGCGCCTCGTCCACGGTGCCCACGAGTTCGTTCAGGTCTACCCCGCTGCGCCGGGCGTTACGGCAGCCTGCCATGGCGACAGAGGTGGCAAGCCCGGACGCCAGGTTGTGCCCCATGCCGTCAAGGATTGTGGCGTGCAGAACGTCCGCGGTGAACGCATGGTCGAAAGCATCGCCGCCCAGTTCGTACGCAGGCTCCAGAACCGCCGTCGAAACGACCCGCCCGGTGCCGATCGACCGGGGAGGGAGAAAAGCCCTCACCATCTCCGTGGGCAGGTGCATCGGCCTGGTACGCATGCGCTGCGCGATGGTGTCGCTGTAGGTGCGCTTCGATGATCCCTGCGAGGTCGAGCCGGCACAATCTGAGCTCTCCGACACCCGAGATGTGGGCCGATCAGCCTGGGGTGCTGGGGCGCCCTGCGGATCGGTCGGGCTTCGGGATCAGCGCTCCAATCACGCCTAGACTAGGCCGTTTCGTTTGGATCATCGGATCGTTGGTGCGGGTGCGCCGTTGACCGACGCGCAGGGGGCGCCGATCGAGCCGCTACTTTCGGGCCGGACACCGAAGCGGGGTGGTCGGTGGCGCACGCGATCATGGCCCGTGGTGGGAGCCGGCCCTGTGCTGGGAAGACGAGGAGATCTGGCCGTACCGCCTGCACATGCCGGCGGAGGCCAGCATGTCACGCGGCGTCGACGTTACCTCGGGGGCATCCTGTGGGCACTTGCGATCGCGGGGGCTGCCGACGAGAAGGGTCCAGTCATGCGGGTGTCGTCTCAGGGCGTTACGGTCGTGGCTCTCCTGGCGGATCCGGACGCGCCGACGGAGATCGCGCAGCGCATGGCCCAGATACTTCCTACTCGGCTCGCCGACAAGTCAGGCCAGGGGCGACGGTTCGACGTCGAGGTGGTCAGTGAGCCCTTCACCTCAGGGACCGAGGACCCGCCCACCTTGATGCGCAGGATCATGGACCGCAGAAGTGCGGAAAATTGGGACATCGTCGTGGCCCTCACCGACCTTCCGCTGCAATCAGACGGGCGCAAGCTCGTTGTGAATCTGAGTTACGAACACGGCTTGGCGCTGCTGTCTCTTCCTTCACTGGGGGGCTTGCGGCTGCAGACGAGGGCCCGGCGGGCCGTGGAAGAAGCCGTGCTCGGCTTGGCGGGTCCGCAGGCCACTGGAGGACCTCCGCAAAGTGAGCCGCTGCTGGGGCCCTTTGCCGGTCGTCTCACGCCTATTCATCCGGGCCCGGTCGGTGAGGAGGAGACCGCCGATCTTCGGTACGTCGTCAGCGGGCCCCGCGGTTACCTGAGGGTGCTCGTCGGTATGGTCCGCGCCAACCGGCCGTGGCGGTTGGTACCCGGCTTGTCGAAAGCCCTGGCGGCCGCACTCGCCACGGGAGCAGTCGCCACCGTGAACTCCACCACCTGGAGCCTGGCCGAGGCCCTGAGCGCGCCACGCCTCGTGATCGCCATGGTCGGGTCTATCGGGCTCATGATCGGCTGGCTGATCGTAGACGCGCAGCTGTGGCATCGATCAACAGAGGGCTCGCCGGAGGCGAGGCAGAGGGCGAGGCTCTACAACGCCTCGACGGTCATGACCGTAGGTATCGGGGTGCTCGTCTGCTACGGGGGCTTGATCGTCATCAACTTGGCGTGGGCGCTGTTCATCCTCAACGACCGAGTGTTCGCTTCCATGACACGAACCCC
>NZ_JBEXSW010000120.1:0-3047 GCF_040613775.1 Streptomyces sp. NPDC006208 | reverse complement strand
CGCGCACACACCTCGTCATACGCATCGGCGAACACCGGGAACGCCGCATACAGCTCACGCCCCATCCCCAACCGCTGCGACCCCTGACCCGAGAAGAGGAACCCGACGCGCCCGCCGGCGCCGAAGTGGCCGCGCACCACGCCCGGGGCCGGGGAGCCGGAGGACACTGCCCGCAGCCCCTCGGCGAGCTCCGCCGACGTCTTGCCCTGCACCACCGCGCGGTGCTCCAGGGCCGTGCGCGTGGTGGCAAGCGAGAACGCCACGTCCAGCGGTGAGACATCGGTGTCCGTACGGGACAGCAGGCGTTCGGCCTGGGCGCGCAGCGCCGCTTCGCTCTTGCCGGAGATCACCCACGGCACCGGCACGCCCTCGGCCGGAAGTGCGGCCTCGACGGCGGCGGCTTCGGTGTTCTCCGCGCCTTCTTCTGGGGCCTCCGGGGCCTCTGCGTCCTGCGTGAACGCTTCGACCGAGGGGGCCTCCTCGATGATCGTGTGCGCGTTGGTGCCGCTGATCCCGAAGGAGGAGATGCCGGCCCGCCGCGGCTGGTCCGAAGCCGGCCAGGGCGTGGGCTCGGTCAGCAGCCGTACGGCGCCCGCCGACCAGTCGACGTGCGGGGACGGCGCGTCGACGTGCAGCGTGCGCGGCAGTTCGTCATGGCGCATGGCCATGACCATTTTGATGATGCCCGCCACACCGGCCGCGGCCTGGGTGTGGCCGATGTTGGACTTGATGGAGCCCAGCCACAGCGGCTTGTCGTCGGAACGGCCCTGCCCGTACGTGGCGAGCAGTGCCTGTGCCTCGATCGGGTCGCCGAGCCGCGTGCCCGTGCCGTGCGCCTCCACCGCGTCGACCTGCGCGGTAGTCAGCTGCGCGGCGGCCAGGGCCTGGCGGATCACCCGCTGCTGCGAGGGGCCGTTGGGGGCGGTCAGGCCGTTGGAGGCGCCATCCTGGTTGACGGCGGAACCCCGCACGACCGCGAGCACCTCGTGCCCGTTGCGGCGGGCGTCCGAGAGACGTTCCACCAGCAGCAGGCCGGCGCCCTCGCCCCAGCCGGTGCCGTCGGCACCGGCGGCGAACGCCTTGCAGCGGCCGTCGGGTGCCAGTCCGCGCTGGCGGCTGAAGCCGACGAAGGTGGCGGGGCCGGCCATCGCGGTGACACCGCCCGCAACGGCTAGTGAGCACTCGCCGTTGCGCAGCGCCTGGATGGCCAGGTGCAGGGCGACCAGGGACGACGAGCACGCCGTGTCGACCGTGACGGCCGGCCCTTCGAGGCCGAAGGTGTAGGCAACCCGGCCGGAGGCGACGCTGCCCGAAGTGCCCGTGCCCAGATAGCCCTCCAGGTCTTCCGGGGAGTTCTGCAGGGTGGCGAGGAACTCGTGGTTCATCACTCCGGCGAACACGCCGGTCCTGCTTCCCGCCAGAGAGGCGGCGTCGATGCCGGCCCGCTCGAAGAGCTCCCAGGACGTCTCCAGCAGCAGCCGCTGCTGGGGGTCCATGGCGAGCGCCTCACGGGGCGAGATCCCGAAGAGGCCGGCGTCGAACTGCGCCACGTCGCGCAGGAACGCGCCCTGGCGGGCGTAACTGGTCCCGCGGTTCTCCGGGTCCGGGTCGTAGAGCGCGTCCAGGTCCCAGCCGCGGTCGGCGGGGAACTCCGAGACGGTGTCCCGGCCCCCGGCGACCAGCTCCCACAGATCCTCGGGCGAGTTGACGCCTCCCGGGTAGCGGCAGCTCATCCCGATGATGGCCACCGGATCCCCGGCGGCGTCCTCGTAGTCACGAAGGCGCCGCCGGGTCTCCTGGAGATCTGCGGTGACTCGCTTCAGGAAATAGCGGAGCTTGTCCTCGTTCGCCACCGAAATCGTCCCTCACCCCTGCGAAGACTTACCGGAATTCGACAAAGGAGGTCACCGGGACGCACGGGAACGGTCAGGAGATCCCGAATTCCTTGCCGAGCAGATCAAATACTTCGTCGTCCGTGGCCGATTCCAGATCGCTGCGCGTTCCAGAGCCTTCTGGCGCCGGCGCCTTGCCGGATTCGTCGGCAATCGCCAACACAGCCTGGAGCTTTGACAGGATCCGGTCGCGAGCTTCACTCTCTGCCAACTTCGTGACCAATTCTTGTTCGACCCTGTCCAGGTCAGCAAGTAGGGAATCCACTAGAGCTGGTTCCGCCGCCCCCACCGTCTCCGTGAGCACATGACGGGCGAGGAGAGCGGGTGTCGGGTAGTCGAACACCAGCGTCGCGGGGAGCCGCAACCCGGTGGCCTTGTTCAGCCGGTTGCGCAATTCGACGGCCGTCAGCGAGTCGAATCCCAGGTCCTGGAAGGCGTGTTCCGGTCGGACCGTACGGTCCGACGCGTGGCCCAGGACCGCGGCCACCTCGGCCCGGACCAGGTCCAGGACAGCCTTGTCCCGCTCGGCTTCCGGCAGCCCCTCCAGGCGGTCGGCCAGCGAGGACACGGAGGGCACGGCAGCTGCCTGTGCCGTCCTGCGGGCCGCAGCCGGCACAAGGTCGCGCAGCACCGCCGGCGCTTCACCGGCGCGCAGCGCACCGGTGCCGAGGCGGGCCGGGGCGAGCACCTCCTCGTCCGAGGCCAGTGCCGCGTCGAAGAGTCGCAGCCCCTCCTCCGGCGGCAGCGGCAGCACGCCACTGCGCGCCATCCGCGCCCGGTCGGCCTCGGCGAGGCCGACCGTCATCGCGCCGGACTGCTCCCACACACCCCAGGCCAGCGACGTGGCGGGCAGACCCGCACGGCGGCGGTACGACGAGAAGGCGTCGAGGAAGGAATTCGCCGCCGCGTAGCTCGCCTGACCGGCACTGCCGACCATTCCGGCGATGGACGAGAAGACGACGAAGGCGGCCAGGTCCATTTCCCGGGTGCAGTCGTGCAGATTCAGCACGGCGTCCACCTTGGGCCGGAAGACCTCCCTCATCCCTTCCGGTGTGATCGAGGCGATCACGCCGTCGTCGAGGACGCCGGCGGTGTGCACGACGGCCGTCACCTGCGTCCTGGCCAGCGCCGCGGCAAGGGCGTCCCGGTCGGCCG
>NZ_JBEXSW010000119.1:0-3065 GCF_040613775.1 Streptomyces sp. NPDC006208 | reverse complement strand
CGAGGAGACGGTCGTTCTCTCCGCCCTGGACAACGGCCTTGTGCTGTTCATCGTGGCCGAGCTGCTCCACACCGTCCGCCTCACCATCAGGAACCAGACCCTCGACGCGGAGCCGTTCCTCGTCGTCGGCCTGATTGCCGGCATCCGCAAGGTGCTCATCGTGACGGCCGAGGCGGAGAAGTCCTTCCGGTGGAACGTCGAGGGGATCGAACTGCTGGTCCTGGCGGGGCTGATCCTCGTGATGGCGACAGCGGTGTACGTGTGGCGGCGTTCCACGCGGCCGGGAGACTACTTCCCGCTCCAGGAGGTGGGGCGCTCCCCGTCGCCGGAGCCGTCACCCACCCCGGTGCGCGGATCCTGATCCGTCACCTTCCGCAGCCACGGCCGCCCGCGCCCGCTGCTCCTCGCGAGCAGAGCCGACGTCCCGTTCCAGGGGTGTGCGGCTCACGGCCGTCGCGAGGTCCTCCAAGGCCCGCTTCTGCAGTTCCGCCCCGCGCCGCACCACCTGGCTCCGGTCCCCGGCGGCGGCGCCCTCCCACGCGTGGAGCGCCTCCTCCACGCGCCCCCAGTCCGGATTCCTGTGCTCGCGCACGTCGACTGCCGCCCGCGCGGTGTCGGCCTCCAGGGCCTCGGCGAACCGCTCCGCCTCGGGGACGAAACGGCTGTCGGCCCGCGGGATGTGGCTCTCCATGAGCATCGCCGCCCGGCCGAACCCCTTGAGCGCCTCCTGCGCCTCCTCCGCCTCGCGCGACGTCAGGCCCCTGGGGCGGACCGGTTCCTGCTTTGCCTGGTCGTAGGCCTCCTGCCAGGCGGCACGTGCCTCCCTGCTCACCAGCAGTGCCCTGCGCATGTCGGCGCGATGCTCCTGGGTCGGTTCGGCGTAGCTGCGGAGCACCGCGGCCGCGTAGCGGCCGTTGGCGGCGAGCCAGTCCGCAAGTCGGCCCGGCAGCCGGGGCGTCTCCCAGGCGGGGAACACCACGTACGCCAGCATTGCCAGGGCCCCGCCGAGCAGGGTGAGCACCACCCGCTCCGGGACCGTCTGCTCCCATGCCTGGCCGCCCATGCCGAGCAGGAAGACGACGTATGCGGCAGTGAAGCACTGGGAGTAGGCGTAGCCGGTACGGATCAGCGTGTACGACAGGCCCGCCGAGACCACCGCCAGCGCGCCGAACACCTGGGCGTCCGGGCCCAGGGCCCGCACCATCCCGCTGGCGAGCGCGACCCCCGCCAGGGTCCCGGCGAGACGGGCCACCGCACGCGTGTACGTCCGGTGGAAGTCCGGCCGCATCACCATCACCGAGGCGATGGGCGCCCAGTAGCCGTGGCCCAGGGGTAGCCGGGTGGCGATCAGATAGCCGAGCGTGGCCACCGCCGACAGGCGGACGGCATGCCGGAACACGGGCGAGTCCCGGCGGAGCTCACTGCGGACCGCCCGGACGACGACCGGGAGCAGCCGGAACATTGTCGGGCGCACCAGGAACTGGGCGCCCGCGGGGCCGGGGGACGTGGGCGTCTTCCCGCGCGCGCCGCCGCTCCCGGCGATCTCCAACGCCTCGCCGAGCAGTTCCACGAGCCGCGCGGCGGCCTGCCGCGCGGGCCCCTCCAGCACCTCGTGCTCCTCGTCGACGCGCAGGACGTCCGCGCTCCCGAGCGGCACCTCGGCGGGAGTGCCGCGGCGGATCGAACGGGCGGTCGCATCCAGGACGTCGGCGGCCGCGGCGAGCAACTCCCGCGCGCGGTCCCGCCCGGGTCCCTCCGCCGGGGCGCCGACGTCCGGGTCGGCGAGCGCGGCGACGACCGGCCGAATGCGCTCGGCGAGGCCCCGGGGGCCGTGGAGGACGGGGGGACGGGTGCGGGCCTGTGATGGCGTCACGGCGGCCGCGTCCCGGGCCGTCATCAACGGCTCCGGGTCAAACGGGGCGGTCGGGTCGTGCCGCAGCCGGCGGGCGTAGTCCGCCACGGCGGCCAGGGCGTCGGCGAGCGCGTCACGATGCGCCCCCCAACGGCGGATCGGGAACAGCAAGATCAGCACGGCCTGCGCCACGCCTCCGAGCGCGATGACCCCGGCGTGCTCCAGGGCTCGCCCGACGCTCGTGGGCAGGGTGATGGTCACCAGCATGCTGCCGACCGTCGTCGCTGCGACGATCCCAGCGGTCGATCCGACGGCCCACGCCATCCCCGCGACAAAGGCCCATACGGCCAGCAGTGGGAGGAACGTCACGAGTCGCCCCGCCGCCAGGTAGCCCACGAAGGTGCTGAGCGCCAGACCCGCGCCCGCGCCGAGCGCGATCACCTTGCGCGGACGCCAGGTGCGCTGGAAGGTGGCCCCACCCGCGGAGTAGGCACCGAGTGCGGCGGACGAGGCGTACGCAGGGGAGACCAGCCACAGCGCCGGCCCGATGACGATCGCCACCCCAGCAGCCGTGCGCAGCGCGAGCAGGGGCTCCAGCCGCGTCTCCTCGATCGTGAGCCCGGATCGCACGACCTCCCCGAAGGCCCGCAGCCACGTCACGGGTGTGAGCCTAGCCGGAACGCCCTGCCGGGTCGCGTCGGCCGCGCCGCCGCCTCCTGGCAGCGCCGCGCTCGGCGGGCGCGCGCCCCGGGCCGGCCTGCACTCACAAACCGGCACCCGCGGGTACAGGGCGATCGATGACCACATCCCCAGCGCGGGCTGTTCAGTCCCAGCGGCCGCGGCATCGTCCTCGTGGCCGATCCGGGATGGCCGACGGAGGTCGCGAAGCGGTTGAAGAAGGGTGACGGACCTGCCCTACCGGGACGACACCCGCCCCGTCATTGCCATGATCAACCCGCTGGAGCACATCGCGCTGCTGTCGCTGCCCATGCTTGGTCTGGTGCGCGTCGCCCACCGGCTGAGGGAGCGGCCCTGGTTCAGCGGGCGTGGGCGGGTCCGAAGGACCGCCGCGTGTAGCCCGAACTCCCGGTACGTCGGCAGCGGTGAGCCGTGATGCCGCACGCGCCCTGGAGCCATTTGCGCCGGTATCGGTTCACTTCGAGGGCTGGTCACCGTGGTCGTCTTGGAGCGTGTGGCGACGTTCCTGTTCGCG
>NZ_JBEXSW010000118.1:0-3272 GCF_040613775.1 Streptomyces sp. NPDC006208 | reverse complement strand
GCCGTGCCGGTGTGGCGGCCGAGGGCACGGTGCTGGATCCGTCCGGGACGGTGCTGATCACTGGTGGTACCAGTGGTCTGGGTGCGCTGTTCGCCAGGCATCTGGTGGAGCGTCACGGAATCACGCAGCTGTTGTTGGTGAGTCGTCGCGGTGCGGCGGCCGAGGGTGTCGCGGAACTCGTCGCCGAACTGGACGGGTTGGGCGCCGCAGCGCGCGTCGAGGCGTGTGACGTGTCGGACCGGGAGCAACTTGCCGCTCTGCTGGGTTCGTTGGACACTTCGCTCACCGGTGTGGTGCACGCCGCGGGTGTCCTGGACGACGGAGTCATCGACGCGATGACACCTGAACAGATCCAGCGGGTGATGCGTCCGAAGCTCGACGCGGCGTGGCACCTGCACGAGCTCACCAGGGACATGGACCTGACGGCGTTCGTGCTGTTCTCCTCCGTCGCGGCCCTGATCGGCACGCCGGGGCAGGCCAACTACGCCGCAGCCAACGCGTCTTTGGACGCACTCGCGGCGAAGCGCCGCGCGGACGGGCTGGCCGCGACGTCGCTGGCCTGGGGCCTTTGGTCGGACGCCGGCGGCATGTCCGGTGAACTGGCCGAAGCCGAGATCGCACGGCTTGAACGCATGGGAGTCGGTGCGATCCCCGCCGACCTCGGGCTGAAGCTGTTCGACCAGGCCCTTGGGATCGATGCGGCGCTGCTGGCGCCGGTGCGGCTCGACCTGGCCGCACTGCGGGCGCAGGCGCGGGCGGGTGTGCTCCCCGCGTTGATGCGCGGACTGGTGCGTACGTCGGCCCGTCGTACGGAAACGGACGAATCGCTGGCGCAGCGGCTGGCCGGTGTGGCGGACGCAGACCGGGAAGGCATCGTGCTCCAGCTCGTCCAGGCCCAGGTCGCGGGGGTTCTCGGACACGCGTCGCCCGGGGCCGTCGACCCTGTACGCGCGTTCCAGGAGCTCGGCTTCGACTCGTTGAGTGCGGTCGAGCTGCGCAACCGGCTCACCCGGGCCACCGGCCTGCGACTGCCTTCGACGATGATCTTCGATCACCCGACGTCGGCGGCTATCGCCAAGCTCTTGCTGACCAAGGTGGCCGGAACCGTCGCCGAACCACCGATCGACCAGGAGCTGAAGAAGCTCGAGGACATGCTCGCGGGGATCGCGGACGGTGAGAAGCAGCGTGTGGCTGGTCGCCTGCGCACGTTGCTGACCACGCTCACCGACAACGAGCAGCTCGACAACGACCTGGCCCAGATCGAGGCGGCCACCTCCGCGATGGAAATCCTGCAAATGATCGACGCCGAGTTCGACGAGGTGTGACGAGTGCTCGGACGAGACCGGATTACTTCAGAACTACCTCAGAAAGAACGTGGCCATGAGTGGTGACAGCAACGCCCTCCACCAGACCAAGCTCGTCGAATCGCTGAGGCGGGTCGCAGTCGACCTCAACGAGACCAAGGCCCGGCTGCGCGAGTACGAGGACCGGGCCAACGAGCCGTTGGCGATCGTGGGGATGAGCTGCCGTTACCCGGGTGGCGTGACCTCGCCGGACGAGTTGTGGTCGATGGTGACGGAGGGGCGCATCGGAACGTCGGAGTTCCCCGCCGACCGCGGTTGGGACCTGGAGCGCCTCTACGACCCGGACCCGGACAACCCGGGTACCGCGTACACCCGGGAGGGCGGGTTCGTCGACGCTGCCGGCGACTTCGACGCGGAGTTCTTCGGGCTGAGCCCCCGTGAGGCGATGGCGATGGACCCGCAGCAGCGACTGCTGCTGGAGGCCGCGTGGGAGGCGTTCGAGAACGCGGGCATCGACCCGACGTCGCTGCGCGGCAGTGACACCGGCGTGTTCTGCGGCGTGATGTACCAGGACTACGGGTTCGTGGCGGGCACGAGCGACCGGCGGGACCAGATCGAGGGCTACCTGACGATCTCCTCGGCGGGCAGCGTCGCGTCCGGCCGGATCTCCTACACGTTCGGGTTCGAGGGCCCGGCCGTGACCGTCGACACCGCCTGCTCGTCCTCGCTCGTCGCGATGGACGGGGCGTCCAAGGCCCTGCGCTCGGGCGAGTGCTCGCTGGCGCTGGTCGGCGGCGTGACCGTGCTCGCTCGGCCGAACGTCTTCGTCGAGTTCAGCCGTCAGCGCGGAATCTCGCCGGACGGACGCTGCAGGGCGTACGCAGCCGCCGCCAACGGCACGGGCTGGGCGGAGGGCGTGGGCCTGATCCTGCTGGAGCGGCTGTCGGACGCCCGCCGCAACGGCCACCAGGTCCTGGGCCTGCTGCGGGGCAGCGCGGTGAACCAGGACGGTGCGAGCAACGGTCTGACGGCGCCGAACGGTCCCTCGCAGGAGCGGGTGATCCGTCAGGCGCTGGCCAACGCCGGTGTGAACGCGGCCGACGTGGACGCGGTCGAGGGTCATGGCACGGGTACGAAGCTGGGCGACCCGATCGAGGCGCAGGCGCTGCTGGCGACCTACGGCCGTGAGCGGAAGAGCGGCCCGCTCCTGCTCGGCTCGGTCAAGTCCAACATCGGACACACCCAGGCCGCGGCGGGTGTGGCCGGTGTGATCAAGATGGTCATGGCGATGCGGCACGGGGTACTCCCCCGGACCCTGCACGTGGACGAGCCGTCCCCGCACGTGGACTGGTCGGCGGGCGAGGTCGAGCTGCTGACCGAGGCGCGGGAGTGGCCTGAGTCGGACCGTCCGCGCCGCGCGGGCGTCTCATCGTTCGGCGTGAGCGGCACCAACGCCCACGTGATCCTGGAGGAGGCCCCCGCCGAGGAGCCGGCCGAGGCTCCGGCCGAGCCGTCCCGGCCGCTGGGCGCGGTGCCTGTCGTGGTGTCCGCGAAGTCTGAGGCAGCGTTGCGGGAGCAGGCGGACCGCCTGCGCGCCCACCTGATCGCCGAGCCGGACGTGTCGCTCGCGGACACGGCGTTCTCGTCGGTGACGACGCGCGCGCGGTTGGAGCACCGTGCCGTGGTCGTGGCCACGGACCGGGGGGCGCTGCTGAGCGGTCTGGGAGCTTTGTCGTCGGGTGATCCGGCTGATCATGTGGTCGAGGGTCGTGCGGCCGGCAGTGGCAGTGCGGTGTTCGTGTTCCCGGGTCAGGGAGCGCAATGGGCCGGGATGGCGGTGGAACTGCTGGACTCCTCGCCGGTGTTCGCCGAGCAGATCGCGGCATGTGACCAGGCCCTGTCCGCATTCGTCGACTGGCGCGTGGTCGACGTCCTGCGCGAGATCGACGGTGCACCGACGCTGGAGCG
>NZ_JBEXSW010000117.1:0-3314 GCF_040613775.1 Streptomyces sp. NPDC006208 | reverse complement strand
GATCAGGTCGGTATCGCGGCGATCAACGGGCCTCAGTCCGTGGTGATTTCCGGTGCGGAGGACGCGGTCACCGCGATCGGCGAGCTCTTCACGCAACAGGGCCGTAAGACGTCCCGGTTGAAGGTCAGCCATGCCTTCCACTCGCCGTTGATGGACCCCATGCTGGAGGACTTCGCGCAGGTCGTCCGCGGGCTGACCTTCGAGAAGCCGCAGCTCTCCGTCGTCTCCAACGTCACGGGCCGGCTCATCGACGCGTACACCGCCGACTACTGGGTCCGCCACGTCCGCGAGGCCGTGCGCTTCGCCGACGGTGTGCAGACCCTCGGCGACCTGGGCGTGACCACCTTCGTCGAGATCGGCCCCGGCGGCGTCCTCAGCGCGCTCACTCAGGGCTGCCTCGACGACGACGTCGTCACCGTGCCCGCCCTGCGCGCCGACCGCCCCGAGCCGTACGCGATCGTCGCCGCGGTTTCCGAACTGCACGCGCACGGCGTCTCCCCGGACTGGCACGCCTTCTTCCCCGGCGCCCGGCGTGTGGAACTGCCCACCTACGCCTTCCAGTACGAGCGCTACTGGCTCGACGCCTCACCGGCTGCGCCCGGCGACGTCCGCGCCGCCGGCTTGGACTGCGCCGACCACCCGCTGCTGGGCGCCGCCGTCTCTCTCGCCGGTGGTGACGAGCGGCTGCTGACCGGCCGGCTGTCCCTGCGCACGCACCCCTGGCTCGCCGACCACACGGTCATGGGCAGCGTGCTGCTGCCGGGCACCGCGTTCGTCGAACTGGCCGTGCGCGCCGCCGACGAAGCCGGCTGCGAACTGCTGGAGGACCTCACCCTCGAAGCGCCCCTGGTGGTGCCCGAGCGGGGCGGCGTCGCGGTGCAGGTGTGGGTCGGCGCGGCTGACGGGTCCGGTCGCAGGCCGCTGACCGTGCACTCGCGCCCCGAGGACGACACCGACCTGCCGTGGGTGCGGCACGCGACTGGCTTCGTCACCGATGAGGCGAGCGCCCCGGCAGCCGGTCAGGCGCTCACGGCGTGGCCGCCGGCGGGCACCGAGCCGGTCGACCTCGACGGCTTCTACGACCGGCTGGCCGGCCTCGGCCTGGACTACGGCCCGGCGTTCCGCGGACTGCGGAGCGCCTGGCGCGCGGGCGACGAGGTCTTCGCCGAGGTCACTCTCCCGGACGGCACGGACACCGGCTCCTTCCTCCTGCACCCGGCGCTGCTGGACGCGGCGCTGCACGCGATCGGCGCGGGCGGTGCGGACGGTTCCCTGGTGGCCGAAGCGGACAGGCCGCTCCTGCCGTTCGCCTGGTCCGGGGTGTCCGTGCGCGCCACGGGCGCGTCCACCGTACGGGTGCGGCTGTCGCCGGCCGGTACGGACACGGTGTCCCTGCTCGTGGCCGACGACGCCGGCGAGCCCGTGGCGTCGGTGGAGTCGCTGACGCTGCGCGCGGTGTCCGCCGAGCAGCTTCGCAAGCGCTCCGGCGACGCGATGTTCGCGATCGAGTGGGTGCCGCTGCCCCTGCCGTCCGACGACGCGGACGGGACGACGGTCGCGTACGTCCCGGACACTGCCGCACTGGCCGGCGTCGACGGGCCGTCGCAGCCGGACGTGGTCGTGGTCCCATGCCCAAACGGCCCGGAAGGGGCCCCCGAGGCCGAGCGGGTCCGCGCGGTCACCGCCGAGGTGCTCCAGCTGCTCCAGCGGTGGTTCGCCGAGGACCGGACGCCGTGCCTCGTGCTGGTGGCGCGCTGCGACGACCTCGCCCACGCCGCTGCGGGCGGACTGGTGCGCTCGGCCCAGGCGGAGAATCCCGGCCGGATCGTGCTGATCGAAACCGACCGCCCGGCCGAGCTGGTGCCCGGCATCGTGCGCTCCGGCGAACCCCACGTCGTCGTCCGTGAAGGGGAGATCCGCGCACCGCGTCTGGCCCGTGCCACCTCCCCGGCGACGGAGGACGCCGCCTCAAGCCCCGCCGAGGACGCTGCCTCCGGCCTTACCGAGGGCAGTGCCTCCGGCCTGGGTACCGTGCTGCTCACCGGCGCCTCGGGCGCGCTGGGCGGAACCCTCGCCCGGCACCTCGTGACCGACCACGGCGTGCGTCGGCTGCTGTTGGTCAGCCGGCGCGGTGCGGACGCCCCGGGCGCCGCGGCCTTGGAGGCCGAACTCACCGCGCTCGGCTCCGAGGCGACGTGGGCCGCCTGCGACATCGCCGACCGCGACGCCCTCGCCCGGCTGCTCGCCGGGACTCCGGTCGATTCCGTCGTGCACACCGCCGGCGTGCTCGACGATGGCGTGATCGCCGCCCTGACCCCGGAGCGCATGGACGCCGTCCTGAAGCCCAAGGTCGACGCCGTGCTCAACCTGCACGAGCTCGCCGGTGAGGGCACGACGTTCGTGCTGTTCTCCTCCGCCGCGGGCGTCTTCGGCAACTCCGGCCAAGGCAACTACGCCGCGGCCAACGCCTTCCTCGACGCCTTCGCCCGGCACCGCCGCGCCCAGGGCCGGCCCACGATCTCACTGGCGTGGGGCCTGTGGGGGCAGGAAGGCGCCATGGCCGACGCCCTCGACGAGGTGGGCAGGTCGCGGATGGCACGCTCGGGCGTACTGCCGCTCGCCACCGAGGACGGCCTGCGGCTGTTTGACGCGGCGCTCACCTCGGACGAGCCCGTGCTGGTACCGGTCCGCCTCGACACCCCTGCCCTGCGGAACCAGGCGGCCGGAACCGTACCAGCACTGCTGCGCGGGCTCGTACGCGTCACCACGCGTGGCACCGCCCAGCGCGCCACCACCGGATCACTGGCCGCCCGGCTCACCGGGCTGACCCGGGACGAGCGCGACGAGGCCGTCCTGGACCTGATCCGGTCCGAGGTCGCCGCCGTGCTCGGGCACTCCTCGCCCCGGGCCGTCCAGCCCGCGCACGCCTTCCAGGATCTGGGCTTCGACTCCCTGACGGCCGTGGAACTGCGCAACCGGCTGTCCACCGCCACCGGTCTGCGCCTGCCCGCCACCCTCGTCTTCGACCACCCCACGCCCGCCGCCCTGGCCCGGCACATTGGCACCGAACTGCTCGGCGACGTCGCGGCGGCCACGTCCACGGCGCGGCAGTCCGCCGTCGCAGCCGACGAGCCGATCGCCATCGTCGGCATGAGCTGCCGCCTCCCGGGCGGGGTGCGCTCGCCGGAGGACCTGTGGCGGCTGGTGGCCTCCGGCCGGGACGCCATCTCGGCATTCCCGTCCAACCGTGGCTGGGACGTCGACTCGCTCTACGACCCCGACCCCGAGCGCCTCGGCAAGACCTACGCGCGCGA
>NZ_JBEXSW010000116.1:0-3424 GCF_040613775.1 Streptomyces sp. NPDC006208 | reverse complement strand
TTCCGACTCTATCAGACTCTTTCGTGTCCGATTCCCGGCCGGCGGGCGCTTTCCGGTTCCACGCTTTCGCGTTTCCCTTTCCGGCGAGTCCGACTTTATCAGAATCATTTCGGCCGAGCGAATCGGCTTCATGTTCCGGATAAGGAATCGGAAGAGGCTCCGCGGAAATTCGTTTCCCGTCGAGAGCGAGAGAGACTTTAACGTTCACGCCCGAACCTGTCCAGTTCGTGGCAACCGTTAAAATCTACCTCCCCACGCGTCCCGTGTCAACGGTCTCGTGGGCGAAGAGGAGACTAGCAGGTCAGGGCGGTCCTCCGCACATCACGCGGCCGACGGGAGCTCGGCGCTGCGGTCGGCCGCGTCGACGTCGCCGGTCTCACCTGCTCGAGCCGCCCGGCCGCCCAGGACGTAGACGTATGCGAGGAACGCCGTTTCAGCGACGATCCCGATGGTGATGCGCGCCCAGGTGGGCAGGCCCGATGGCGTCACGAAGCCTTCGATCACGCCAGAGACGAAGAGGACGACCGCCAGGCCGATGGCCATGCCGATGGCGGCGCGTCCCTGTTGGGCCAGGGCGGTACGGCGCGACTGCGGGCCCGGGTCGATGACGGTCCAGCCGAGCCGCAGGCCGGTACCTGCGGCAACGAAGACGGCCGTGAGTTCAAGGAGTCCGTGCGGGAGGACCAGCCCCAGGAAGACGTCGAGCCGGCCGGCCGACGACATCAGGCCGATGCCGACGCCGAGGTTCAGGACATTGAGGAACAGGATCCAGATGACCGGGAGGCACAGGAACGCACCCAGCGTGAGACACATGGCGGCGGCCTGGGCGTTGTTCGTCCAGACCTGGGCCGCGAAGGAGGCTGCCGGATGACTCGAGTAGTACGTCTCGTACTCGCCGCCTGGTGCGGTCAGCCGGCGAAGTTCCTCCGGAGCGCCGATCGCCGACTGCACCTCGGGATGGGTGCCGATCCACCAGCCGATGATCGCGGCCAGCAGGGTCGAGAGGACAGCGGTCGGTATCCACCAGTGGCGGGAGCGGTAGACAGCCGCGGGAAAACCCGCGGTGAAGAAGCGGACCACGTCGCGCCAGCCCGCCCGCCGGGTACCGGTGACGACCGCACGGGCCCGGGCCACCAGTTGTGTCAGCCTCGCGGTCAGCGTCGGGTCCGGGGCGCTGGACTGGATGAGGGACAGATGGGTGGCCGTGCGCTGGTAGAGCGCCACCAGTTCGTCGACCTCGGCACCCGTGAGGTGGCGTCCACGACGCAGGAGGTGGTCCAGGCGGTCCCACTCGGCGTGGTGGGCGGTCACGAAGACATCGAGGTCCATGTTCGGCTGCTGCTCCAGGCACTGGGTGCATACGGTCCGTACTACTGCGGCACGCTGCGGGTCAGCTTGGCAGACTGAGGGATCAAGGGGCAGGGAAGGTCGACAAACACGAAGGGCGGCAGCCGTGAGCGGGCTTGTGACGGGGGACGCGGTCGTACTCGGCCTGCAGCCGGCCAAATTGCCGAGCCGGGCGCTCGCCCTGGTCATCGATCTGGTGGTGGTGTGGACGGCGTATCTGTTCATATCCATCGGGCTGGCGTTCGCGACCGCGTCGTTGGACGAGGCCGCCGTGACTGCCGTGTCGATCGCGACGTTTCTGCTGGTGCTCGTCGGAGCGCCGATAGCTGTCGAGACCCTCAGTCATGGGCGCTCGCTCGGGAAGCTGGCCTGCGGACTGCGGGTGGTGCGGGACGACGGCGGGCCGATCCGGTTCCGGCATGCGCTGGTACGGGGGGCGATGGGGGTGGTGGAGATCCTTATGACTTTCGGGATCGTCGCCTGCATCGCGTCGCTCGTCTCGGCGCGCGGGCGTCGCATCGGGGATGTGTTCGCCGGGACGCTGGTGGTACGTGAGCGGGTGCCCGCGTCGCGGGGGGCGATGGGCGTGCCGCTGCCGCCGCCGTGGCTGGTCGGGCGGTTCGCCCAGCTCGATCTGTCGGGGGTGCCCGATGATCTGTGGCTCGCGATACGGCAGTACCTGACGCGGATGCGGCAGCTGGACCCGGCCGTCAGTTGGTCGATGGCGCAGCGGCTTGCCGACGATCTCGTGGCTCGTACGGGGGCGCCGGTTCCGGAGCGGGTGCCGCCGGCGGCGTATCTCGCGGCGGTGGTGAACGAACGGCAGGCCCGTGATGCCCGGCGCGCGTTCCGCGCTTCGGGCAGCGCCGGGGCCGCAGCGGCGGCCGGGACCGGGCATGGGGCAGGCGGGAGCGGAACCGAGTCTGCGTCCGCAGCCGGCATGGGCACCGGCGCATCGGCCGGTGCCACCAGTGCAGGAGGTGCGGTGTGGGCGGCACCCGGCTCCAAGGCAGAGGCCGGGACGCCCACGGCGACGCCGTACGCGGATGGCTCGGCCGGTGCGAAGGCGGGCGGGAACGAGCAGGCCCCGGTGACCGGCACGGGGTTCGCCCCGCCCGCGTAGCCAGGTCCAGGAGTTGTCGGAGATCAGGGGAAGACCGAGGGCGGGGATTCGAGATCCTCGAGCTCGATGCCCGGTGCCGCAAGGACCACGTCCCCGGCGATGTGCACGGCGTGCTGCTCCCCCGTGTCCAGGGCGCTGACCTGGTATTCGTCCACAGCCAGCAGGCCGTTGTCAGTGGCGTGCGCTTCACTCTTCACCAGGGCCCAGGACTGGTCGATCGTGCGGGGGGCGAGGACCAGGTCCGTGAAGGCGACCAGGCGTACGCGGGTCGCCGGGGCCTGGGGGGTGAGGCGCAGCAGGCGGGCAGTGGCGACAAGAAAGGCGGGGGAGGTGCCGGTGAAGGCATGGGCACGGACATTGCCTTCCGTGGCATGGGTGCCGGGCGGGTCGGTGCGGACCCAGGTCACGCCGTCCAGCGCGGCACCGCGCACCTGCCAGCCTGCTGCGTGCATTTCGAGACGGATGGGGCGGCCGAGGTCGTCGAGGGCCAGATCGACGGAGCCGGCGTCCTTGCCGGAGGGGGTGGTGACTCTGGAGACGTAACGCCAGCCGGAGGGACCGGGGGCGCATTGGAAGTGTTCTTCGCCGAGGGGGGTGCGATCGTGCGGATCGTGGAGCGAATAACGGCCACGGGGCATGGGGGCGTTGACGTCCTTGTGCGGTGAGGCACGGGGCGTGGAGAGATGTCCTGGCCAAAGCCGTGCGAGGGGCGTACGGGGCAGGCCCCCGACACGGGGGTGCGGGGGCCTGCCTGGTACCGCTGGTGCCTGCCGCTGCGCGCGTCAGCGGCAGGCGAGGGGTGATCACCTGCTGATCGACTGCTGATCCGTGGTGGATCGGCGGCGGTCGGTCAGCACGATCGGTCAGTAGCGGTAGTGGTCGGGCTTGTACGGGCCCTCGACCTCGACGCCGATGTACGCCGCCTGCTCCGGGCGCAGGGTGGTCAGCTTGACG
>NZ_JBEXSW010000115.1:0-3500 GCF_040613775.1 Streptomyces sp. NPDC006208 | reverse complement strand
AGACTCCCGGATGTGATCGAAGAGCCCCATTCCCGCGCCGATTCCCACGCCGCCCCGCCGGTCTCACCCGCCGCCCCGTCGGCCCGCCGCGTCGAAGCTGGATCAGGCGTCGACCTTCGCCATGACATCGTCCGAGACGTCGAAGTTGGCGAAGACGTTCTGCACGTCGTCGCTGTCCTCCAGCGCGTCGATCAGCTTGAAGATCTTGCGCGCGCCCTCCTCGTCCAGCTCCACCTGCATGGTCGGGACGAAGTTGGCCTCGGCCGAGTCGTAGTCGATGCCGGAGTCCTGGAGCGCGGTACGCACCGCGACCAGGTCGGTGGCCTCGCTGATGACCTCGAAGGCCTCACCGAGGTCGTTGACCTCCTCGGCACCGGCGTCCAGCACCGCGCCGAGCACGTCGTCCTCGCTCAGTTCACCCTTGGCCAGGACGATGACACCCTTGCGGTTGAACAGGTACGACACGGAACCCGGGTCGGCCATGGAGCCGCCGTTGCGGGTCATCGCCACGCGCACGTCCGAGGCTGCACGGTTGCGGTTGTCGGTGAGGCACTCGATGAGCACCGCGACACCGTTCGGGCCGTAGCCTTCGTACATGATCGTCTCGTAGTCGGCGCCACCGGCCTCGAGGCCGGCGCCGCGCTTGACCGCGGAGTCGATGTTCTTGTTCGGGACCGAGCTCTTCTTGGCCTTCTGCACGGCGTCGAAGAGGGTCGGGTTACCGTCCAGATCGGCTCCGCCGGTGCGGGCGGCGACCTCGATGTTCTTGATCAGCTTCGCGAAGAGCTTGCCGCGCTTGGCATCGATCACGGCCTTCTTGTGCTTCGTCGTAGCCCATTTAGAGTGGCCGGACATCTGCCTGTCTCCTTCGCGTAACCAATTCTGCGGTGTTCGGCAGAGATCCTACCGGGATCAGGTCACAGGCCTTTGCGCACCATGTCCACGAACAGCGCATGCATCCGGTGATCACCCGTGAGTTCGGGGTGGAAGGATGTGGCCACGGCATTGCCCTGACGGACGGCGACGATATGACCGTCGTACTCGGCGAGCACCTCGACCTGGGCGCCGACCGACTCCACCCACGGCGCGCGGATGAAGACGCCCTCGACCGGGCCACCGTCGATGCCCTTGACGTCGACGGCCGCCTCGAAGGACTCGTTCTGCCGTCCGAAGGCGTTACGGCGGACGATCATGTCGATCCCGCCGAGCGTCTCCTGCCCCGAACGCGGATCGATGATCTTGTCCGCCAGCATGATCAGCCCGGCGCAGGTGCCGTAGACCGGCAGCCCCGCACGCAGTCGCTCACGCAGCGGCTCCATCACACCGAACAGCACCGCCAGCTTGGAGATCGTGGTGGACTCACCACCCGGTATCACCAGGCCGTCGACCTCTGCGAGCTCCTCGGGGCGCCGAACCGGCCTGGCCACGGCGTCAGCCGCGGCCAGGGCGATCAGGTGCTCCCGTACGTCGCCCTGGAGAGCCAGGACACCAATGACGGGAGTGGTCATTACCAGCCTCGGTTGGCGTAGCGCTCGGTCTCGGGCAGGGTGTCGCAGTTGATGCCGACCATGGCCTCACCGAGGTTGCGCGAGGCGTCCGCGATGATCTTCGGGTCGTCGTAGAAGGTGGTGGCCTTCACGATGGCGGCGGCGCGCTTGGCCGGGTCGCCGGACTTGAAGATGCCGGAGCCGACGAAGACGCCCTCGGCACCGAGCTGACGCATCAGCGCGGCGTCGGCCGGGGTGGCCACACCGCCGGCGGAGAACAGCACGACCGGCAGCTTGCCCAGCTCGGAGACCTCCTTGACGAGCTCGTACGGGGCGCGCAGCTCCTTGGCGGCGGCGTAGAGCTCGTTGTTGTCGAAGCCACGCAGCCTGGCGATCTCGTTCTTGATCTGGCGCAGGTGGCGGACGGCCTCGACGACGTTGCCCGTGCCGGCCTCGCCCTTCGAGCGGATCATGGCCGCGCCCTCGGCGATACGGCGCAGGGCCTCACCGAGGTTGGTGGCACCGCAGACGAACGGCGTGGTGAAGGCCCACTTGTCGGAGTGGTTGACCTCGTCGGCCGGGGTCAGCACCTCGGACTCGTCGATGTAGTCGACACCGAGCGACTGCAGGACCTGGGCCTCGACGAAGTGGCCGATACGGGACTTGGCCATCACCGGGATGGAGACCGCGTCGATGATCTCCTCGATCATGTTCGGGTCGGACATCCGGGCCACGCCGCCGTCCTTGCGGATGTCGGCAGGCACGCGCTCCAGGGCCATGACGGCCACGGCGCCGGCGTCTTCGGCGATCTTCGCCTGCTCGGCGTTGACCACGTCCATGATCACGCCGCCCTTGAGCTGCTCGGCCATGCCGCGCTTGACGCGCGCGGTGCCGGTCTCGGGCGACTGGGGGGTGACGGGGGGCGTGGTGGACACAGAGACCTCACTCAGGACGACGTTGTGATGCGTCGGACAAGACGTTGTAATGCGTGACCGATGGAACACTCCGCAACCAGTCCACATCAAGGGCCAATGAACAGCCGGTGGATCGTTTTGCCGGTGTTCACCCACCCCGACCTACTGCGGCCGGTCCGCCAGGGCGGTCGGCGGCTCGTCGTCCATCTCGAACGCCAGCGGGAACGGGGCGTGGCCGGCCAGCCGGAACCAGCGGACCTTGCGGTGCCGGCGCAGCGCACGCGCCGCGCGCACGGCGTCGTTGTGGAACCGGCGCGCCATGGGCACCCGGCGCACCGCCTGCGCCAGTTCCTCGGCCGCCTCCTCGCCACCCGGCACCTCACGGACCGCCTCGACCTGGGCCGTCTCCCCGAACACGGCCCGCAGCGCGGCACTCAGCTCGCTCTCGGCCACCTCGCGATGGTCCTCCTCCGCCTGGCGGGCTGCGTGCGCGGCCTCATAGAGCACGATGGACGCGGCCGGATCGAGCACGCCGGAGGTGGCGAGCTCCTGGGCCACCGAGGCGCGGCGCAGCAGTTGGGCGTCGAGGGCGGCGCGGGCGGCGTCGATCCGCGTATGGAGCCGGTCCAGGCGGCCGGCGGTCCAGCTGAGGTACATGCCGATGGCCACGAGGCCGACGATGATCCAGATCACGGTGCTCACGGGCGGCAAGGCTACCGGTGCGCTGCGCAGACTCCCGGGGCCGCCCCGGTCCGGTGCACGCAGCGCCTCCGGAGCGGTGCCCTTGGGCGGGCGGCGACACCGGGGGCTCCCGGGGGTGGCCCGGTCCTGCGTGCGGACCCTGTCGGGCGTGCACGTGGCTCCCGGGCCTGGCCTGGCCCCTGGGCGGGCGCCGACACCGGGGGGCGCTCCCGGGGTGGCCCGGCCCTGCGTGCGGACCCTGTCGGACGAGCACGTGGCTCCCGGGCTGCACCCGGTCCGTGCGCATGGCGTTGGGCCGCTCGGGGGCTCGTGTCCGGGACTGCTTTCCCGGGACTTGCCCCGCTCAACACTTACGACGCCTTACGTCCCGGACACGACCCCTGCGCGTCCCCGGCCG
>NZ_JBEXSW010000114.1:0-3563 GCF_040613775.1 Streptomyces sp. NPDC006208 | reverse complement strand
TTCGCCGACAGCGGCGCACAGCGCGTCGAGTTGCCCACCTACGCCTTCCAGCGCGAGCGCTACTGGCTGGCCCCGAGTACCGGCAACGGTGATGCGGCGGCGGCCGGGCAGAGCCGGATCGGGCACCCGGTCCTGTCCGCCGCGGTGCAGGTCGGCGACCGCGACGAATGGGTGCTGACCGGACGACTGTCGACCGAGACCCAACCGTGGGCCGCCGAGCACCTGCTCCTGGGAACCGTCGTGGTGCCGGGCACGGGCCTGGTGGAGCTGGCGCTCGCCGCCGGTCGCCAGGTCGGCGCTCCCGTGGTCGACGAGCTGGTGCTGGAGGCGCCGCTGGTCCTGGACGACGACGTCGCGCTCCAGGTGCAGGTCACCGTGGGCGCGGCCGCCGAGGACGGCCGACGCGACATCGCCGTCTACACCCGTCCCGAGAACGGCGAGGACGACGAGCGGGACGCGACCTGTCACGCCCGCGGTCTGCTCGCCCCCGAGGCCGAGGCCGTCGGGCCGTGGCCCGCCGAGTGGCCGCCCGCGGACGCCGAGCAGCTTCCCGTGGACGCCCTCTACGCAGGTCTGGCCGACCTCGGCTACGACTACGGCCCTACGTTCCAGGGCGTGCGCGCGGCCTGGCGCGACGGCGACCGGACCTACGCCGAGGTGGAACTGCCCGGTGACACCGGTGGTGAAGGCTTCGGCATCCACCCGGCCCTCTTCGACGCGGCACTCCAGAGCGGCGTCATCATGCTGACCGACCGGGACGGCAGCGGGCATCGCATGCCCTTCAGCTGGACCGGCGTCCGACTGGAGCGGGAGGGCGTCACGCGGCTGCGCGTGCGCGCCGTCGCGACCAGCGACTCCTCGGTGCGCCTCGACGCAGTCGACGACTCCGGCGCCGCGGTCGTGTCGGTGCGGTCCATCGTCGTACGCCCGGTCGAGCAGGCCCGGCTCGACGACGCACAGCGCGGACAGCGGACCCCGCTCTACCAGGTGGACTGGACCGCCGTCCCGGCCGACGATGTCGCCCGGCCGGCGCGGGTCGCGCTCCTGGGTGACGAGTTCGCGGACCTCGACGCGCTGGAGCAGGCGCTGGCCGACGGCGCGCAGGCGCCGGAGGTCGTCGTCGCCGCGTTCGAGACCCCGGCGGGTGACCCCGCGCAGGCCGGACGTGAACTCACGGCCGACACTCTGGCGTTGGTGCAGCGGTGGCTGGCGAGCGAGTGGCTGGGCGAGGCCCGGCTGGTCGTGGCCACCCTGGGTGCCGTCGCTGTCGACGGCGGGACGCCGGATGTGGCGCAGGCCGCGGTGTGGGGTCTGGTGCACAGCGCGCAGGCCGAGCACCCGAACCGGTTCGTGCTCGTGGACCTCGACGAAGGCGATCAGCCGGAGTGGGGCACGGTCCTCGGCTCCGACGAGCCGCAGCTCGCGGTACGAGGCGGCCGGCTGCTGGCGCCGCGCCTGGCGCGGGTGTCGGCGGTGACACGGGCGATGCCCGCGCTGGACGGCACGGTGCTGATCACCGGTGGTACGGGGGGTCTGGGCGAGCTCTTCGCGAAGCACCTGGTGGAGCGCCACGAGGTGAAGCACCTGCTGCTCGTGAGCCGTCGCGGCGCCGCCGCCGATGGTGTTGCGGAGCTGGTGGCGGAGCTGGAGTCGGCCGGCGCGACGGCGCGGGTCGAGGCCTGCGATGTCTCCGACCGCGACCAACTGGCAACACTGCTCGGCACGTTGGAGCAGCCGCTGTCGGCGGTCGTGCATGCGGCGGGTGTCCTGGACGACGGTGTGATCGAGGGGATGACGCCGGAGCAGGTCGAGCGGGTGATGCGTCCGAAGCTCGACGCGGCGTGGCACCTGCACGAGCTCACCAGGGACATGGACCTGACGGCGTTCGTGCTGTTCTCCTCCGTCGCGGCGCTGATCGGCAGCCCGGGCCAGGGCAACTACGCGGCGGCGAACGCGGCGTTGGACGCCCTCGCACACCTGCGTCGCGCCGAGGGCCTGCCGGCGACATCGCTGGCCTGGGGCCTGTGGGCGGAGGCCGGCGGCATGTCCGGCGAGCTGGCCGAGGCCGACCTCGCCCGGCTGGACCGGACCGGTATCGCTGCGCTCTCGACGGAGGTAGGGCTCGGGCTGTTCGACCAGGCGCTCGCCGTGGACTCGGCGCTGCTGGCGCCGGTGCGGCTCGACCTGGGCGCGCTGCGGGGGCAGGCGCGGGCCGGGATGCTGCCCGCCGTGTACCGCGGGCTGGTCCGGATGCCTGCTCGTGGGGCAGGCGCAGGCGGTTCGCTGGCGCAGCGGCTGGCGGGTGTGGCGGAGGCCGACCGCGAGCGGGTGGTGTTGGAACTGGTGCAGGCGCAGGTCGCGTCGGTGCTGGGTCACGCCTCTGCCGGGGCGGTCGACCCGGCGAAGGCGTTCAAGGAGCTCGGTTTCGACTCGCTGAGCGCGGTCGAGCTCCGCAACCGGCTCACCCAGGCCAGCGGGGTACGGCTGCCGGCGACCCTCGTGTTCGACCACCCGACGCCGGTCGCGGTCGCACGGCTGCTCCTCTCCGAGGCCGGCGGAGTCGCGGACGAGCCGCGCGCCGTGGCCCGGCCGCGACGCGCGTCCGTGGACGAGCCGTTGGCGATCGTCGGCATGAGCTGCCGCTACCCGGGCGGGGTGACCTCGCCGGACGAGCTGTGGGAGCTGATCGCTTCCGGGCGGGACGCGATATCGGGCCTGCCCATCGACCGTGGCTGGGACCTGGAGCGGCTCTACGACCCCGACCCCGACCAGCCCGGCAAGGTGTCCACGCGTGGCGGTGGCTTCGTGGAGCGGCCGGGCGAGTTCGACGCGGAGTTCTTCGGGATCAGTCCACGTGAGGCGATGGCGATGGACCCGCAGCAGCGGCTGATCCTGGAGGCCGCGTGGGAGGCGTTCGAGAACGCGGGCATCGACCCGACGTCGCTGCGCGGCAGTGACACCGGCGTGTTCTGCGGCGCGGTCACCTCGGACTACGGCGGCGCCACGACCTCTGAGCTGGAGGGCTACCGCCTGACCGGCACCACGACGAGCGTGCTCTCCGGTCGCGTCTCCTACACGCTCGGCCTGGAGGGACCGTCCGTGACGGTCGACACGGCCTGCTCGTCGTCGGCGGTGGCGCTGCACCTGGCCGCACAGGCCGTGCGATCGGGCGAGTGCTCGATGGCCCTGGCGGGCGGCGTGACCCTGATGGCCGGCCCGTACCTGCTGACGGAGTTCAGCCGTCAGCGGGCGCTGTCGCCGGACGGGCGCTGCAGGGCGTACTCCGCGTCGGCGGACGGCACCGGGTTCTCCGACGGTCTCGGACTCCTGGTGGTGGAGCGGTTGTCGGAGGCGCGTCGCAAGGGTCACCGTGTGCTTGCCGTGCTGCGGGGCAGTGCGGTGAACCAGGACGGTGCGAGCAACGGTCTGACGGCGCCGAACGGTCCCTCGCAGGAGCGGGTGATCCGCCAGGCGCTGGCCAACGCCGGTGTGAACGCGGCCGACGTGGACGCGGTCGAGGGTCATGGCACGGGTACGAAGCTGGGCGACCCGATCGAGGCGCA
>NZ_JBEXSW010000113.1:0-3889 GCF_040613775.1 Streptomyces sp. NPDC006208 | reverse complement strand
GTCCGGCGCGGGCGCGGCGTCCGGCGCGGGCGCGGCGTCCGGCGCGGGCGCGGCGTCCGGCTCGGAGGCTGCGTCCGGCGCAGGTGCGGTCTCCGTTGCAGGGGCGGGCTCAGGGGCCGGGCCCGGCTCGGGTGCCGGCGCAGGTGCGGCGTCCGGCTCGGAGGCTGCGTCCGGCGCGGGCGCGGTCTCCGTTGCAGGGGCAGGCTCAGGGGCCGGGCCCGGCTCGGAGGCTGCGTCCGGCGCAGGTGCGGCGTCCGACGCGCCGCCGTCGGGGGCGGGCTCCCGCTCCGGACCGGGCGCTGCCTGCGGCTCAGCCGGCTCCGGCCCGGTCTGCCCGTCGTCGAATGCCGGGCGGGCGTGGTGCCAGGGGGCGTCGGAGCTGCGCGGGCGCGACGGCGAGGGCGGTGCGGCTTCCTGGTCAGCGGTCGGCTGTGGCTCATCCGTCCGGCGCACGCTCGCCGAGCCCTCGCCGGCGCTGCGGGTACGGCGCGGGCCGGCGGGTGCCGACGGTTCCGGCGATGACGGGGCTTCGGATGCCGACGGGACTTCCGGGGTCGTCTGGGACGCCGAGCCCTCGCTCGCGCTCCGGGCACGGCGCGGGCGGGGCTCCGCCGAAGCGGCCGTCTGGGCAGCGGCCTGGGAGGCCGAGCCTTCCGAGACGCTCCGGGCGCGGCGCGGCGGACGCTCCCCGGCCGCACCGGCACCCGCACCGGCGCCGGCTGCCCGCGGGGTGCGGGCGGGGCGGGCGGGAGCCGGCGGGAGCTGGCCCTTGAGCGGTCCCCACTCGTTCGGATCCGGCACGCCGGGAGGCAGCATCTGGCGGCGCTTGGGCCCACCGTGCTCGGACTCCCCCGGCTCCTTCGCGCCCGGCCAGGCCTTCGCGACCCGTGCGGCGAGCACGAAGTCCTTGCGCAGCGGATGTCCCTCGAAGCCCTCGGGCAGCAGAAGGGGCACCAGATGCGGGTGGTCGGTGAAGGTGACGCCGAACATCTCGTAGGTCTCGCGCTCGTGCCAGCTCGCGCCCGCGTAGACACCGACAGCCGACGGCAGCGAGGCGGCTTCGTGCGCAACCGTGGTGCGCAGCAGCAGCCGGCGGACCGTACGGCCCTCCAGGGCGACGACATGGGCGCAGATCCGGAACCCGGTGCCCGGCTCGTCGACCGCGCTGAGCCAGTCGAAATAGGTGCAGCCCAGCTTGTCGCGGGCGATCTCCAGGGCCGCGATCCAGCTGCCGGCAGGGACGTCGACCGTGAGGAGGTCGTAGGCGTGCTCGGCCGTGGCCTCCTCGCCGAAGATCTCGGTGACTGCGTCCGGAAGCCGGTCGTACTGAGAGGTCTCGTGCCGAGAGGGCTCATGCTGAGCGGTCACTGTCCACCCTCCCCTGCGCCGGGCGCGGGCGGCGGGGTGACCAGGCCGCTCTGGAGCGCGGCCGCGGACGGACGGGCACCGCCATGTCCGTAACGCTCACCCAGCGACTCGCGCGCGATCTTCTCCTGCAGCTTGAGAATGCCCTGGAGCAGCGCCTCGGGCCGCGGTGGGCAACCGGGGACGTAGACATCGACCGGGATGATCTGGTCGACGCCCTTGGTCACGGAGTACGAGTCCCAGTACGGGCCGCCGCAGTTGGAACAGGCGCCGAAGGAGATCACGTACTTGGGCTCGGGCATCTGTTCGTACAGGCGCTTCACCGCCGGCGCCATCTTGTCCGTCACCGTGCCCGAGACGATCATCAGGTCCGCCTGACGCGGGCCGGGCGCGAAGGGGATCACACCGAGCCGGATGAAGTCGTGGCGGGCCATCGACGCCGCGATGAACTCGATGGCGCAGCAGGCGAGTCCGAAGTTGAAGACCCACAGGCTGTAGCGGCGTCCCCAGTTGAGGACCACCTTCATGGGCTCAGGTGCGAGCCTGGCCAGCGCGCCGAGCCTCTTCGGCTCGGGCAGCAGCTGGGGCTCGGGGGTCACGTCCATGTCAGGACGCCCTTCTTCCATGCGTAGAGCAGGCCCACGGCCAGGAAGCCGAGGAAGAGGAACATCTCCACGAGCGTCGTCGCCCCGTACCCGGGCGCGGCAAAGATCGTCGCCCACGGGAAGAGGAAGATCGAGTCGACCGCGAAGATCACGTAGAGGAAGGAGTAGATGTAGTAGCGGACCTGGGTGTGCGCCCAGCCCTCGCCCACGGGGTCCACTCCGCACTCGTATGTCAGGAGCTTCTCCGGCGTCGGCACCACGGGGCGCAGCAGCCGGCCGGCTCCGAAGGCCACGGCGACGAAGAGCACGCCGATGACCGCGAGCAGTCCGACGACCGAGTAACTCTGGAAGTAGTCCGCCGCGAGCACGATCACGGTCGTTTCCGGCACGTCCGCCCCTCGCTCCCTGACCTCGTTCGCCCTGTCGTCTGTTCGACGATCTGTACGCACGGGAGTCTAGGCCCTGCTAAAGAGGGTGTAAGAGCCGTGTCACACATCGGACGGCCATCGAGCGGGCGCCGACCCCTCCTCGACCGGGCGCCGACCGCGCAACGGGTGGGGTTATCCCTACCACTTACCACCCATGGACCCCATGGCGTGCGGACGTCCGGCCCGGCAGGCTGACCCCATGACCGCGAGCGACACCGCCCCCGACAGCCACGACGTACCCGACCGGCCGCCGCCCGCGCGCCTCGCCTTCGACCGGTCCACCTGGAAGGAGATCGCGCATCTGCTGGCCGACCTGCCGGCGTCGCTGGTCGGCTTCGTCTACGTGACCGTCGTGATCTTCACGGGCGCCGGGCTGTCGGTCACCGTGGTCGGTCTGCCCGTGCTCGCCGGCGGGCTGGTCGGTGCCCGGGCGATCGGCAGGGCGGAGCGGGCGCGGGCCCGTGCCCTGCTGGGGGTACGGGTGGACGAGCCCAGCCCACTGCACGGCCGCGGCGGCGCCGACGGCCTGCTCCACCGGCTGTGGTCGCAGCTCAAGGACCCGGTGGCCTGGCGCACGGTGCTGTACTCGTTCATCCGGCTGCCATGGGGCGTTCTCACCTTCACGGTCACGTTCGTGGGCCTGTTCGTCCTGTGGCCGGTGCTGCCCTTCATCGCGCGCGGCCTGGCCAACGCCGACCGGGCCATGGTGCGCGGCCTGCTGTGCCCGTCCGACGACCTGGAGCGGCGGATCGCCGAACTGGAGTCGGACCGGGGCGTGGTCGTCGACACGGCCGCCGCGGACCTGCGCCGTATCGAACGCGATCTGCACGACGGGGCCCAGGCCCGCCTGGTCGCCCTCGCGATGGGTCTGGGCCTGGCCAAGGAGAAGCTGCTCGAGGACCCGGACGCTGCGGCGGCGATGGTCGACGAGGCGCACGGCGAAGTGAAGCTCGCGCTCCAGGAGCTGCGCGACCTCGCCCGCGGCATCCACCCCGCCGTCCTCACCGACCGGGGCCTCGACGCCGCACTCTCCGCCGTCGCCTCCCGCTGTACGGCGCCGGTGACGGTGACCGTCGATCTTCGGACGCGCCCGGCGGCGGCGATCGAGGGCATCGCGTACTTCACCGTGTCCGAGCTGCTGCAGAACGTCAGCAAGCACGCCCGGGCGACCCGGGCCTCCGTGGACGTATGGCGCTCCGACGACCGGCTGATGATTCAGGTCGTGGACGACGGCCGCGGCGGCGCCGGGCTGGACGGCGGCACCGGCATGTCCGGGCTCGCGGACCGGCTGGACGCGGTGGACGGACTCTTCGCTCTGCACTCACCGGTGGGCGGCCCGACGACGGTCACGGCGGAGCTGCCGTGGCGGGAGCGCGCCACCCGCTGACCAGCTCGGCGGCGTGGGCGAGGACGGCCTCTTCCACGGGGTACAGACCCTGCGGCAGCTGATCGACGGCGGGTCGGTCGCCGGAGTCCTGATACGCGACTGGC
>NZ_JBEXSW010000112.1:0-3890 GCF_040613775.1 Streptomyces sp. NPDC006208 | reverse complement strand
GCGGATGGTGTGCAGACCCTGCACGACCTGGGCGTGACCACCTTCGTCGAGATCGGCCCCGGCGGCGTCCTCAGCGCCCTCACCCAGGGCTGCCTCGACGACGACGTCGTCACCGTCCCTGCACTCCGCGCCGACCGCCCCGAGCCGTACGCGATCGTCACCGCCATCGGTCAGCTCCACACCCACGGCATCTCCCCGGACTGGCAGGCGCTCTTCCCGGGCGCCCGCCGCGTCGACCTGCCCACCTACGCCTTCCAGCGCGAGCGCCACTGGCTCGATGCGCCTCAGGTGGCAGCCGCCGGCGCCCCGGAGGCGATGGACGCCGAGTTCTGGCACTCCGTCGAGAGCGAGGACCGCGCATCACTCGGTGCGCTCCTGGGGATGGAGCCCGCCGAACTGGACGTGGTCGCACCCAAGCTGTCCGCCTGGCGCCGGCAGCGGCGCGAGCAGTCCACCGCCGACGGCTGGCGTTACCGGATCACCTGGCAGCCGCTCGGCGACATCGGGGGCGCCGCTCCGTCGGAGACCTGGTTCTACGTGGTCCCCGAGGAGACCGCATGGACCGCGGCGATCCACGCCGGACTCACGGAACTCGGCGTCGAGCTCGTCCCGTTCGTCGTGGGCGAAGACACCGACCGCGATGCGCTGGCCCGGACCCTGGCCAACGCCGGGCACGGGCAGGTCGACGGCATCGTGTTCGCCGCGGCAGGGGCTGGGGCTGGGGCTGGGGCAGGAACGGACGCCCTCCAGCGGCTCGTCCTGCTCGTCCAGGCCCTCGGCGACACCGGGATAGAGGCCCCGCTGTGGTGCCTGACCACCGGCGCGGTGTCGACCGGCCCCTCCGACCCGCTCACCGACCCCGCCTCGGCCCAGATCTGGGGCCTGGGCCGGATCGTCGCCCTGGAACAGCCGCAGCGCTGGGGCGGGCTCGTCGACCTGCCCACCGAACTCGACTCCCGCTCGCTGGAGCGACTGGCCGGCCTGCTGGCCCAGGCCGACGAGGACCAGCTCGCCGTACGAGCCTCCGGCGTGTCCGGCCGCCGTCTCGTACGCGCGCCGCAGAGCGCGGCACCGGCGGACGCGCCCTGGTCGCCGCGCGGCACGGTGCTCGTGACCGGCGGTACGGGTGCGCTCGGCGGGCATGTGGCCCGCTGGCTCGCCACCGCCGGAGCCGAACACCTGCTGCTCACCAGCCGCCGGGGCCCCGACGCTCCGGGCGCCGCCGAACTCAGGGCGGAGCTGGAGGAGCTGGGCGCTCGGGTCACCGTCGCCGCGTGCGATGCGGCCGACCGGACCGCGCTCGCCGAGCTGTTCGAGCAACACACGGTGAACGCCGTGGTGCACACCGCAGGCGTGCTCGACGACGGCCTGGTCGAATCGCTCACGCCCGAGCGCCTGAACCACGTGCTGCGGCCCAAGGTGGACGCCGCGCTCCACCTGCACGAGCTAACCCGGGACCGCCAGGACCTCGACGCCTTCGTCCTCTTCTCGTCGATGACCGGTGTCTGGGGCAACGGCGGCCAGGGCGCCTACGGTGCCGCGAACGCCTTCCTCGACGCCCTCGCCGAGCAGCGCCGTGCCCAGGGCCTGCCCGCGCTGGCCGTCGCGTGGGGGTCGTGGGCGGACGGAGGCATGGCCGACGGCGCCGCCGGCGACCACCTGCGGCGGCGCGGCGTCCGGGCGATCGCGGCCCTTCCCGCGATCTCCGTGCTGCACGGTGCGCTGACCCACGGCGAGACGTCCGTGACCGTCGCGGATGTGGACTGGGACCGCTTTGTCCCGGCCTTCGCCGGCACGCGCCCCTGCCCGCTGCTGCACGGTGTGCCCGAGGCCCGTAAGGCCCTCGAAGCACGCGCCCAGGCGGCGCAGAGCGCCGAAGTGCCCGCGTCCGCGCTGGTCCAGCGCCTCCTGGGCGCCACGCGGGGGGAGCAGGACCGCATCCTGCTGGACCTGGTCCGTGAGCAGGCCGCCACGGTGCTCGGCCACACGGGCAAGGGCGCCTTCGAGGCCGACCGGACGTTCCGCGAGACCGGCTTCGACTCGCTCACCGCCGTCGAACTGCGCCACAGGCTCAATACGGCCACCGGCCTCAAGCTGCCCACGACCCTGGTCTTCGACCACCCGACCCCCACCGCGCTCGCCCGCCACCTGCGCGAAGAACTCCTCGGCCGGCACGGGCTGGAAGCGGAGGCCGCGCAGGCGACGGCCGCCGCCGCGACCGACGAGCCCCTCGCGATCGTCAGCATGAGCTGCCGCTTCCCGGGCGGCGTGCAGTCGCCGGAGGACCTGTGGGAGCTGCTGCGCTCCGGCCGGGACGCGGTGTCCGGCTTCCCCACCGACCGCGGCTGGGACATCGACTCGCTCTACGACCCCGACCCCGACCGGTCCGGCAGGACGTACGCGCGTGAGGGCGGCTTCATCCAGGGTGCCGACCGCTTCGACGCCGGCCTCTTCGGGATCTCGCCGCGCGAGGCGCTGGCCATGGATCCCCAGCAGCGCCTGCTGCTGGAGACCTCGTGGGAGGCCTTCGAGCGCGCCGGCATCGCCCCCGTATCCGTCCGCGCCAGCCGCACCGGTGTCTTCATCGGCACCAATGGCCAGGACTACGCCAACGGGCTGCGCAACGCTCCCGAGGAGATCGAGGGATACGCGCTGACGGGCAAGGCGGCGTCGGTCGTCTCCGGCCGCATCTCCTACACGTTCGGTCTTGAGGGTCCTGCGGTCACGGTCGACACGGCCTGCTCGTCCTCGCTCGTGGCCCTCCACCTAGCCGCACAGGCACTGCGGAGCGGCGAGTGCTCGATGGCCCTGGTCGGCGGCGTCACCGTCATGACCACGCCGGACCTGTTCGTGGAGTTCAGCCGTCAGCGCGGGCTGTCGCCGGACGGCCGCTGCAAGGCGTTCGCGGCCGGTGCCGACGGCACCGGCTGGGGTGAAGGCGTCGGCCTGCTGCTGGTGGAGCGGTTGTCCGACGCCCAGCGCCACGGGCATCAGGTGCTGGCAGTGGTGTGCGGCAGCGCGGTGAACCAGGACGGTGCGTCCAACGGTCTGACCGCCCCCAACGGTCCGTCGCAGCAGCGGGTCATCCGGCAGGCACTGGCCTCCGCCGGACTCACGCCCGCCGATGTGGACGCGGTCGAGGCCCACGGCACGGGCACCAAGCTGGGCGACCCGATCGAGGCGCAGGCGCTGCTGGCGACGTACGGCCAGGAGCACTCCGACGACCGGCCGGTGTGGCTGGGATCGGTCAAGTCCAACATCGGTCACACGCAGGCTGCGGCGGGTGTGGCCGGTGTGATCAAGATGGTGCTGGCCATGCAGCACGGTGTGCTGCCGCAGACGCTGCACGTGGACGAGCCGACCGGGCACGTCGACTGGTCGGCGGGCGCCGTACGGCTGCTGACCGAGCCGGTGGAATGGCCCGGGACCGCCGGGCCCCGCCGGGCCGCGGTGTCGTCCTTCGGCATCGGCGGCACCAACGCGCACACGATTATCGAGGAGGCGCCCGCCGCGGCCGAAGCCGAGCCGGCCGCGGTACACCGACCGGTGCCCGTGCCGTGGGTGCTGTCGGCGAAGAGCGAGGTGGCGCTGCGGGCGCAGGCCGAGCGTCTGCTGGCCTTCGCGGCCGGCGACGTCTCTCCGGTCGACGCCGGATTCTCGTCCGCCACGACGCGATCGGCGCTGGAGCACCGGGCTGCGGTGATCGGCACCGACGCAGCCGAACTGCGGGCGGGGCTGGAGGCCCTTGCCACAGGCGAACCGGCGGCGAACGTGACGCTGGGGCGCGCCCGATCCGGGGGCAAGGTCGGGTTCTTGTTCTCGGGTCAGGGGTCGCAGCGGTTGGGGATGGGGCGTGAGCTGTATGCGGCGTTCCCGGTGTTCGCCGATGC
>NZ_JBEXSW010000111.1:0-3930 GCF_040613775.1 Streptomyces sp. NPDC006208 | reverse complement strand
ACCGCGTCACCACCGGAGACCACCAGCTGCCACAGGTCCTCGGGCGAGCGCACACCACCCGGGTAGCGGCATGCCATGCCGACGATCGCGATGGGTTCCTGGTCCTTCTCCTCGATCTCGCGAAGGCGCTCCCGGACCTGGCGAAGGTCCCCGGTGACACGCTTGAGATACTCGAGAAGCCTGTCTTCGTTGCTGCTCATCCGCCCCATCCGTCCTCAGCTGTCGTTAAAGGTAGAGCGCCAAGAACTAGGAAATTTCTAGATCTTGATCGATCAGATCGAAGATGTCGTCGATCGTCGCGTCCTGCAGCTGCCGCTGCGCGTCAGCGGATTCCGCGCCTTGCTCTCCGGCGGAGTTCACCAGGGACAGCAGCTCCTGCAGCCGCCTCCGCACGCCTGACCGGACCGTCTCCTCCGCCGAGGCGGCCCTCGAGATCACCGACTCCAGCCGGTCCAGCTCGCTGAAGACCGACACCTCGGCCGGGCCGGCCTCGTCGGCGAGTTCGCTCCGCAGGTACCGGGCGATCGCATCGGGCGTCGGGTGGTCGAAGACCAGCGTCGCGGGCAGGGTCAGGCCGGTGTCGGCGGTGAGCAGGTTGCGCAGCTCGACCGCTGTGAGGGAGTCGAAGCCGAGGTCCCGGAACGCCAGGTCCGGTTCCACCGCCGCGGAGCCGCTGTGGCCGAGGACGGCCGCCGAAAGCGCGCACACCGTGTCCACGAGCAGGCGTTGCTGTTCGCCCTCGGACAGCCCGGACAGCTTCGCCTTCAGCGCCGACGGTTCCGCGGCCTGCTCGGCGGGCTCCTCGGCCAGGGCGTCCCTGACCTCGGGCAGGTCGCTCAGCAGCACGCTCGGCCTGCTGACGGTGAACGGGACGGCGAACCGCTCCCAGTCCACGTCCACCACGGTGACCACACCGTCCCCGTCGCTCAGCGCACCGTGCAGCGCGGAGATCGCCCGGTTCGGCCTCAGCACCGTCAGGCCGCGCTGCCGCAGCCGCTCCTCGTCCCCGGCGTCGGCGACCATGCCGCCCTCGCCCCACGGGCCCCAGGCGATCGCGGTCGCGGCGAGGCCCCGGGCCCGCCGGTGCTGCGCCAGGCCGTCGAGGAAGGCGTTCGCGGCCGAGTACGCGGCCTGCCCGCCGCCTCCCCACACACCGGAGATGGAGGAGAAGACGACGAAGGCGTCCAGCTCCTGATCGCCGAGCAATTCGTGGAGGTGTACGGCTCCGAGGGCCTTCGCGGCGACCGTAGCCGCGAAGTCGTCGAGACTCGTCTCGGCGAGCATGCCGGCCTCGGCGGTGCCGGCCGTGTGGATGACGGCGTTCACGGGGTGTTCGGCGAGCAGCGCGGCCAGCGCCTCGCGGTCTGCCACGTCACAGGCCGCGACCGTCACACGAGCGCCCAGCGCCTCCAGCGCAGACGTCAGCTCACCGGCGCCGGGAGCATCGATGCCGCGCCGGCTGGTCAGCACCAGATGTTCGGCGCCCGCACCCGCCAGCCAGCGGGCGACATGGCCGCCCAGCGCACCCGTACCACCCGTGATCAGCACCGTGCCGCGCGGCGACCACGAACGGCCGTTCCGGCCTGCAGGCAGACGGGACAAGCGCCGCCCGAACACACCGCGGTCGCGGATCGCGACCTGGTCCTCGGCCGACTGGCCGAGCACCGCGGCGAGACGACCGGCGATGCGGTCGTCGATCGTCCCGGGCAGGTCGACCAGACCGCCCCAGCGCTGCGCGTGCTCCAGCGCCGCTACGCGTCCCAGGCCCCAGACCTGGGACTGGAAGGGGTCCGCCACCTCGTCGGCGGGACTCACGCCCATCGCGTTCCGGGTCGCGCACCACAGCGGGGCATCGACGCCCGCGTCGCCCAGTGCCTGGACGAGCAGGACGGACAGCGCAACGCCGGTGGTCAGTGCGGCGGCCGCCGGGGCGGGCTTGCCGTCGATGGCGAGCAGTGACAGGACGCCCGCCACGGTGTGGTCACCGGCCGCCTCGGCGAGCTGCGCGGCCAGGTCCTTGCGGCCGGTGGCCGGCTCGACCGGGACCGGCAGCGGAGCCAGACCGCGGTCGGTCAGCCCGCGCAGGCACGCGGTGACCCAGTCGTCGCCGAGTTGCGCAGCGCTGACCGGAACCAGCCATACACCGTTCCGGGCCGGGCCCTCGGGGACGGGGATCCCTTTCCAGGTGATGCCGTAGCGCCAGCCGTCCACGGTGGACTGCTCCTTGCGCTGCCGCCGCCACGACGACAGCCTCGGCAGGACGTCGCTGAACGCGTCCTCGGCGCGGATGTCGAGGGTGCCGGCGAGGGCCTGCAGGTCCTCGCGCTCCACGGTCTCCCAGAACTCCGCATCGACCGGGTCCGCCACCGCGGCGGCGGCAGTGGTTTGCGGCACGTCCACCCAGTACCGCTCGCGCTGGAAGGCGTACGTCGGCAGGTCGACCTTGCGGGCACCGGAGAAGAAGGCGCTCCAGTCCACGGGGACGCCGTGCGTGTGCAGGTGTGCCAGTGCCGTGACGAGGGCCTGCCGCTCGGGGCGGTCGGCGCGTAGGACGGGCACAGTGACAGCCTCGTCCAGGCAGCCCTGCGCCATTCCGCTGAGGACGCCGCCGGGGCCGATCTCGACGAAGGTGCTCACGCCCAGGTCGTGCAGGGTCTGCACACCGTCGGCGAAGCGGACCGCTTCACGGACGTGGCGGACCCAGTACTCGGGGGTGTACGGCTCGGCCAGGCGGCCGGTGAGGTTGGAGACCACCGGAATCTGCGGCTCGCTGAAGGTCAGGCCGCGGACGACCTCGGTGAAGTCCTCCAGCATCGGGTCCATGAGCGGCGAGTGGAAGGCGTGGCTGACCTTCAACCGGGACGTCTTACGACCCTGCTGCGTGAAGACCTCGGCGATCTCCAGCACGGCATCCTCGGCACCGGAAATCACCACGGACTGAGGTCCATTGATCGCCGCGATACCCACCTGCTCGGTGAGGTGCGGCAGCACCTCGTCCTCGGTCGCCTGGACCGCCACCATCGCACCGTCCGCAGGCAGCGCCTGCATCAGCGCAGCACGAGCGGAGACCAGCTTCGCCGCGTCGTCGAGCGACAGCACACCCGCCACATGCGCGGCCGCGATCTCGCCTACGGAGTGACCGGTCACGTAGTCCGGCCGCACGCCCCAGGATTCGAGGAGCCGGAACAGCGCCACCTCGACGGCGAACAGCGCGGGCTGGGTGCACCCGGTCTGGTGAAGCGTTTCGGCATCGACGTCGACCGGAGCGTCCAGCCGCGCGCACACCTCGTCGTAGGCCTCGGCGAAGACCGGGAACGCCGCGTACAGCTCGCGCCCCATGCCCAGGCGCTGCGAACCCTGCCCCGAGAACAGGAACCCGGCCTTGCCTCCCGGCCGACCCTGGACGATACCGGGCGACGGCATTCCGGCGGCCAGGTAGCCCAGTCCGCGGCGGAAGTCGTCACAGCTCTCGCCGATGACCGCTGCCCTGTGGCGCAGTGTGCTGCGGGTGGTGGCCAGCGAGAAGCCGACATCGGCAGGTGACATACCTTCCTCCACGAAGGACAGCAGCCGTCGCGCCTGATCGCGCAGTGCTGCGCTGCTCTTGGCGGAGAGCACCCACGGCAGCAGGGCCGGGGCCGGCGGGGTGGTGGCCTCCTCGTCGTGGGCCGGGGCCTGTTCGATGATGGTGTGGGCGTTGGTGCCGCTGACGCCGAAGGACGACACGGCGGCACGGCGCGGGCGGTCCGTCTCCGGCCACTCCATGGCCTCGGTCAGCAGCCGGACCTCACCGGCCGACCAGTCCACGTGCGGCGTCGGCTCCTCGACGTGCAGGGTCTGCGGGATGACGCCGTGGCGCATCGCCATGACCATCTTGATGATGCCGCCGACGCCGGCGGCGGCCTGGGCGTGGCCGATGTTGGACTTCAG
>NZ_JBEXSW010000110.1:0-4073 GCF_040613775.1 Streptomyces sp. NPDC006208 | reverse complement strand
CGCCCTCGGCCCACCCCGTACCGTCCGCACCAGCGGCGAACGCCTTGCACCGGCCGTCCGCCGACAAGCCCCGCTGACGGCTGAACTCCACGAACACGGCCGGGCCGGCCATCACCGTGACGCCGCCGACCAGGGCCATCGAGCACTCGCCGCTCCGCAGCGACTGGGTCGCCAGGTGCAGTGCCACGAGCGAGGACGAGCACGCCGTGTCGACCGTGACCGCAGGACCCTCAAGACCGAAGGTGTACGAGACGCGCCCCGAAGCGACGCTGCCCGCACTGCCATTGACGAGGTAGCCCTCAAGACCTGCCGGCGAGGTGTGCACGCGCCCGCCGTAGTCGTGGTACATCACGCCGGCAAAGACACCGGTCCTGCTGCCTCGCACCGAGGCCGGATCGATGCCGGCCCGCTCGAACGCCTCCCACGACGTCTCCAGCAGCAGCCGCTGCTGCGGGTCCATCGCCAGCGCCTCACGCGGCGAGATCCCGAAGAACTCCGCGTCGAAGTCCGCCGCGTCGTGCAGGAAACCGCCGTCACGGGTGTAGCTGGTCCCCCACTGGTCGGGGTTCGGGTCGTAGAGCCTCTCGACGTCCCACCCGCGGTCCTCGGGGAAGCCCGACACCGCGTCGCGGCCGGAGAACACCAGCTGCCACAGGTCTTCGGGCGACTGCACCCCGCCGGGGTAGCGGCAGGCCATGCCCACGATCGCGATCGGCTCGTCCGCCGCGCCGGTGGCCGTGGAGACGGTCGCCGGCACGGCCGCCGCCTCGCCGGAGCCCGCGGCTTCGGCGGTCAGGAAGCGGGCGAGGGTGAGCGGGTTCGGGTAGTCGAAGATCAGTGTGGCGGGCAGGCGCATGCCAACGGCCGAGTTGAGCCGGTTGCGCAGTTCGACGGCGGTCAGCGAATCGAACCCGATGTCCTTGAACGAGTCGTCCGCGCCGACCGACTGTGCGCCGGCGTGGCCGAGCACGGCGGCGACCTCGGTACGGACCAGGTCCAGCACCGCCTGCTCTCGCTCGGCCTCCGGCAGCCCGGCCAGCCGCCGGCCCAGGGAGGACGATGCCGCCTTCGCCGCCGCTGCCGCGCGCCGCACCGGCGCGACCCGGACCAGTCCGCGCAGCACCGGCGGAACGGCCTGCTGTCCCTGTCCGTCGCGGAAGGCGGAGGTGTTGAGCCGGATCGGGACGACTGCCGCCCGCCCGGTGGCCAGGGCCGCGTCGAACATCCGCAGCCCGTCCGCCGACGGGATCGCGGCGAGGCCCATGCGCTTGATGCGGGTGAGATCGGTGTGATCGAGGCTGCCGGTCATCGCGCTCTCGCTGTCCTGCGCCCACAGGCCCCAGGCCAGCGAGGTGGCGGGCAGGCCCTGGGCACGGCGGTGCTCGGCGAGGGCGTCGAGGAAGGTGTTGGCGGCGGCGTAGTTCCCCTGGCCTGGCGTGCCGAGAGTGCCCGCCACGGAGGAGAAGACCACGAACGCGGACAGGTCACCGGACAGGTCGTGCAGGTTCAACGCCGCGTCGACCTTGGGGCGGAACACGCCGTCCAGCCGCTCGGGAGTCAGCGAACCGATGATGCCGTCGTCCACGACACCGGCGGTGTGGATGATCGCGGACAGGCTCCGCCCGGTCAGGAGTTCACGCACGGCATCGCGGTCGGCCACGTCGCAGGCGGCCCAGGTGACATCGGCGCCCTGCGCGGTCAGGTCGGCGGTGAGCTCGGCCGCACCAGGTGCGTCCCCGCCGCGGCGGCTGACGAGCAGCAGGCTGCGGACACCGTGCTCGGCGACCAGATGGCGAGCGAACAGTCCGCCCAGCCCGCCCGACGCGCCGGTCAGCAGGACGGTGCCGGAACCGAGGTCAGAGAGCTCCGTCTCCGCGTGCGGCGCGGCGATGCGGACCAGCCTCGGCACCCGGACCTCGCCCGCGCGCACCTCGCCCTGCGGCTCACCGGAGGCGATCAGGCCGGGCAGCAGCCCGGCGAGACCGGCATCGTCACCGCTGTCGCCATCGGCATCGGCATCGGTCTCGACCAGCACGATGCGGTCGGGGTTCTCGCTCTGCGCCGAGCGCACCAGCCCGCGGACCGCCGACTGGACCAGGTCTCCCGTACGCATCACCAGCACCAGACGCGACGGGCGTTCCTCGGCGAGCCACCACTGCACCAGTTCCAGCACGGCATTGGTGACCTCGCGGACCCGGGTGGCGAGGTCCGCGCCGGCCCCGGTCGGGCACGGCACGACCACGGCCTCGGCTCCGGCGTCCGGCAGCGGGGCTGCGGCCTGCAGAGCGGCGAGGTCCTCGTACGTCTCGATCCTCATGCCGTCCGGCGCGGTCGGCAGGCTGACCGGTGTCCACTCCAGGCCGAAGACCGAGTCGTCGCTGCCGGAACCGGCGCGCAACTGGTCGGCGGGGACCGGGCGCAGCGTCAGGGAGTCGATCCGCGCGACCGGCTCGCCGGTGCCGTCGGCCAGAACCAACGACACCGTGGAGGTGCCGGTGCCTGCGCGCGAGACCTTCACCCGCAGGACGGAGGCTCCGGCGGCCGCCAGGCGCACGCCGCTCCAGGCGAACGGCAGCAGCCCGTTCCCCGTCCCGGCCTCGGGCTCGACCGCACCCAGCCAGACGGTGTGCAGGGCCGCGTCGAACAGCGCGGGGTGCAGACCGTACGCACCCGCGGCCGTCCGCTCCGCGCCGGGCAGTTCCACCTCGGCGAAGAAGTCGTCCCCGCTCCGCCACGCGGCACGCAGCCCCTGGAAGACCGGGCCGTACTCGAATGCCATTCCCGCGAGACGGTCGTAGAAGCCGTCGACGTCGACCGGCTCCGCGGCCGCGGGCGGCCATGCGGCGAGCGAGCCGTCCACCGGGTCCGTGGCGACGGCGAGCGAGCCGGAGGCGTGCCGGACCCACGTCCGCTCGGACTCGTCCTCGTGGGCGTGCGTGTCCCCGTCGTCGATCCGCGAGTGCACGGTCAGCGGCCTGCGGCCGGAGCCGTCGTCGGCGCCGACGCGCACCTGCAGTGCGACGCCGCCGCGCCCGGGCACGAACAGCGGTGTCTCCAGCGTCAGTTCTTCCAGCAGGTCGCAGCCCACGGCGTCGGCAGCGGTGATCGCCAGCTCGACGAACGCGGTTCCCGGCAGGAGGACGACCCCGTTCACGGTGTGATCCACCAGCCACGGATGCGTGTGCGCCGAGAGCCGCCCGGTGAGCAGGTGCCCGTCGCCGTCGGCCAGCGGCACGGCGGCGCCGAGCAGCGGGTGACCGGCCTCGCCCTGGCCCACCGCGCGCATGTCACCGGCGGAGGCGGGGGCGTCGAGCCAGTAGCGCTCGCGCTGGAAGGCGTACGTGGGCAGGTCGATGCGCCGGGCGCCGGGGAGGAAGGCGTGCCAGTCCACTTCCACGCCGCAGACGTGCAGCTGAGCGTACGCCGTGGTGATCGCCTGCGGTTCGGGGCGGTCGGCGCGTAGTACGGGGACGGTGACCACGTCGTCGTCCAGGCAGCCCTGGGTGAGGGCGCTCAACACGCCGCCGGGGCCGATCTCCACGAAGGTGCTCACGCCCAGGTCGTGCAGGGTCTGCACACCATCCGCAAAACGGACCGCCTCACGGACGTGCCGGACCCAGTACTCGGGGGTGTACGGCTCGGCAAGACGGCCGGTGAAGTTGGAGACCACCGGAATCAGCGGCTCACTGAAGGTCAGACCGCGGACGACCTCGGCGAAGTCCTCCAGCATGGGGTCCATCAACGGCGAGTGGAAGGCGTGGCTGACCTTCAGCCGGGACGTCTTGCGGCCCTGCTGCGTGAAGACCTCGGCGATCTCCAGCACGGCATCCTCGGCACCGGAGACCACGACGGAGTGCGGACCATTGATCGCCGCGATACCGACACCGTCGGTCAGGTGCGGCAGGACCTCGTCCTCGGTCGCCTGCACAGCAACCATCGCACCGCCCGCAGGCAGCGCCTGCATCAGCGCAGCACGCACCGACACCAGCTTCGCCGCATCATCGAGCGACAGCACACCCGCCACATGCGCGGCCGCAATCTCGCCCACCGAGTGACCCGCCACGTAATCCGGC
>NZ_JBEXSW010000109.1:0-4617 GCF_040613775.1 Streptomyces sp. NPDC006208 | reverse complement strand
GACGGCGCATCAGCCCGGCGTCGGCTATCACCTTCGACAGTCTGGCGAAGTCACTGCCGGACGTCTGTGAGGGCGGGGGACGAACAGGAGCATGATTTGTCATCGTGACCGGGATCTTTCCGTCGGCTGTGAGCACGTGGGCTCGGGGAAATCGGTTCACAGCGCGAAGGAGCAGGACCGGGCCATGCTGACGTTCGATGCTGTGCGGGGAGGGCGTCGCCGGCATGCTTCGCCGAATGCCCTGATGGAAGCGCCGCGGTTACCAGTAGTGCCGTCGTCCGCCTACCGCATGTCCTACCCCTCCCAGAATCCACAGCAGAACTCCGATCGCGACCAGGATGATCCCGATGGTCCAGAGAATGCCGAGGCCGGCCACGAGGCCGATGATGAGCAGAATGACTCCGAGGATGATCATGACGTCCTCCGGTGACGGGAGACCCCTCTTCTCACGGCTCCCCGCCCAACCGCGGGGCAAACCCGGGTCTCGCCCCTGATCAGCAAGTCCCGGCCGGGTTGCAACCCACCTAGGAGTTCGCCCCGTAGAGCACATGGCTGCGATGACCGCTCCGACCGCAGGTGGGATAATTGCGATATAACAAGACAAAACGCGTGCATGCATTCCGAAGGACAGGCAGGTGAGGTCATGCCCAAGCATCCGAAGCCGTCTCAGCCCTCACAGGGCGAGGGCCCGAGCCGACACACGGGCGCTCAGCACGGCTGGGCGCACGACGTGGACGAGACTCGTCAACAGGAAAACCCGAGCGCCCACCGCTCCTTCCACCCGGATGAATCCGCCCCCGCGAAGGGCAGCGGCAGGAAGGTCTCCGAGGAGGAGTCGAAAACCGTCCCCGGTGACACCGTCGAGAGCACCAGCCGCCGCGGGGAAGAGCAGGGCAAGGGCTCTGGCGAAAAGGGCATGCACGACAAGGGCCGAAGAGGTCGCTCACAGCGTCCCAGCGGAACCAAGGACGCCTCCGCCTCGACCGGTGTGGACCCCCAGGACCCGCCCGGCAAACGGAGCGCCGGCTAGACAGCCGAAACGGTCGACCGGTCATCGTGGAGCCGACCGATGGCCAGACCAGTGCAGACCGCCACGCCCGCGCGCGGTCAGCGGTCAGCGGTCAGCGGTCAGCGGTCAGCGGTCAGCGGTCAGCGGAGCGTGGAACGCCAGGAGTTCCACCTGATCGGCCCTACGCTCGCCCCAATTGCGTCGCAGCTCATGGCGTCCAAACCCTCCATCGCAGCAGGGACCCCGCCAGAGCTGCCCATCGATCGATGCGCAGCCACGTCCGCGGCGAGCGTGTCTTCTACGCACCAGCGTGGCGCTCCCACAATCCCGTCTGCTCGTTTCGGTCCATCAGCCGCAGTCGAAGCAGGGTCGATTAAGGCCTGCAAGTCCACTTGCCGCGTCTGGAGTATGCAGTGATTCACGAGCAGCACGTCTTGCAGGACCGAGTCGCCGTCGTGACAGGTGCTGCCCGCGGCCTGGGTGAGGGCATCGCCCGGTGCTTGGCCCTGCGCGGCGCCCGGACAGCGCTGCTGGGCCTGGAGGAGAGTCGGTTGATGCGTGTGGCTGCATCCCTTCCCACGACGGCGAAGCCCGAGCGAACAGGACGCCTGAAGTGGACGACACCGAGAGAGTCGCTGGAGTGAACCAACAGCGTGCGTGGCGCTGGGCATCCGTTCACTACTCCGCCACTGGACGGGGCTTCAGGGCTCGCAGGGGAGGGACAACTCGCCCAGCCAGCACCACCCGGGGCCTTCGCTCGCTGTCCAGCAGCACGCAGAACCGCCGACGGCCAGGAACGCGGGGGGCTCCGTCATTCCATCCGTCGGCGGTCGTCGTCGGTCCACTTGCGGGTGTCGCGGGGCTCCACGTAGGGCTCCTTGGTAGCGGGATGCCCACCGCGAATGGCGCGTTCGCGGGCGAGTTCCGCGTCGAACTCCAGACCCAGCAGGATCGCAAGGTTCGTGATCCACAGCCAGATCAGGAAGATGATCACTCCGGCGAGGGTGCCGTAGGTCTTGTTGTAGGAGCCGAAGTTGGCCACGTACACCGCGAAGGCGCCCGAGGCCGCCATCCAGATCACCACGGCGAGGAAGCTGCCCGGGGTGACCCATTTGAAGCCGCGGCCCTTGGCGTTGGGGGCCGCCCAGTACAACAGCGCGATCATCAGCGTGACCAGCACGACCAGGACCGGCCACTTCACGATCGACCAGACCGTCATCGCGGTGTCGCCGATGCCGAGCGCCGTGCCGATCCGCCGCGCGATGCCGCCGCTCAGGACGACGATCAGCGCGCTCACGCACGCCATCACCATCAGCGCGACCGTGATCCCCAGGCGGACGGGGAGCACCTTCCACACCGGGCGCCCCTCGGGCAGCTCGTACACGGCGTTCGAGGTACGGATGAACGCGGCGACGTAGGCGGAGGCGGACCACAGGGCAACAAGGAGGCCGACGATCGCCAGGAGCGAGCCGGTGCCGCTGCTGCCCTGGAGCTGTGTCACGGCGTTCGTGATCACGTCCCGGGCGGCGCCGGGCGCGAGTTGCTGGATGTTCTCCAGCACCTTCTGTGTGGTGCCCCGCCCCGCTATGCCGAGCAGGGAGACGAGTACCAGAAGGGCCGGGAACAGGGCCAGTACGCCGTAGTAGGTCAGTGCCGCCGCACGATCCGTCAGCTCGTCGTCCTTGAATTCATCGACGGTCCGGCGCAGGACCTGGCCCCATGCCCTCTTCGGCATCTCGGTCGGCTTGTCGGGGGCGTTCTCCTCCACCTCGGGATGTGGACCGGGGTCGGTGTCCGTTCCGGCGGCGGGCTGCGGTCCCGCCTCGTCGGAACGGCGGCCCTCACCCTCGGGGGCCTGCTCATCGCTGTGCCGCAGTTTCTCAAAACGGGTCATAACGTCCTGGGTGTCCGTTCCCGGCGCCCGGAAACCCGCCCGTAGTCACGGCGGCACATGTGAAGCCGTGACGATTGAGATCGATTCGGATGCCTGCGGGGCCGACGCCTGGACAGAGCGGCTCGCACCACTCGGCGGAGGTCGGCGGGCATGACTCAAGTCCCGCCGACCGGGTAAACGGAATGAGTGCTTCCGGAAGGTGGTGACCCCTCATGAGCGGAATGCACCGCAGCCTGTCGGAGGAGCCGACCGGCGAACTCATATCCCGGGCGTCGCAGCAGATCACGCAGCTGGTTCGCGAGGAAATGGAGCTCGCACGGGCCGAGATGACCCAGAAGGGCAAACGGTTCGGCCTCGGCGGCGGGCTGTTCGGCGGAGCAGGTCTGGTAGCGGTTCTCGGCCTGCAGGCGCTGGTCGCGACGGCGATCATCGCACTCGCGCTCGTACTGCCCTGGTGGGCGGCCGCCCTGATCGTCACCGGTGTTCTGTTCCTTATTGCCGCGGTCCTCGCGGCCATGGGCAGGAAGAACATCAAACGGGCCACACCGCCGCCCCCTCAACAGACTGTTGACAGCGTCAAGCGTGACGTCGAAGAGATCAAGGAAAGGGCACAGCGATGAGCAACAGCCCCGTCCCCGACGACAGGTCCGGTGACGCCTCACCCACGCCCGAGGAGCTGCGGGCGCAGATCACGGAGACCCGGGAGGAACTCGGCGAAACCGTCGAAGCGCTCGCCGGGAAGACGGACGTCAAAGCCCGCGCTCAGCACAGCGCCACCGAGTTCAAGGACCACCTGGCCCACACGGCCGGCCGCGCCCGGGAACACCTCGCCGCCACCGCCACGACCGCCGGCGAGAAGTGGCGCGAGAAAGCGCCGCAACCCGTCCAGCACCAGGCGCACCACGCAGCCGAGACAGCACGCCGGAACCCCACGCCTCTTCTCGCCGGAGCCGCCATCGCCCTGGTCCTGTGCGTGATCATGCGACGTCGGAGGCAGCGATGAAAGCATCGAAGATCGCTTACAAGCCCGTCGGGCTCGCGCTCGGCGGCCTCAGCGGAGCCTTGGCCGGCACTCTCTTCGGCCAGCTCTGGAAGAAGCTCGGAAACGACGAGGAGGCACCCGACGCCACCGACGAAGGCCGCACCTGGGGCGAGGTACTGCTCGCCGCCACCCTGCAGGGCGCCATTTTCGCGCTGGTCAAGGCTGCCGTCGACCGCAGCGGTGCCACCGCAACCAAGCGCCTCACCGGAAGCTGGCCCGGCTGAATCATCCAAGGCATGAACGGCGCCGCCCGGCCAGGCGCACACCTGTCTCGGGCCCGCAGGCCGGATCGGGCCGTCCCGTTCCCGCACGCGACCGCGACCGCGACCGCGACCGCGACCGCGACCGCGAGGAAGACTCCCCCAGTTGGACTTCCCTGACGACAATCAGTCCCCGCGTACCACGGAACGGTGGAGATCCCGGCGTAGTCGGCTTGGTGCCGGGCGGGTACGGGTCGGGGCGTGAAACCTTCGGTGCAGAGTCGCTCGAATGCAGCAATGACCTCGTCAGGAACCGGCTGATGGATCATGCACGGCAGCCACAGGCGCGCCGTCAGGGCCGTGGACGCCATGTACGAAGCCATCGGTTCGCCGCAGGACGGCCCAGTGGCCCCGAAACGCCGATCCGGGCCGGAGACTGATCGGGGCTCGCCCCGCGCGGCGGGGCGGGGCG
>NZ_JBEXSW010000108.1:0-4728 GCF_040613775.1 Streptomyces sp. NPDC006208 | reverse complement strand
CGCTCGTGACGAGGCGGGCTCCGGCATCGATGCGCAAGGTGCGCCCCGAGGGAGCGCGGTGACTTCTCGACGCTGCCGGGGGCCCGGGCCGCACCACACAAGCTAGTCGTCGACGCACTCCCTGAACAGGCGTCAGGGGTGTATCTGAGCCATGCAAGGCTGTCCGGCGCAGAGCTGCTTGCGGCGTGCGGGCAGGACTACGCCGGTGGGAGAGTCCCCAGCCCCCGGACGATGACCACCTCCGCGCTCGGCAGGGAGGCTGCGCAGAGATCAATCCGAAAGTCGGGGGCGCGGGGTGACCCATCTCTGTGTTCCTGGCCCGCCGCATGGACGGCGACAGTGGTGCAGGCTGCGAAGCAGCCGCAGGTGAGGGCTCGGGTCCCGGGACCGAACCGCAGTGAGCGACGCACCCCGACCCGCCAGCGGAAAGCAGCGGCCCTCAAACGGCACCGCGCAGGCACTGATGCTGGGCTGTCCGCGCCCTGCTCCGGCGGTGACTGCCCACGGAAACCCACCGGAGGGGCGTGGGCTCCTGCCTGAGTCAGGCATGACCAGCTCCGGGATGTCACCCTCGCCGTTTCAGTGCATGTGCCGCGCGTGGGATCTCCTCGTGCACCAGGCGGCCGACCAGCGCACCGCCGAAGACGACGATGCCCACGCCGACCAGCCAGGACTGGAGGACCAGGACGGTTCCGATGGCGCCGTAAGTGACGGCGTTGGATGCGATCAATGGCGAGAAGACGAGCTGGGAGAAGACCCTGAGGCCGAGCAGTCCCAACATGGTGGCGACCGCGCCGGGCAACAGCGCACGCCAGCGGACCCGCCCACCGAGCAGCATGCGCTGGGACCACCAGAAGAACAGGACGGCGCTCAGCGTTGCGGCGAATGCGCCGGCCGGGGACTCTCGTCGCAGCGTGGTGGTGGCGGCGGCGAAGAGGTAGCCGGTGAGTACGCCGAGCCACACCACATGCCGCCATCTGGCCCACCAGCGCGCCTGCGGCAAATCCCATACTTTCTCGTAGCCGGCCTGCACCGCCGCCGCGAAGGTCAGACCGAAGACGGCGAGGACGGCAATGCCGAACGCGGTCGTGGTCCGCAGAGCCTGACCTGGCCGGGTGAACAGGTCCTCCACCTCTGCTCTGGAGGCCGTCGACACGCCGAGTCCCTCCCCCAGCCACTGCGCAAACCCCCGCCCGCGCTCCGGATCGGCCGAGGAAACAATGATCAGCAACGGCACCAGCGTGAGAAACCCCAGCGCCGCGAAGCCCAACGAACGCGGCCCCAACTCCAGATCGCTGCTCCGCCGCCATCCGCGCCCGACCGGTGAATGGATGATCGCGCGGCGTAGCCGTCCGAACAGAGATGAACGGTCTGCTGCACTGGAAGGCTTCATCGGCATGACTGTCGACTACCACGGCCGATACCGTCGCCGCGCGAGGACGCGACCACAGCTTCCCGGATGACCTGGAAGGGCAAAGGGCTGCCGTCTGCAACTCCGTGGAATGGCTCGTACCGACCGGGTGAACGGCTCAGGAGGGCAGGCCATGATCCAGGCAGTCGATATCCGTGAGCGGCACAACCACAACGTCGTCGACCCGAAGGGCCACAAGATCGGCGTGCTCGAACTGATCTATGTGGACACCACGACCGACGAGCTGGCCATGCCACGGTCCGGACCGGACTCCCCACCCGACACCGCCCGGCCTTCGTCCCCCTCAACGACGCGATCCTCGGACCGGACTGCCTCAAGATCTCCTACGCCAGGGCAAGGTGGAAAAGGTTCGGCATGGACGACATCCTGCCCGCAGAGGCAGAAGAAGCATTCTTCCAGCACTACGACATGCCGTACCAGCCGAGCGTGGGCGGCGAACGGCAACTCGCGCGCCGCTGACCGCCCGCGCTCAGCCCAAGGATGTGTTCGCTCCATGGCCCTCTTCCTGCTTCTCGTTCTTCTCGCCGCCGTGTTGGGAATCGTCGGCGCAGCATCAGAAGGCTGGGCTACCTGCTGATCATCGGCATCGTGCTCCTTGTGGCCGCGCTAGCCTCATCGCCATGCGATGGTCCCGACGCTCCGGTCGCCGCCCGATCGATAACCCTGGCGCCAACTCATTGTCGCCGACTTCACGGTGGGCCTAGCTGTCCATCTCCGCCTCGACGGCGGCCTGCATCAGGTGCCGGGTGAGGTCGACCAGCAGGCCGCCCTCGCCCATCAGCCTGAGCCCGCCGTCGCGGACCTTGTCGGCGGCCAGCTCGGCCAGCTCGTCCATCAGCCTGGGGCTCAGCCCGTGCGCGGCCGCTGCTTCCCGGCTCGCCGCCGTCGTCTTCGATGTCACACCGGCACCGTCAACGTCATCGTCCACCACCACAACCGACACGCCGTCAGCGTCCTCGATCAGGTGACCGTTCTCCGCGTCCATCAGGGGTCCCTTCAGAGCGGGTGCCCACCTGATTCATGACACTCCCGGACGGCATGGTGTCGCACCTCCTGCGCGAACCACCGGCCCCTGCGGTGCTGCAGGAGGAGCGCCAAGAGGCCGTCAGTGCCCGTGCCGACGTCAAACGCGAGATTCGAAGAGCCCGTGCCGCGGCTTCGGCCGCGGCTCCTACGGAGCTCGAGCTCAGCCCTCATGAGCAGTTGCTGGCCCGCATGGAGGAGGCATGGAAGTCGTCGCCGAAGGGACATGGCGTGGCAGCAAGAAGGCAAGGTTCTTTCAGCGAAAGCCAGGCTGCTGCTCTACAGATCCAGGTACAGCGGCCCCAGCATCAAGGGCGCTGACCGCGGCGAAGGCTCTGCTCCTCTGTCTTCGCCAGGCTGCCCCCGGCCGGGCGGCGGCGCACCGAGCGCGGACGCCGACTGTCAGCGAAGAGGCCGGCACGGGCTGGGGCGGTCCTAGCTAGCCCCGCAAGGCACGAGTCTGGGCCGGATGCCGAAGAGGCCGGGACAGGGGGAAGGGCGCGGCACAGCAGGCGCAGCCGGGAGGGACGGCGGATGGCATGGCAGCACCAGGCCCCGCCCCCGCAGAGCGAGAAGGACGGGGCCCAGGTGGGGTGACGCGAAGGGGGAAGTACCGGGAGCCGGGCCGGGGTCAGCAGCGGCACGCCATGGGGCGCCGGGCGCCCCCGTGCCGTCCTGGTACAGGAGGCCGGTTCTGTGCGCGGGCCAGGTAAGTGTGGATGTGTGGCAGTTGCCCTGGCCAGTCACATGCCGAGCACCCGTCGGGTCTCGGCGGCGATCTGCTGTGTCTCGCCGGTTGCGACCACGAGGACCGGGACACCTCTCCCGGCCTGATCGATGCGTCGGAGGCCCTCTCGCATCAACTCTTCCAGTTCGGGGACGAGCAGCCCGCCTCGTACGCCGAGAACAGTCAGGGCCGAGCAGATCTCCTCACGTACCTCGGGTTGGTCTTCGCCGATCTCCCCGGTGAAGACCAGCGCGTCCAGGCGGTCCAGCGAGGCGGCCATCGAGGCGATGCCCCTGCGGCAGCTGAGTGTGAACGTAGCCAGCGCCAGAGCGGCCGCGGCATCACCCTCCGCGCGGGCGCGCACCAGGTCCCGGGTGTCTCCCGAGGTACCGGAGAGGCCGAGCAGACCGGAATGCCGGTGGAGTGCGTCATCCAATTCGTCCGTGCTCAGACCGTGCCGCCGCTGCAGCCACAGCAGCGCGCCGGGGTCGAGGCTGCCGCTGCGCCGGCTCATCACCAGGCCCTCCAGCGGAGTGAGGCCCATGGTGGTGTCCACGCTGCGTCCGTTCCGCACGGCGCAGGCCGAGCAGCCGCCGCCCATGTGCGCGAGCACGACCTGGAGGTTGTCGACGGGTCGGCCCAGGGCCTGCGCCGTCCTCTGCAGTGCCCACGAGTAGGAAAGCCCGTGGAAGCCGTACCGGCGCAGCCCGTATTCGGCTCGCCATCGCTCCGGCACGGCGTACGTGCGCGCCTCTGCCGGCAGATCCTTGTGAAAGACGGTGTCGAAGCAGGCGACATGAGGCACGTCGGGCAGGAGTTCTCGTGCGGCATCGACCACAGGCAGGGCAGGGGTCACGTGCAGCGGTGCGAGATCGGCGACGTCCGCCAGCAGCGCCCGTACGCGTGCGTCGATCAGCGTATGTCCGGTCAGGTGCGGACCGCTGTGGACGATGCGGTGACCAACCGCCGCAGGAGCGGGCACCTCGCTGAGGAAGTCCCGCAGTTCCGCCGCCGCAGCAGGCCCCGGGGGCTCCGAGGCGTCTCGATCCGCCACCCGTTCACCGTCCGCCGCGAACAGAGCGATGTGAAGGCTCGAAGAGCCAGCATCGAGGACCAGTACGTGACCATCACGGCTCTCGTGGGAGCGGCCAGCACTCATCACGCACCTCCAGTGCACTCGCGTCCTCCGGCACGGTGCGCCCGCCACGCAGCAACGGGCCCAGTACAGGTTCCCCGCCATCGCTTCGCGCCACTCCGGCAACGCAGCTCGTTCGCCGCCAGGGGCGCCGTCGGTGTCCGCCTGCCAGCGGATGCCCCTGGCGGTGCAGCGGCGCGGTTCCTCCCGCAGGCCGGGGGCGAGGTCCCGGGCCGTCTCGGAGGGCAGACCCCGGGTCGGCGACCAGGGCGGGCCGCAGGTGTGCCGTTCGTGTCCGCGTCGGGCTGCCTCGTACCCCTTGTCCTGCCGCCGGGTGGGCCTCGGTGATGTCGCGCCTCGCCGCTTCCCCGGGCTGTCACCACAGGGAGGGATCCGCTGGTCCACCCGTTC
>NZ_JBEXSW010000107.1:0-4752 GCF_040613775.1 Streptomyces sp. NPDC006208 | reverse complement strand
GCGTCGCTGCCGGCGGGTGAGGCGTGGCGGCTGGCGGTCGGCCGGGCCGGTTCGCTGGAGGACCTGGCACTCGTCCCGTCCGACGGCGGACGTCCGCTGGGCGTCGGCGAGGTCCGGGTCGACGTCCGGGCAGCGGGTCTCAACTTCCGCGATGTTCTGATCGCGCTCGGGATGTACCCGGGCGAGGCACCTCTCGGCAGCGAGGCCGCCGGTGTGGTGCTGGAGGTCGGCGCCGGGATCACGGACCTGAAGCCGGGCGACCGGGTGTTCGGCCTGATCACGGACGCGTTCGGGCCGGTGGCCGTAGCGGACCGGCGGACGATCGTGCCGATGCCGTCCTGCCTGACGTTCGCGCAGGCGGCGGCGGTGCCGGTGGTCTACCTGACCGCGTACTACGGCCTCGTGGACCTGGCGGGTCTGCGTGCCGGTGAGCGCGCGCTGGTGCACGCCGCGGCGGGTGGTGTGGGCATGGCCGCCGTGCAGCTGGCCCACCACCTGGGCGCGGAGGTGTTCGCGACCGCGAGTGCGCACAAGTGGGATGCGGTGCGGGCGCTGGGCATCCCGGACGGGCGGATCGCCTCCTCGCGCGACCTCACCTTCCGGGAGACGTTCCTGGAAGCGACCGGCGGCGCAGGCGTGGACGTGGTCCTGAACGCCCTCGCGGGCGAGTTCGTCGACGTCACGCTCGACCTGCTGCCGCGCGGCGGCCGGTTCATCGAGATGGGCAAGACCGATATCCGCGACCCCGAGGTCATCGGCGGTGCGCACCCCGGTGTCCGGTACCGCTCCTACGACCTGCTCGAGGCGGGCCCGGCGCGCATCCAGGAGATGCTGGTCGAGATCACTGCCCTGTTCGAGCAGGGCGTGCTCACGCCCTCGCCGATCCGGGCGTGGGACGTTCGTCAGGGCCAAGAGGCGTTCCGGTTCCTGCGCGAGGGCCGCAACATCGGCAAGGTCGTACTCACCGTCCCGCAGGCGCTGGACCCGGACGGCACGGTGCTGATCACCGGCGGTACGGGCGGTCTGGGCGCGCTCTTCGCCAAGCACCTGGCGGAACGCCACGGAGTGAAGCACCTGCTCCTGGTGAGCCGCCGGGGTGCGGCGGCAGCCGGTGTCGCGGAGCTCGTCGCCGAACTGGAGGCGCTCGGCGCCACGGCGCGGGTCGAGGCCTGCGACGTGTCCGACCGGAAGCAACTGGCCGGACTTCTGGCCTCGTCGGCACACCCGCTCACGGCCGTCGTGCACGCCGCCGGTCTGCTGGACGACGGCGTCATCGAAGCCATGACGCCGGAGCAGATCGAACGCGTGATGCGCCCGAAGATCGACGCGGCATGGAACCTGCATGAGCTCACCGCGGACATGGACCTGTCGGCGTTCGTGCTGTTCTCCTCCGCCGCGGCGCAAATGGGCAACCCGGGACAGGCGAACTACGCCGCCGCGAACGCGTCGCTGGACGCGCTCGCGCACCTGCGCCGCGCCGAGGGCCTGCCGGCGACCTCGCTGGCCTGGGGCCTGTGGGCCGACGCCACCGGCATGACCGGACAACTGGACGAGGCCGACCTCGCACGCATGCAGCGGACCGGTGTCGGCGCGCTCCCCGCCGAACTCGGGCTGGAGCTCTTCGACAACTCGATCTGCTCCGACTCGGCGCTGCTGGTGCCGGTGCGGCTGGACCTGGCTGCGCTGCGCGTCCAGGCACGGGACGGGATGCTGCCCGCGCTGCTGCGCGGCCTGGTCCGCGCGCCCGCCCGGCGCGCCGAGTCGGCGGGCGGTTCGCTCACCCAGCGGCTCGCCGGCCTCTCGGAGGCCGACCGGGAACAGGCGGTACTGGAGCTGGTGCAGGCACAGGTCGCGGCGGTCCGCGGCAACGCGTCCGGCGCCGAGGTCCCCCCGGACCGGGCGTTCAAGGAGCTCGGCTTCGACTCGCTCGCCGCGGTCGAGCTGCGCAACCGGCTCACCCGCATCACCGGACTGCGGCTGCCCGCCACCCTCGTGTTCGACCACCCGACCCCCGCCCAGGTCGCCCGGATCCTGCTCAAGGAGGCAGGCGGCGGCGCCGTCGAGGAAGCCGGGTCGCCGTTCGACGAGGAGCTGAAGCGACTCGAGGCGCTGCTGATCACGGTCGCGAGCGACGAGCGCGTGCTCGCCGGCATCGAGCCCCGCCTGCGCTACCTGAGCAACAGGATGCGCGCCGTACTCAGCGGACACGACGACAGCCGGACCGACGACACCGATACGGGGACGGACGACGAGCTCGACGTGGCGTCCGACGACGAGATATTCGATCTGATCGACAAGGAGCTCGGGGCCGCATGACCACGGGGAACACGGACGAGCAGAAGCTGCGCACCTACCTGCGAAAGGTCACGGTCGAGCTGCGCACGGCCAACCGGCGCCTGCGCGAACTGGAACAGGGCGACGCCGAGCCGTTGGCGATCGTCGGCATGAGCTGCCGCTACCCGGGCGGGGTCATCTCGCCCGAGGGCCTGTGGGAGCTGGTGGCATCGGGCCGGGACGCGATGTCCGCCCTGCCCACCGACCGTGGCTGGGACCTGGAGCGTCTCTACGACCCGGACCCGGACCGACTCGGCACGCTGTCCACGAGCGCGGGCGGATTCGTCGACGGCGTCGGCGACTTCGACGCGGAGTTCTTCGGGATCAGCCCGCGCGAGGCCACCGCGATGGACCCGGCCCAGCGGCTTGTGCTGGAGGGGGCGTGGGAGGCGTTCGAGGACGCGGGGATCGACCCGACGTCGCTGCGCGGCAGTGACACCGGCGTCTTCTGCGGCGCGGTCACCTCGGACTACGGCGGCTCGATGCTGCCGGAACTCGAGGGATTCCGCCTGACCGGAACGCAGGGCAGCATCGTCTCCGGCCGCATCGCCTACAGCCTCGGCCTGGAGGGACCGGCCGTCACGCTGGACACGGCGTGCTCGTCGTCGCTGGTGGCGCTGCACACTGCGGCGCAGGCCCTGCGCTCGGGCGAGTGCTCGCTGGCGCTGGTCGGCGGTGTGACCGTGCTCGCCGGGCCGTTCCTGTTCGTCGAGTTCAGCCGTCAGCGCGGTCTCGCGCCCGACGGACGCTGCAAGGCGTACTCCGCCTCCGCCGACGGCACCGGGTTCTCCGACGGTCTCGGCCTGCTGGTCGTGGAGCGGCTGTCGGACGCCCGCCGCAAGGGCCACAACGTGCTCGCGGTGCTGCGCGGCAGCGCGGTGAACCAGGACGGTGCGAGCAACGGCCTGACGGCGCCGAACGGTCCCTCGCAGGAGCGGGTGATCCGTCAGGCGCTCGCCAACGCCGGCCTGTCCGCCGCAGAAGTGGACGTGGTCGAGGGCCACGGCACGGGCACCAAGTTGGGCGACCCGATCGAGGCCCAGGCGCTGCTGGCCACCTACGGCCAGGAGCGCGCCGGGGACCCGCTGCTGCTGGGCTCCGTCAAGTCGAACATCGGACACACGTCGGCTGCCGCGGGTGTGGCCGGTGTGATCAAGATGGTCATGGCGATGCGGCACGGGGTGCTGCCTCAGACGCTGCATGTGGATGAGCCGTCGCCGCATGTGGACTGGTCGGCGGGTGCGGTGGAGCTGCTGACGGAGGCGCGGGAGTGGCCTGAGTCGGAGCGTCCGCGGCGTGCGGGTGTGTCGTCGTTCGGGATCAGTGGGACGAACGCTCACGTGATTCTGGAGGAAGCACCGGCCCAGGAGCCGGCCGAGCAGTCGGATGAGCCGTCCCGGCCGCTGGGTGCGGTGCCGGTGGTCGTCTCGGCGAAGTCCGCGTCCGGGTTGCGGGAGCAGGCGGGGCGTCTGCGGGCACACCTTCTGGCGGAGCCGGAGGTGTCGGTCGCGGACACGGCGTTCTCCTCGATGACCACACGGGCCCAGTTGGAGCACCGTGGTGCGGTGGTTGCGGCGGGTCGTGACGAGTTGCTGGCGGGGCTTGCGGCGCTGGCTGCGGGTGAGCCCGGTGCCGGTGTGGTCGAGGGTCGTGTGGCGGGCGGTAAGACGGCCGTGCTGTTCACGGGTCAGGGTGCGCAGCGGGCTCGTATGGGTGCCGAACTGGCCCAGGAGTTCCCGGGGTTCGCCGCTGCGTTGGACGTGGTGTGTGCCGGGCTGGATCCGCTGCTGGGCCGTTCGGTGCGCGAGCTGCTGGAGGCGGAGTCCGGTTCGGATGAGGCTGCGTTGCTGGATGCGACGCAGTTCACGCAGGCGGCGTTGTTCGCCGTCGAGGTGGCCTTGTTCCGTCTGGCCGAGTCGCTGGGCGTGCGTGCGGACTGTCTGATCGGGCACTCGGTCGGAGAGATCGCGGCAGCCCATGTGGCGGGTGTGTTGTCGCTGGCGGACGCGTGTGCCCTGGTCGTGGCGCGTGGCCGGCTGATGGGTGCCCTGCCCGAAGGCGGCGCGATGGTCGCCGTGCAGGCCACCGAGGACGAAGTGGCCCGGTCGCTGTCCGGGTTCGAGGGCCGGCTGGAGATCGCCGCGGTCAACGGACCGCGCGCGGTCGTCGTCTCCGGCGACGCGGACGCGGTCGAGGAGTGGCTGCCCGCCTGGCAGGGGCGCAAGACGACCCGCCTGCGCGTCAGCCATGCGTTCCACTCGCCGCGGATGGAACCGATGCTGGCCGACTTCGAGCAGGTCGCCCGAGGACTGTCGTACTCGAGCCCGCGTATCGCGATCGTGTCGAACGTGACCGGCGCCCTGGTCTCCGACGAGCTCACCGACCCCTCGTACTGGGTGCGGCATGTGCGTCAGGCCG
>NZ_JBEXSW010000106.1:0-5145 GCF_040613775.1 Streptomyces sp. NPDC006208 | reverse complement strand
GTCGTGTCCGGGACGTAAGGCGTCGTAAGTCTTGAGCGGGGCAAGTCCCGGGAAAGCAGTCCCGGACACGAGCCCCGGAGCGGCCCAACGCCCCGCTCCCGGACCAGGTCAGGCCCGGGAGCCACGTGCACGCACGACTAGGGTCCGCACGCAGGACCGGGCCACCCCCGGGAGCCCCCGGCGTCGCCGCCCGCCCAAGGGCACCGCCCCCGCTCGGGCAACGGTCACGGCCCCCGGCCCGCCCGAGAACCGCGCGCCCCGAGGGCACCACGCACTCCGGTCCGAGCCGCGCCCCGGGGGCGCAGCCCCGACCCGCCGCCCGCCCAAGGGCCCCTCAGCCAAGTGCCGCGACGCGGTCGCGGTACGTCCGGACCGCCGACGCGTCGCGGTACGGCTCCAGGCGGCGCTCGAAGTCCCGCACATACTCCGTCGCCCGCGCCGACCGCATCTCCGACGCCTGCAACGCCGCCTCCGCCCCCAGCGCGCACGCCTGGTCCAGTTCCCCCAGCCCCAGCCGCGCCGACGCCAGGACGACCCGGCAGAACAGCCGGCTGCGCGCGAACGCGGGCGCACGCAGCTGGAGCGAGCGCTCCGCGTGGTGCGCCGCGGAGCGGAACTGCTGCAGGTCCCGGTGGCAGTGCCCGAACTCGTCCGCGAGCTGCGCCTCGTCGAAGGAGCGGGCCCAGTGCGGCACGTCGTCCCCCTGCCGTGCCGCCTCCAGCGCCCGCTCCGCCCGCACCAGCGCCGCCGCGCACGCCCGGGCCTCGCCCAGCACCCCGTGCCCGCGCGCCTCCGCCGCATGCAGCATCGCCTGGACCAGCGGCGGCGCCGAGGCGCCCACGCCTTGCTGGGCGACCCGGGTCAGCTGCACCGCCTCGCGGCCATGGCCCAGATAGACCGCCTGGCGGCTCATGGTCACCAGCACGTAGGAGCCGTACGCCCGGTCCCCCGCCGCCTGCGACAGCCGCAGCGCCTGCACGAAGTACCGCTGGGCCAGGCCGTGCGCGGCGATGTCGTACGAGGTCCAGCCGGCCAGTCTGGTCAGATCCGCCGCGGCGGAGAACAGCCGGCGGCCGGTCACTTCCCCGTACATGCCGCGCAGCATCGGCTCGCACTCGTGCTCGAGGTAGCGCACCAGGGCCTGGCGGGCGTGCCCGCCGCCGTACGCGTGGTCGAGCGTGCGGAACAGGTCGCCGACCGAGCGCAGTGCCGCGATGTCACCGGCGGAGACCTTCTGTCCCGGTCCGCGGTCGGTCGTCCGCTCGGGCCCGCGCTGCCGCGGCACGGAGGCCCGCCCCTGAACCGGGATACGGACCCCCGCACCGGGCACGGGCTCGCCCCGGCCCACCCGCTCGTCCGCCCGCCCGATCAGCCAGTCCCGGCTCGGCACGACCAGACCGGCGGGCGTGAACGCGATCTTGCGCAGTTCCGCATGGCTGCCGGAGTCCTTGCGCCACAGGCCGCCGACGATGTCCACGGCCTCCTCGGGTGTGGCCGCGAACTCCAGGCCCGCGTAGACGGGCGCGCAGGCGTCGAGTCCGAGGTCCTGCGCCGACAGCCGCCGGCCGAGCCGCCGGGTGAACACCTCGGCGATCAGTGCCGGTGTCGTACCGCGGGGCTGCTGGCCGCGCAGCCACCGGGTCACGGATGTCTTGTCGTACCGCAGATCCAGGCCGTGCTCGAGGCCGAGCTGGTCCACGCGGCGGGCTAATCCCGCGTTGGAGAAGCCGGCCTCTGCGATGAGTGCGGCGAGCTGACGGTTGGGGGTGCGCTGTGGGGTGCGTTCTGACATCTGGTGTCGGGTCTCCTGCCTTCCGGGCCAGAAGCAGCCCTCATGGAACGGCGCGAATTTAGCGGCCCTTCCCGGCAGTACCGCCGCCTTCGCCCCACATTCATCCGATCGTGTGAGGATTGACGGCGGCACATGACGGGGGCCCTCCCGCTCCACCTGCCCCGCCACCGTGTTCCGGACCGCCGTACAGTGGCGGGGGCCCTGATGACTGCAGGGTGAATGCTTTAGGAGGCACAGCCGTGAGTGAGCTGCGGTTCGTCCGACTGGGATTCGGCGACGAGGCCGTCGAGTACCAGCAGGCATGGCAGAAGCAGCGCGACGTCCACGCCGCCCGCTTCGCCGACGAGATCCCGGACACCTGTCTGCTGCTGGAGCACCCGCCCGTGTACACGGCGGGGCGGCGCACGGCGGACAGCGAGCGCCCTCTGGACGGCACGCCGGTGGTCGACGTGGACCGCGGCGGCAAGATCACGTGGCACGGTCCGGGTCAGCTGGTGGGCTACCCGATCCTGAAGCTGCCGCGCCCGGTGGATGTCGTGGCCCATGTGCGCCGCCTGGAGGACGCCCTGATCCGCACGTGCGCGGAGTTCGGCGTGACGACGTCACGGGTGGAGGGCCGCAGCGGCGTGTGGGTGCTCGGCGACCCGCTCGAGCAGCGCCCGTCGGTCGGGGGCCTCTCGCTCGACTTCGACCCCCGCCTGGACGACGAGGAGTTCGACCCGCGCCTGAACGGCCCGGAGTACGCGCCCTCCAACGCCGGCCAGCGCCGCGAGGACCGCAAGCTGGCCGCCATCGGCATCCGTATCGCCAAGGGCGTGTCGATGCACGGCTTCGCCCTGAACGTGAACCCGGACAACACCTGGTTCGACCGGATCGTGCCGTGCGGCATCCGCGACGCGGGAGTGGCCTCGCTCGCGGGCGAGCTCGGCCGTGACATCACCATCGAGGAGGTGCTCCCGGTCCTGGAGCGGCATCTGCGCGAAGTGCTGGAGAACGCGGAGCCGCGGCCCCGCGAGATCGAGAAGGCGTCCGTCTGACGCCCCTGGCCACCGGCCAGGGGAATGGAGACCTCTGGCCACAGGTTGGCCAGACGTAAGGATGCACTTTTAACGGGCGTACCCTGGTGTTCGCCGAAGAATCGAAGCTGTAGGGAGCCGGTCGTGTCCGCAGTCGCACCCGACGGACGCAAGATGCTGCGCCTGGAGGTCCGCAACAGCCAGACCCCCATCGAGCGCAAGCCCGAGTGGATCAAGACCCGGGCGAAGATGGGCCCCGAGTACAACCAGCTGCAGAAACTCGTCAAGAGCGAGGGCCTGCACACGGTGTGCCAGGAAGCCGGCTGTCCGAACATCTTCGAGTGCTGGGAGGACCGTGAGGCGACGTTCCTCATCGGCGGCGACCAGTGCACCCGGCGCTGCGACTTCTGCCAGATCGACACCGGCAAGCCGCAGGCCCTGGACCGTGACGAGCCGCGCCGCGTGGGCGAATCGGTCGTCACGATGGACCTGAACTACGCCACCATCACCGGCGTCGCGCGCGACGACCTCGAGGACGGCGGCGCCTGGCTGTACGCGGAGACCGTGCGCCAGATCCACGCGCAGACGGCGGACCGGGAGGCCGGCCGCACCAAGGTCGAGCTGCTGATCCCCGACTTCAACGCGGTGCCCGAGCAGCTGGCCGAGGTCTTCTCCTCCCGCCCCGAGGTGCTCGCCCACAACGTGGAGACCGTGCCGCGGATCTTCAAGCGGATCCGGCCCGGCTTCCGCTACGAGCGCTCGCTCGAGGTCATCACGCGCTCCCGCGAGGCGGGACTCGTCACCAAGTCGAATCTGATCCTCGGCATGGGCGAGACACGCGAGGAGGTCAGCGAGGCGCTGCAGCACCTGCACGACGCGGGCTGCGAGCTGATCACGATCACCCAGTACCTGCGCCCGTCCGTGCGACACCACCCCGTCGAGCGCTGGGTGAAGCCGCAGGAGTTCGTGGAGCTCCAGGAGGAGGCCGACGAGATCGGCTTCTCCGGTGTGATGTCGGGCCCGCTGGTGCGGTCGTCGTACCGGGCCGGGCGGCTCTTCCAGCAGGCCATGGAGCGCCGCGGCGCCGTTGCCGCCGCAGGCACCACGGCCGCCGAGACTGTGTGAAATCAGGCACAAGTAGTTACTGGCCAGTAATGGCCGGATGGGCGCGGTCCGTACCCTCCCCGCAGGTCGGGGGCGGCGTACGGACCGCGTCAGTATTTTCCGGACGCGCGTAAACGTTTCATCGGTGTTTGACCGACCAGTCACACCCTGGTAACACCAATCAGTGACTCTGGTGTCACGCACCGCTCATCCTCAACGCCGACGCCTCTCCTGAGGAGGACCTCCCCATGCAGGCCGCTCCGGTACGTCCCGTAAGCGCGACCGCCATCCCGTCCGTCACCGACGCCCTGCGCGCCATGGAGGCGCTGCTTCTGGGCAGCGGTCAGCGCACCGCCCGCCGCAACGCGTGGAACGCCGTGCTCGAGGACCGGCGCCGGGCCAAGGACCGGGTCGAGGCTCAGCATGTACTGGAGGCCGCGGCTGGCCACCGTTCCTAGGCCACGTAAACTTCAAGGCATGGCGAGGAAGGCAAACACAGACAGCGCTGACGCTGCTGCGAACACTGGGCGACTGAAGCAGATCGCCCTGACGTACAAGATGACCCGGAAGGCCGACCCGAAGGTCGGTCTTGTCGTCGCGGCTGTGGGAATCGTCACCTTCGGTGTCTTCCTCGCGATCGGTTTCTTGATCGACCACCCCATCTACCTGGGGATTCTCGGATTCCTGCTGGCGTTCCTGGCGATGGCGATCGTCTTCGGGCGCCGCGCGGAGCGGGCGGCCTACGGGCAGCTGGAAGGCCAGCCGGGTGCTGCGGCCTCGGTGCTGCAGAACATCGGGCGCGGCTGGAGCTTCACGCCGGCGGTGGCGATGAACCGGAGCCAGGACGTGGTGCACCGGGCCGTTGGCCGGGCCGGCATCGTGCTGGTGGCCGAGGGCAACCCGAACCGGGTGAAGTCTCTGCTGGCGGCCGAGAAGAAGAGGATGAACCGCGTCGTCGTGGACGTGCCGGTGCACGACGTCATCGTCGGCAACGGCGAGGGCCAGGTGTCGCTGAAGAAGTTGCGCACGACGCTGATGAAGCTCCCGCGTGTCCTCACCGGGCCGCAGGTGACGTCGGCCAACGACCGGCTGCGCGCGATGGGCGACCTGATGAGCAACATGCCGCTGCCGAAGGGCCCGATGCCGAAGGGCATGCGGATGCCGCGCGGCGGAAAGATGCGCTGACCGATACACGGAGAACGCGGAAGGCGGCCGGGACGATGTCCCGGCCGC
>NZ_JBEXSW010000105.1:0-5261 GCF_040613775.1 Streptomyces sp. NPDC006208 | reverse complement strand
GGCCCCTGGATCGACCTGATGACGTCGTGGATGACCCCGACGGTCAGGAGCCCCGCGAGCAGTACGAGGAGCGCCGCAACGACCAGGTGGATGCCGTCCTCGATGAGCTGCAGGAGGCCCTGTGCCCGGCCGCCCTCGATCTTCGGGAGAATGGGTCGCACAGTCCAGCATGCTAGGGGTTCCCCGGCCCGCAGGCGCGGCGTGCTGGGCGAACGGGTGGACCAGCGGATCCCTCCCTGTGGTGACAGCCCGGGGAAGCGGCGAGGCGCGACATCACCGAGGCCCACCCGGCGGCAGGACAAGGGTTACGAGGTAACCCGACGCGCGGACACGAACGACAGGAACCTGCGGTTCGTCCTGGTCGCCGACCCGGGCCTGCCCTCCGAGATGGGCTGGCTCGCCCCCGCCTACCGGAGGATCTGCGCCGCCGCATCGCCAGGGGCATCCGCTGGCAGGCGGACACCGTGACGGCGCCCCTGGTGGCGGACTAGCAGGTCGACGTGTCCGACGTGGCTAACGTCGTCGGCACCCGTCAGGAGGACGGCGACTGGGACATCGGCGTCTTCCTCACCGACCTGCCGAGCCGGGCGGAGCGCAACCCGGTCCGCACCGAGGTCGACCCTGAGCACAGGGTCGCACTGATCTCACTGCACGGCCTCGGCTCCCGGCGTCCGCGGCGCCGGAGCGGTGCGGCAGGCGGCGGTCGGCGTCGTCAGGCAACAGGCCGCGCAGGACGAAGAGCCGCTGGATTCCGCAGTCGTCGGCCGTCCGGCCCCGGGGAGTAGTCGAAGCGCGAACGCTACGCGGTGCCAGGGGCTGCCCGGCCACGTCCGCCTGGCAGTTGCCGCCGTGGGGCCTTCCATCCTGGCGGCGACGCTGTCCACCCCCGCCTCATGATGAAAGAAATCCCAGTTCAGATGGGCTACTCCGCCGAACTTGCTGTGTCCGGCTCCGGCTGGTCCGCGCCGCCCGAGGCGGCCGCCGGACCGAGGGTCAGTGCCAGCTCGCCGTCCTTGACATCGGCGATGACGGTGTCGTCCGGATTGACCGAGCCGCTGAGCAGCATGTTCGAAAGGCGGTTGTCGAGCTCCGTCTGGATGGTGCGGCGCAGCGGCCGGGCTCCGAACTCGGGCTGGTAGCCACGGTTGGCCAGCCACTCCTTGGCGGTCTCGGTGACCTCGAGGTTGATCTGCTGGGCGTGGAGCCTGCGCCGACTGCGTTCCAGCAACAGGTCGACGATGCGCACCAGGTCCGCCCGGGTCAGGGCGTGGAAGACGATGATCTCGTCGATGCGGTTGAGGAACTCGGGCCGGAAGTGCGCCTGCAGTTCGGCCATCAGGTCATCCCTGATGTCGTCGACCGCCCCCTGGTGGTCCAGGATGCGCTTGGAGGCGATGTTGCTGGTCATGATGACCACGGTGTGCCGGAAGTCGATCGTGCGTCCCTGGGCGTCGGTGAGCCGTCCGTCGTCCAGGACCTGCAGCAGCAGGTTGAAGACGTCCGGGTGGGCTTTTTCGACCTCGTCGAACAGAACGACGCTGTACGGCTTGCGGCGCACCGCCTCGGTGAGTTGCCCGGCCTCCTCGTAGCCGACGTATCCGGGAGGGGAGCCGACGAGCCGGGAGACGGTGTGCTTCTCCTGGAACTCGCTCATGTCGAAGCGGACCATCCGGTCGGAGTCTCCGAAGAGCAGTTCCGCAAGTGCCTTGGCCAGTTCTGTCTTGCCGACTCCCGTGGGTCCGAGGAAGAGGAAGCTGCCGGTGGGCCGGTCGGGGTCTCCCATGCCCGCCCGGCCGCGGCGCACGGCCTGGGACACGGCGGTGACTGCCTCGTCCTGGCCGACCACCCGCTCGTGCAGGGCCTCTTCGAGCTTCGTGAGCCGCTCGCGCTCGGTCTCGGTGAGCTGGGAGACGGGAATGCCGGTGCGCGCGGAGAGCACATCGGCGATGTCCTCGGGAGTCACACTGCCGGCCTCTTCCCGCTCTCCGCCGGCGCCGGCGAGCTCCCGCTCCACCTGCCGGATCTGCTCCTTGAGCTGTGCGGCGCGTTCGTAGTCCTCGGTGCTGACGGCCTCGTCCTTCTCCCTGCGCAGCTTGGTGAGGCGGTCCTCGATGCTCGCGGTCCCGGTCGAGGCACCGAGGCCGCGCAGTCCCACGCGTGCTCCTGCCTGGTCCATGAGGTCGATCGCCTTGTCGGGCAGGAACCGGTCGGTGATGTAGCGGTCGGACAGGGCGGCCGCGGCGTCCAGGGCCTCGTCCGTGTAACGGACCTGGTGGTGGGCCTCGTAGGAGTCGCGAAGCCCGCTCAGGATCTCGACCGTCTCCTCGACGGTGGGTTCGCGCACCATGACCGGCTGGAAGCGACGTTCGAGCGCGGCGTCCTTCTCGATGTACCGGCGGTACTCGTCGATGGTGGTGGCGCCGACCACGCTGAGGTCGCCCCGGGCGAGCGCGGGCTTGAGAATGTTGCCGGCGTCCATGGCACCCTCGCCGCCTCCGCCGGCGCCGACGACCGTGTGCAGTTCGTCGATGAACACGATGATGCCGCTCTCGGCCTCCGTGACCTCGTCGATCACCTTCTTCAGCCGCTCCTCGAACTCTCCCCGGTACTTGGATCCGGCGACCAGACCGGCCATGTCGAGGCTCACGACGCGGCGGTTGCGCAGGGCCTTCGGGACCTCTTCGGCGACGATCCGCTGCGCCAGTCCTTCGACGATGGCGGTCTTGCCGACGCCGGGATCGCCGATGAGCACGGGGTTGTTCTTGGTGCGCCGGGAAAGGACCTCCACGGTCTGCTCGATCTCCTCGGCCCGGCCGACCACCGGGTCGAGACGTCCGCTGCGGGCCTCGTCGGTGAGGTCGCGCCCGTACTCGTCCAAGGTCGGGGTGTCGCTGTGCTCGCCCGACGCCGCCTTCCGGCCGGCTTCGCCGCCACTCAGCAAACCGGAGGAGACTCCCTCGGATCCCAGCGTGCGTGCGAGGCTGGAATCGTCCAGCAATGCGGCGAGGATGTGCTCCGGACCGATGTACGAGGCACCGGTCGCCTGGGAGTGGGCGTGGGCGGCAAGCAGAGCGCGCTTCACCGCTGGCGTGAGCCCGGGGTCGCCGGTTCCGGTGCCGGTGGGAAGGTTCTCCTGCAGGTCCGCAGCCAGCTGGTCCGGATCAGCGCCCGCCTGCTCCAGCACCTGCCGGGCAGCCGGCACCTGCGTGGCGGCCCACAGCAGGTGCACCGTGTCGAGATCGGACCCGTCCTCGGCCGCCCGGCCGCCTGCCGCCGCCAGCAGCTCGTGCGAGGAATCACTGAGCAGTCGCCCGATGGGCACGCGCTGCACGGCTGGCGGCGAGGCTGCCGGACTCATGCCGAAGAAGCGGTTGAAGAGATCGGAGAACGGGTCGCCGGACCCGAAGGGCGAAGTTGTCACAAGGATCATCCCGTCCGGCGGGCGGCACAGCGGCTGTGCGCAGCCTGCCGTAGTCGAATTGCCGGTACACGGCCATTCTTCGCCGGGTCGTCCCGGCGTGCGAACGCAGCAGGTGAGTGACGGGCGTCCTGGGCAGAGCCGCAGATGCCACAGGCGATCGGGCACGAGGAGGCGTGGCAGGCGGTGACGTTCAGTGCCAAGGCGATCAAGACGATCGACAGCATCGGTGTCGAGGCGGCCGTGGCTCGCATCCGCGCTTGGGGGGAGCCCGCGCCGGATTCCTCCCCGGAGTCACGAAGTCGTCCTACTGATGATGAGGCTCCTTGGTTCTCCCCACCCGTGCTCAAGCAAGTGGACGGACCTGCTCGCCCTGTTTCCCTCGCCCGAAGGCCGCCTGTCTCCTCCTTGGCCTGGTCACGCGGGGTTGTCCTGCAGCCACCGAAGTACCTGTCGGGCGTGCTCGTTCGGCGGAAAGACCGGATAGAAGACGTGCTCGATCACGCCGTCACGGATGACAAGGGTGATGCGTTTGTAGAGGAGCACCCCGCCGAATTCGAAGGTGGGCAGGCCCAGCATGGCGGCAAGTCGGAAGCCGCTGTCGGAGAGCATCGAGAAGGGGAGCCGCAGCCGGTCGACCACCTCCTTCTGGTAGGCGGTGTCCTGGCTGGACAGGCCGAACACGCGGGCCACGCCGACGGCGGTGAGGTCGTCATGATGATTGCGGAAGTCGCATGCCTGGCTGGTGCACCCGCGCGCTCCGGGGGTGTTGTCCCAACCTTCGGGCAGGTCTGCGTCGGGGCGGCCGGTGAGCGGGTAGCAGTAGACGATCGACCGGCCCCCGCCCAGGGCATGCAATGCGACGGTGTCGTCCGCGGTGCTGGGCAGCTCGATGTCCGGCACCTGCCGACCTGGGAGATGAGCGGCCGCGCCGTCGTCCTCGGGGACAGGCAGGTCCGCGGGGAGGCGGGTCAGGTGGCTCATGGTGCTCCCTTCAGCACCGGGCCGGTCGGCACGGCTGTTGCGATAGGCAGCATCGTGCAGATGCCGGACCAGCACCGCTCGACGAGCGGTGAGCGCCTCGATCCGCAGGGCCAGGTCGTCAATGGCCTCGCGGTAGCCGGCCAGCGAGGACGGACAGTCGTCCGCGTGCTCCCGGCCGTCGGCCAGGCATTCGAGGAAGGGACGTGTCCGCTCGACCGGAATCCCCAATCGGTTCAACTCCCGGGCCTCGCGCACCATCCGCGCCTCGTGCTCGGAGTAGTCGCGGTAGCCGTTGGCGAGCCGAGCAGGAGTGATCAACCCCAACGACTCGTAATAGCGAACCGTCTTCGTCGTCACACCCGCGCGTCGAGCGACTTCACTGATCATCATGTTGCATCAACCTAAACCTTGCCCCCAGGGGCAACGTCAAGCCACATCGGGCACCACCACGTCACGACACCATAGGAAGGCCGCTCCGGCCCACCCCTTCGTCGATCATTCAACCGACTGGGGAAGCAGAGCGACCTCGGGGAAATCCACGAAGCCTCATCACTGATCGTCCCGCCCTCGTGGGCGGATGCGCTGCCGGCCCGTGACTCGGCGGAATCACGGGCCGGCAGTGTGCCGGCAGCAACCACGGCCGCTGCGGGGCGCGCTCGTACGGGGGCAAGGAGTCACCGAACCCGGCGGTCTTCCAGAGGGGCAGCCCTCAGTTGCTCGTCGCATCGCGCTCGGTTCCTGGCTCGCTGGCAGCGCCTTGGACGACTAGATGATCGATTCAAGGGATTGGCTGGGCGTATGGGACGAGGGCGTCCAACGTCAGTGTGTGAAGACAGAGTTGGACACCCTCGCGACTGCA
>NZ_JBEXSW010000104.1:0-5681 GCF_040613775.1 Streptomyces sp. NPDC006208 | reverse complement strand
CCCCACACATTAACCCCCCCCCCCCCTCCCAGAACACCCGGCTGACCGTCTCCGTGGGTCTCGTCGAGCAGCGGCCGCTGCTCGACGAGGGCGGCGATCAGTTCGGCGTCCGCGCCGAGCTTCAGGAGCTTGCCGGTGTGCATCGCCACGCAGACGTGGCATTCGTTGCGCACTGCCACCGTCATGATGACGACTTCCCGCGCGACAGGCTCCAGCGTCGTCTGCTCGAAGAGCGCGCTGAGCTTCAGGAAGCCGTCGAGGGTGTGCGGCGAGGCGGCGAGCCTCGCCACCGCCCGGGGCAGCTGCCCCACGTTCCGGGTCACCGCCTCCATGGAACGGCGGGACGCGGGCGGGGCGGACTCCAGGGTGTGATCGACGAAGAAGGCTGACACGACAACTCCTATGATGGACAACATGGTTGACGGTACGGAAAAGGTAAACCAGGTTGTCGATCGGCGCAACGGGCTTTCGGGCACCCCCGGATACGATCCGCCCGGCTACGAGCTGCCTCTGCTCCTCTTCGCCGGGTTCCGGTCTCTGATCGACAGGCTGCATGCCGAGCTGGCCGCGCAGGGTCACCCCGACGTCCGGCCCGCCCACGGCTTCGCCATGCAGGCGATCGGGCCGGACGGGGCGAGCGCCAGCGAGATCGGACGCCGGCTCGGGGTCTCCAAGCAGGCTGCGGGCAAGACGGTCGACCGCCTCGTGGCCCTGGGCTACGCCGAGCGCGCCGACGATCCCGCCGACGCCCGCCGCAAGCTCGTCCGCCTCACCCCGCACGGCCTGGACGCGCTCGCCCGCTCGGCCGCGATCTTCGACGAGCTGCGCGCGGCGTGGGCCGGGACCGTCGGCGGCGAGCGTCTGCGCGAGCTGGAGTCGACCCTGCGCCAGGTGGTCCCGGCCGAGAGCTTCCGCCTGGACGCGGCGGGCTGGTTCGGGGGCACGTGACGGTTACGCCGACTGTCCGCGTGCTGCACCACGACGGCGGCTACGACACGATCGCCGGAGTCACGGGGCAGCGCACGCAGTGGGTCGCACCCGCGGGCACCGCAGACTGACGCGGCCCGGCCCTGGCGACAACCCGCACGTGACATGGTCACCGTGCGTATCGTTGTACTGCGCGGCTGTGCGTTCGAGCGGCAGCCGGGGAAGAGCGCCACGATGACCGTCGTAGCCGACAGGATCGACCTGGCCGACACAAGCGACGAGACCCGGGACCCGGCAAGGTCCCGCGCGCGGCGCAACCCGCCACGGTCCGGCGTCCCTTGCCTGGAGTGCGCTCGAAGGCGTTGGCTTGTGTCCCATGAAGTACACGCAGCTCGGACGCACCGGACTCAAGGTCAGCCGACTCGTCCTCGGCACCATGAACTTCGGGCCTCAGACCGACGAGGCCGACAGCCACACCATCATGAACGCCGCGCTCGACGCGGGTGTGAATTTCTTCGACACCGCCAATGTCTACGGCTGGGGCGAGAACAAGGGCCGCACCGAGGAGATCATCGGCAACTGGTTCGCGGGCGACGCGAGCCGCCGCGACAAGGTCGTCCTCGGGACCAAGGTCTACGCGAACATGGGCTCGGACGGCGACGCCTGGCCCAACCACGACCGGCTCTCCGCCCTCAACATCCGCCGCGCCGTGGATGCTTCCCTCAAGCGGCTGCAGACGGACCACATCGACCTCTACCAGTTCCACCACGTCGACCGCCGCACGCCCGTCGAGGAGATCTGGCAGGCGATCGACGTCCTGGTCAAGCAGGGCAAGATCCTCTACGCGGGTTCCTCGAACTTCCCCGGCTGGAAGATCGCCCAGGCCAACGAGACCGCGCGCAGGCTCGGCTCGTACGGCCTGGTCAGCGAGCAGTGCCTGTACAACCTGGCCGAGCGCCGCGCCGAGATGGAGGTCATCCCGGCCGCGCAGGAGTACGGCCTCGGGGTCATCCCGTGGTCTCCGCTGCACGGGGGCCTGCTCGGGGGCGTCCTCAAGAAGGAGGCCGCCGGCGGTCGGCGGGCGAGCGGCCGCAGCGCGGACGCGCTCGCGAACACCTCGATGCGCGAGAAGGTCCAGGCGTACGAGGACCTGCTGGACAAGCACGGTCTGGAGCCGGGCGAGGCCGGGCTGGCCTGGCTGCTCACCCGGCCCGGGGTGACCGGGCCGATCGTGGGGCCGCGCACCGCCGAGCAGCTGGAGAGCGCGCTGCGCGCGATCGAGCTGGAGCTGGGCGAGGAGGTGCTGGCCGGGCTGGACGACATCTTCCCCGGTCCGGGGCCGTCTCCGGAGGCTTTCGCCTGGTGACCTCGGTGAGCCCGGTGACGGGACACGCCGCGCGGTAGCGGCCGTGCGGGCCGGGCCCTCGAGGCTACTGGCCTGCCACGGCCGCTGCGGCGATGATCATGAACAGCAGCACCAGCACACCGGCCATGATCTGGTTTCGGGTCTTGGGATTCACCCGACGAGGTTAACCCGCGCCCCCCAGCTCCCAGGAACCGACCACCTCGTACCGGGGCTCCTCGCCCGCCGTCCCGCTCACCGGCAGATTGCTGCGCACCAGCGCCAGCTCGGTCACGTCCCAGGGCGTGCCCTCGAAGGTGTCCAGTTCGTCGACGAACGGGCGCAGGTCGGCGTCGTGGCGGCTGCGCGCGACGGTCAGATGCACCTGGTAGCGGCGGTGCTCCTCCATGCTGACCCCGGAGCGCCGGGCGGCCGCGTCCGCGCGTTCGGCGAGCAGGCGCATGTCCTCCAGACCGCCCGCGGCGCTGACCCACAGGACCCGCCGGCCGAAGTGTCCGCCGCTGTGCATCCGCAGCGGGAAGGGGGCGGTGCGGTGGGCTGCCCGCCTGAGCCGCTCGTGCAGCTCGGGCAGCAGGCTGTCGTCGACCTCGCCCATGAAGGCGAGGGTGTAGTGCCAGCCGGGCCGGCCGGTCCAGCGCAGGTCGTCGGCGCCTGGAAGGGACTTCAACCGGTCCACGGCGCGGCCGAGTTCATCGGCTTCCCTTGCGGGCGGGACCACTGCGGCGAAGAGTCTCATGCGCCCCAGTGTGCCGTGGGCGTGGCCCCGCGGTGTGACCATTTCCCGGAGGCGGCGCCCCCCGACACCCGCACATCGCTCTCCCCCCGGTACGTCGTCCGGGGACCCCCTCGCGGCTCCATGAGCGGGACGTTGCCCGTCGGGGCTCTGCCCCGAATCCCGCGTCTCCCGCTCCCCCGGGTCTGCATTGCGCCGGCGGGCCCGGTAACGGACCCGTCCGGAAATGCAGCCCGTCAGGCGATCGAGGACAACGCCCGAAGGGCGTTCCCGGCAGCCGGGGGCGGACCACCGGTCCGGGATGGGGGGTACCTCCCACGGCCGCCAGGCCCTGGGAGGAGGGCGGGCAGGGCCCCGCGCAGCGGCCCGCGGGCCCGCCCCGCGACTACGCCGCCGTCGCCAGTTGCTCCCGCGGTACGAAGCGCAGCCTCGGGTGTCCGTGGTGCCAGCCCACCGAGAGGCGCAGTCCGCCGACCCGGGCGAGCATCACGCCGACGCCGACCGCCGCGAGCATGGCGAGCGTGCCGCCCGCCGCGAAGCCGATCCGCGGTCCGTAGGTGTCGGTGACCCAGCCCACCAGCGGCGCGCCGAGGGGGGTGCCGCCGGTGAAGACCATCATGAACAGGCTCATGACCCGGCCCCGCATCAGCGGGTCCGTCGCCATCTGGACGCTGGAATTGGCCGTGACATTGACGGTCAGGCCGAACATCCCGATCGGCACCATCATCACCGCGAAGATCCAGAACGCCGGGGCGAAGGCGGTCACGATCTCCAGCAGACCGAACAGCACGGCCGCGCCGACCAGCACCCGCAGCCGCGAGGTGCCTCGCCGGGCGGCGAGCAGTGCGCCCGCCAGCGAACCGGCTGCCATCAGGGTGTTGAGCAGGCCGTACGTACCGGCGTCGCCGTGGAAGATGTCGTCGACGAACGCGGAGAGCCAGATCGGGAAGTTGAAGCCGAAGGTGCCGATGAAGCCGACCAGGACGATCGGCCAGATCAGCTCGGGGCGGGCCGCGACGTAGGTCAGCCCCTCCCGCAGCTGGCCCTTGCCGCGCGGCGCACGCTCGACCCTGTGCAGGTCGGCGGGGCGCATCAGCAGCAGGCCGGCGACCGGGGCGAGGAACGACAGGCCGTTGAAGAGGAAGGCGTATCCGCTGCCGACGGCGGTGATCAGCACACCGGCGACGGCGGGCCCGACCAGGCGAGCGGACTGGAAGTTCGCGGAGTTCAGGCTGACGGCGTTGGCGAGCTGGTCCGGTCCGACCATCTCGGCGACGAACGACTGGCGCGCCGGGTTGTCGACGACGGTGACGAGGCCGAGCAGGAAGGCCGTGAGGTAGACGTGCCAGACCTGCACGTGGCCGCTCAGGGTGAGCGCGGCGAGCGCCACACCGGTGAGGCCCATCGCGGTGTTGGTCGCGATCAGCAGCGGCCGCTTGCGCAACCGGTCCGCGAGCACCCCGCCGTACAGGCCGAAGAGAAGCATGGGCAGAAACTGCAGCGCGATGGTGATGCCGACGGCGGACGCGGATCCGGTCAGGCTCAGGACCAGCCAGTCCTGGGCGATGCGCTGCATCCAGGTGCCGGTGTTGGAGACGACCTGCCCGGTCGCGAAGAGCCGGTAGTTGCGGATCTTCAGCGAGCTGAACATGGTCGTCGTACGGGCGGGGGTGTCGGTGGCGGTCGGTGCGGGGGCGGAGTCTGCTCCGGATCCCGTACTCAAAAGGGTTCGCCTCCTCGGCGTCGGGGAACTGCGGGGTTCCGGGGTCTAGCCCCGGGCGGGAGGGGGCAGGTGCGCGAGCTTCTCCAGTACGGGAGCGGCGGCGCGCAGCTTGTCCCATTCGTCATCGTCGAGGGCCTCGGCGAGGGCGGCCAGCCAGGCGTTCCGCTTGCGGCGGCTCTCCTCGAGCATCGCTTCGGCCTCCTCGGTCTGGCTGACCACCTTCTGCCGGCGGTCGTCGGGGTGCGGTTCGAGCCGGACCAGTCCCTTGGCCTCCAGCAGCGCGACGATCCTGGTCATGGACGGCGGCTGCACATGCTCCTTGCGGGCCAGCTCACCGGGGGTGGCCGAGCCGCAGCGGGCGAGGGTGCCGAGCACCGACATCTCGGTGGGGCTCAGCGATTCGTCGACGCGCTGGTGTTTCAGGCGCCTGCCCAGCCGCATCACGGCCGAGCGGAGGGAGTTCACGGCGGCGACATCTGCGTCAGTACCGTGGCGAAGGTCAGGCATGGTCCTTAGGCTAACTCATTACCCTGCCTAAAGACCAGTGGATTCAACGCGTCCGCACCGGCGCACACACCACGGACCACGCGGACGCACCACGGGGTAACGGTCGAGATGCCGGACTCACCCGAATGAGTGAGAGTGATCCGAAAAGTGACGCAAAGAAGGCAGCCATGGGGCGACGCTGGCTGCTATGGGATCGACAGTGCTCAGCCTGCGGATGGACGGTGAGCTGCTCGACCGGCTCCGGGCGCACGCCGCCAAACGAGGAATGAGCGTCCAGGACTATGTCCTGCGGACGCTCATTCGTGACGACTTCGACGAACGCTTCAAGGCGGCCGTCGAGGAGACCGAGAAGTTCTACGGGGTGGGGGGGGGGGGGGGGCGCGGGGGGGGGGGGGGGCCCCCCCGCACTTAAATAACACATACGAAAA
>NZ_JBEXSW010000103.1:0-6651 GCF_040613775.1 Streptomyces sp. NPDC006208 | reverse complement strand
CCGTAAAGGGCCGGGCCCCGCGCGGGCGGGGCGGGGGCGCCCGGGGCGGGCCCGGGAAGGTCACGAAGGGGCGGCGCGCCTCAGGTCAGCACCTCGGCGCCGCGCTGGCGCAGCATGTCGACCATGAGCTCCACCTCCGAGCGCTGGGCGTCCACCATGTCCTGAGCGAGTCTGCGCTCGGTGTCCACGGTGCACAGCTTCGCGCACTCCTCGGCCATGGCAGCGCCGCCGTTGTGGTGGTTGATCATGAGCTGGAGGTAGAAGACCTCGGCCTGCTTGCCGTTCAGCCCGCCCAGCCGCTCGAGGTCGGCCTTGGTCGCCATGCCCGGCATCAGCGGACCGTCCTCGGCCTGCTGGGTGCCGTGGCCGCCGTGACCGCCGTGCCCGGACGTGCCGTTCTCCTTCATCCAGGCCATCGGCGCCTCGTCGGCGGCGACCTTCGGCAGACCCCACAGGTCCAGCCAGCCCAGCATCATGCCGCGCTGGTTCGCCTGGGTGTTGGCGATGTCGTACGCGAGCCTGCGCACCTGTTCGTTGCGTGTGCGGTCCCGGACGATGAAGGACATCTCCACGGCCTGCTGATGATGGACCGACATGTCCCGGGCGAAGCCGGCGTTCGCCGAGTCCGCCGTCGGGGTACGGGCTGCCGCCGGGTCGCCGCTGCCCGCAGTGGCGACCGTGGCAGCCCCGGCGAACAGCAGGGCCAGCACGACGGCCGTGATGGCGGCCCAGTGCGTGCGCGTCATACCCATCACCCGCTCAGCCCGCCCGTGCACGCCGCGCCCTTCTCCGGCGTCTGGGGGCCGTTCACGTACTTGGTGAAGAACTGTCCCACCCGCGGGTCGTCGGCCGAGTCCACGGTCACCTGCTTGCCCCAGGCGCTGAGCATGATCGCGCCCTTCTGGTCCTTGTACGGGCTCATGAGCGAGTACGGCGTGCTCTTGACCCGGTCGCCGAGCTTGTCCAGATCGGCCTTGGACACCTTGTCGGTGTACGTCACCCAGACGGCGCCGTGCTCCAGCGAGTGGACGGCGTTCATGTCGGGGACGGCCTCCTTGTAGACGTCCCCGTTGCAGTTCATCCACACCTCGTTGTGGTCGCCGCCGACCGGAGGCTTCATCGGGTACTTCACCTGGGTCTTGACGTGCTTGTTGGTCAGCTTCTTCGCGTCCCAGGACTGCTCGTCCTCGATGGGCGCCTTGGCCGCCGCGACCTCCTGCTCCTTCTCCTCCGACTTCTTGTTGAGGACGAAGGCGCCGAAGCCGACAAGGCCGGCCACGACGAGGGCGCTGACACTGATGGTGATGATGCGGTTGCGTCGCTCGTGGGCCTGCTCGGCACGGCGCATCTGCTCTATTCGGGCCCGGCGGTCGTTGGTCGTCTGACGAGAAGCCATGGTGAACATCGTCCTTCGTGAGGTCTGCGAGAAGTCGCGGAGATCTGCGTTCGGGATGCGCGCGCAGGCGCGCGCGAGCGTGCGGGCGGTGGTGCCTTACGTCACGTCCGCAGCACCTGAAGGACGTGCAGGTCGGGAGCGCGTGCGGGCGCCTGGGAGCGGTCCGGACGGCCGGCCGCCTGCGGCTCGCCGGGGTAGCGGGGCTCGACGCCCGCCTCGAGCGGGGCATCCAGCGGCGGCGCGGTGAGCACGGCGGGGCTCAGCACCGGAAGGAGACCGCAGGCACCGTCGTCGTACGGACAGGTGTACGCGGTCACGGGTGCGGCCGCTGCACCGCGTTCGGCGGTGGCGGTGGGGTGGTGCGGACCCGGATCGGCCTGGCCCAGGCAGATGAAGAGCGCACCGAGCAGCGTCGCCACGGCGCTCAGCAGAGCCGTGGGACGCTCGGTGCGATCGAGGCGGCTGGTCCGCGAACCCCCCATGGCGGCCGATCGTAGTAGGCGCGCGCGCCGTGTACGCCATGTGGGGCTGGAATGCGCGGTGCGAACAAGCCATGGACCCGCCGCGACGAGGCGACGGGTCTGCGGAGGCGCGGTGGCGCGTCGGGAGGTCAGACCCGCTCGGGCGCGCGCTCCTGCTCTGGCTCCTGCTCTGGCTCCGGGTCTTGCTCCGGTGTCTCGCGCTGTTCCGGCCCGGCGGCCCGGAACAGCCGTCCCGGCCACCAGAACCAGCGGCCCAGGTCGAGGGCGAGCGCCGGCACCAGCACCGTCCGCACCAGGAAGGTGTCGAGCAGGACTCCGATACCGACGATCACGCCCATCTGCGCCATGGTCACCAGCGGCAGCCCCGCGAAGACCGCGAAGGTCGCGGCGAGTACGACGCCCGCGCTGGTGATGACGCCGCCGGTGGTCGTCAGGCCCTCCAGCACACCGCGCGCATGACCGAGCCGGACGGACTCCTCCCTGACCCGGTGCATCAGGAAGATGTTGTAGTCGATACCGAGGGCCACGAGGAAGACGAAGCCCATCAGCGGGATCGACCAGTCCACACCGGCGTAGCCGAGGACGTGCTCGAACAGGAGGTTGGAGGCGCCCAGCGCCGCGAAGTAGGAGATCACGACGGTGGCAAGCAGCAGCACCGGGGCGACGATCGCCCGCAGCAGCCACACCAGCACCAGCAGGACCACCACCAGCACCACCGGGATGACGGTCCGCAGATCACGGTCCGCGGCCCGCTGGGTGTCCAGCGTCTGCGCGGTCGTACCGCCCACCAGGGCCTTTGCCCCGTCGACCGTACGGACCTCGGAGCGCAGCACATCGATCGTGTCCTTGGCGGCCTGGCTGTCCGGGGCGTCCTCGAGCACGACCGAGAGGGTGGCGAGTCTGCCGTCCGGAGTGCGTTCCCCGTCCTCGACCCTGGCCACGCCCGAGACCTCCGAAACCGCCGCCTCGACCGCGCCCGCGCGGCCGGCGTCCGTCACGATCGTCGCGGGGTCGGAGGCACCCGAGGGGTAGTGGGCCGAGATCCGCTCCTGGGCCACGACCGACTCGGGCTTGTCCTGGAACATCTCGGACTGCTGCAGACCCATGTCGATGCCGAGGGCGCTCACCGCGAGCACACCGGTGGCGGCGACGGACATCAGCCAGGACCAGCGCGGGCGCCGGGCGACGGCCGTGCCGATACGGGACCAGACGGTGACGGACCTGCGGGCCGGGGCCGCGGCGCCGGCTCCCGGCGTCCGCGTGACGTGCGGCACGAAGGGCCAGAAGACCCAGCGGCCCGCGATCACCAGCAGCGCCGGCAGGATCGTGATCATTGCCAGGAAGCCGCAGACCACACCGACCGCGCCGACCAGACCCATGGAGCGCGAGGAGTTGATGTCGGCGAGGGAGAGGCAGGCGAGGCCTACGGCGACGGTGCCGGCCGAGGCGAGGATCGCGGGACCCGAGCGGTGCAGCGCGAGCCTCATCGCCGTGTGCCGGTCCTTGTGGCGGTGCAGCTCCTCGCGGTAGCGGGCTATCAGCAGCAGGGCGTAGTCGGTGCCGACGCCGAAGACGAGCACCATCAGGATGCCCGCGCTCTGCGGATCGACCGGCAGCCCGGCGTACTTGGCCAGCAGATAGGTGCCGACCTGGGTGAGAACGGCGGCGAAGCCGACGGACAGCAGCGGGAACAGCCACAGGACAGGGCTGCGGTAGGTGATCAGCAACAGGACGGCCACCACGATGCCGGTGGCGATCATCAGGGTGGAGTCGAGCGAGTCGAAGACCGCGATCTGGTCGATCAGCGAGCCTGCCGGTCCACCGACCTCGACATCGAGGCCGGGTGGGGCGTTGGCCCCGGCGACCGTGCGGATCTCCTCGACCTTGTCGCTGATCCCGTCCTCGGAGGAGAGCGGGACCACCACCATCAGGGCCTTGCCGTCGTCGGACGGCAGCACCCGGGAGACCTGCTCGCCGTCGGCGGCGTACCGGGCGAAGGCCGCCCGGTCCGCCTCGGCCTTGGCCCGTTCGGCCGCGCCGATCGTCGCACCAGGACCGGCGGCGCTGTACACCGTGACGGCAGGCATCACCGCGTCCCTACGGAACTTCTCCAGCTCCGTGTTGACCTGCGCGGACTCGGCGCCGCGCGGCAGGAAGGCGTTCGGGCCGGACTCCTCGACCTCACCCAGTTTGCCCGCGAGCGGGCCGAGCGCGGCGGCGAGGATCAGCCAGCCGACGAGGACGAACCATTTGGTGCGACTGCCGCCCGGCGCACCGGCCAGGCGCTTGAGCAGCGCTTTCATGAGTAATCTCCTGTGTGTGGAGTTCGGGGCGCACGGGACCCGCACCGCGGCGTGACGGTGTGAAGACCTGCCGCGGTGAAGGGGTGGCCGTGCCTGGGATCTGTTCTCCATGGGTACGGCCGGGAGTTGCAGCTCCTGGCCGTACCGCTCTTGTGCGAGCCGTGTCGTCTACGAGCCGGGCATCACTCGACCTCGCGCATCATCTTCTCCATCGAGGTCAGCGAGAGCCGGGCCTGTGTCAGCTCGTCGAGGGTGCGCCTGTGCAGTTCGGTGCTGTCGTCGAGCAACCGCGCGTACTTGTCCGCCAGTTGGCGGTACTGCTCGTCACGGGCGGCCAGCGCGCGAGCCCGCCAGGTCGCGGCGACCTGCCAGACGATGACGATGAGGAGGAGAAAGAGCCCGCCGGCTCCGACCGCTCCCACCAGATTCGCGTTCATGTGGCCGTCTCCTTCATCGCGTCCTTCTCTTCCTCGGGGAGCGTGCGGGCCGCCGCCGCGACGGCCTCGGGTGTGAGCGCGTAGCAGAACGGCGTGAGCTCGAAGAACTTCATCGCCTTGCCGCCCTCGGACAGCTCCAGCTCCCCGATGACCAGCCCCGCCGCCTCCAGCCGCTGCAGATGCATATGGAGCAGCGGCCGGCCGATGCCCAGCTCACGGGCGAGCCGGCTGACGTAGTTACGGCCGCCCAGCAGCGCCGCGACGATCCGCATCCGGTGCGGGTTGCCGAGGGCGGTGAGCACCTTCAGCAATGCCTCGCCGTCGAGCCCGTCCCCGTGCTGCCCGCCGGCCGGGAACTCGCCCATCGCGGCCCCCTTCGTCGGTATCCGTGAGTCAAGGCTGACGCACCCCGCTGACGTGTGTCAAAGAAAGCTGACACATGTCGGGGTGGAGTGAGGGACCCCTCAGGGTCGTCTCGGGGTGTGCCCTGACCCACAATGGCCTCAGCCGCGGTGCGCAACGCGCCGGAAACCCGCAGATGGCATGCTCGAGGGCAGGCAGGCAGGCAGGGCGGCGGCGTGACCGGCAAGGATGGGTGGAAATGGATAAGCAGCAGGAATTCGTGCTCCGCACACTCGAGGAGCGCGACATCCGGTTCGTGCGCCTGTGGTTCACCGACGTACTCGGTTTCCTGAAGTCGGTCGCGGTCGCACCTGCCGAACTCGAGCAGGCCTTCGACGAGGGCATCGGTTTCGACGGCTCGGCGATCGAGGGCTTCGCCCGGGTCTACGAGTCCGACATGATCGCCAAGCCGGACCCGGGCACCTTCCAGATCCTGCCCTGGCGGGCCGAGGCGCCGGGCACGGCCCGGATGTTCTGCGACATCCTGATGCCCGACGGCTCCCCGTCCTTCGCGGACCCGCGCTTCGTGCTGAAGCGGATCCTGGCCAAGACCTCCGACCTGGGCTTCACCTTCTACACGCACCCGGAGATCGAGTTCTTCCTGCTGAAGGACAAGCCGGTCGACGGCAGCCGGCCCACCCCGGCGGACAGCTCGGGCTACTTCGACCACACCCCGCAGAACGTCGGCATGGACTTCCGCCGCCAGGCGATCACCATGCTCGAGTCCATGGGGATCTCGGTGGAGTTCAGCCACCACGAGGGCGCGCCGGGCCAGCAGGAGATCGACCTGCGGTACGCGGACGCGCTGTCCACGGCCGACAACATCATGACGTTCCGCCTGGTCATGAAGCAGGTCGCGCTGGAGCAGGGCGTGCAGGCCACCTTCATGCCGAAGCCGTTCAGCGAGTACCCCGGCTCCGGCATGCACACCCACCTCTCCCTCTTCGAGGGCGACCGCAACGCGTTCTACGAGTCGGGCTCCGAGTACCAGCTCTCCAAGGTCGGCCGCTCCTTCATCGCCGGCCTGCTCAAGCACGCCGCCGAGATCTCGGCCGTCACGAATCAGTGGGTCAACTCCTACAAGCGCATCTGGGGCGGCTCGACCCGCAGCGCGGGCGCGGGCGGCGAAGCCCCCTCGTACATCTGCTGGGGCCACAACAACCGCTCCGCACTGATCCGCGTCCCCATGTACAAGCCGGGCAAGACGGGCTCGTCCCGCATCGAGGTCCGCTCCCTCGACTCGGGCGCCAACCCCTACCTCGCGTACGCGGTCCTGCTCGCGGCGGGCCTCAAGGGCGTGGAGGAGGGCTACGAACTCCCGGCCGGTGCCGACGACGACGTGTGGGCGCTGTCCGACGCGGAACGGCGCGCGATGGGCATCACGCCGTTGCCGCAGAACCTGGGCGAGGCGATCGACCTGATGGAGCGCAGCGAGCTCGTCGCGGAGACGCTGGGCGAGCACGTCTTCGACTTCTTCCTGCGCAACAAGAAGCAGGAGTGGGAGGAGTACCGCTCCGAGGTCACCGCCTTCGAGCTGAGGAAGAGCCTGCCGGTGCTGTAAGCGCAGGGCGGGTAGAGCCCCGAAACGCCGATCCGGGCCAGAGACGATCAGTCTCCGGCCCGGATCGGGG
>NZ_JBEXSW010000102.1:0-6821 GCF_040613775.1 Streptomyces sp. NPDC006208 | reverse complement strand
AGCGCCCTGGCGCAGGCCTGCGCGGACGACGTCGTCACCGTGCCCGTCCTGCGTGCCGACCGCCCGGAGCAGCAGGCCGTCACCGCCGCGCTCGCCGAACTGCACGTGCACGGCGTCTCCCCGGACTGGCAGGCGCTGTTCCCCGGCGCTCACCGCGTCGTCCTGCCCACCTACGCCTTCCAGCGCGAGCGGTTCTGGCTGGAAGGGGACGAGGACCTGGCCGCCGCCACCGGCGCTCCGGCCGACGCGGCGGACTCCGGATTCTGGGACACCGTGGAGCGGGAGGACGTGGAGTCCCTCGCCGCAACCCTGGGCGTCGGCGCCGACGCATCGCTCAGCGCGATCCTGCCCCGGCTGTCCGCGTGGCGCCGTCAGCGCCGCGAGCAGTCCGTGGTCGACGGCTGGCGCTACCGCGTCACATGGAAGCCGCTCGGCGCGCTCCCGGAGGCCGGCGCGACCGGGACCTGGCTGCTCGTGACGGCCGGGGAGAGCGAGTGGGCCGCCTCGGTCCGCACCGCGCTCGGCGAGCGCGGCCTGGAACTGGTGACGCTCGTCGCCGGGCCCGGCACCGACCGCGGGACGTTGGCCCGCGAGCTTGCCGGCGTTGGTTCGGTGGCCGGCGTGCTGTCGCTGCTCGCCGAGGACGAGAGCGCCTCGGTCGGCCACCCCGGCCTGTCGCACGGCCTCGCCTCCACCCTCTGCCTGGTGCAGGCACTCGGCGACGCGGGCATCGACGCGCCGCTGTGGTGCGCCACTCGCGGCGCGGTGGCCACCGGCCGCTCCGACCGCGTGGACCGGCCGCTGCAGGCGCAGGTGTGGGGCTTCGGCCGGGCGGCGGCGCTGGAGTACCCGCAGCGCTGGGGCGGTCTGCTCGACCTCCCCCAGTTGCTCGACGCCCGTACTGCGGACCGCGTGGCCGCCGTCCTCGGACAGGCGGCCGAGGACCAGGTGGCGGTCCGCGCCTCGGGCGTCTTCGGACGACGGCTCGTCCGGGCCAACCGCGCCACCGCCCCCGCCCAGGCGTGGTCGCCGCGCGGCACGGTCCTGATCACCGGAGGTACGGGTGCGCTGGGCGGGCACGTCGCCCGCTGGCTCGCCGGTGCCGGCGCCGAGCACCTCGTGCTCACCAGCCGCCGCGGCCCCGCAGCGCCCGGCGCCGCCGAACTCGTCGCGGAGCTCGAGGAACTCGGCGCGACCGCGACCGTCGTGGCCTGTGACGCGGCCGACCGGGACGCCCTGCGGGCGCTGCTGGCCGAACACCCCGTCAACGCCGTCGTCCACGCCGCAGGCGTCGGCGACCACGTCATGATCGAGGACTCCGACCCGGCCGGGTTCGCCGGCACGGTGACGGCGAAGGCGGCGGGTGCGACGCACCTGGACGACCTGCTGGCCGGTCAGGAGCTCGACGCGTTCGTCATGTTCTCCTCGGGCGCCGGCATCTGGGGCGGCGCCAGCCAGGGCGCCTACTCGGCGGCCAACGCCTACCTGGACGCCCTCGCCGAGCACCGGCGGGCGCGCGGGCGCACCGCGCTCGCCGTCTCCTGGGGCGGCTGGGCCGAGGGCGGCATGGCCGGCGTCGGCGACGGCGAGGAGATGCTGCGCCGCCGCGGACTGCCGCCCATGCAGCCCGCCCTCGCGATCTCCGCGCTGCAGCAGGCGCTGGCAGACGGCGAGACCACCCTGACCGTGGTGGACTTCGCCTGGGAGCGGTTCATCGGCCCGTTCACCGTCACCCGCCCCAGCGCCCTGCTGTCCGACGTGCCCGAGGCGCGCCGCGCCCTGGAGGCCCCGGCCCCTCGCGGCGCCGAGGCCGGCAACTCGCTCGCCGCGAAACTGGCCGGGCTGCCGGCGGGCGAGCAGAACCGCACGCTGGTGGACCTCGTCCGTACCCACGCGGCCGCGGTGCTCGGCCATGACGGCGCTACGGCCGTGGAGCCCGGCCGGGCGTTCAACGACCTCGGCCTCGACTCGCTCACCGCCGTCGAACTGCGCAACAAGCTCACGGCCGACACCGGCCTGAAGCTGCCCACCACGTTGGTCTTCGACTACCCGAACGCCACGGCCCTGGCCCGGTTCCTGCGCGCCGAACTGCTCGGTTCACAGACCGCCGCGCTGCAGGAGCGGAGCACTGCCGCGGACGACAACGAGCCGATCGCTATCGTGGCGATGAGCTGCCGCCTCCCCGGCGGCGTCGGCTCGCCCGAGGACCTGTGGCAGCTCGTGATGTCCGGCGGCGACGCCATCGCGGGCTTTCCCGAGGACCGCGGCTGGGACATCGAAGGCCTCTACGACCCTGACCCGGGCACCCCGGGCAAGACGTACGCACGCGACGGCGGCTTCCTCTACGACGCGGGCGACTTCGACGCCGCACTGTTCGGGATCTCGCCGCGCGAGGCGCTCGCGATGGACCCGCAGCAGCGCCTGCTGCTGGAGGCCTCGTGGGAGGCCTTCGAGCGGGCGGGCATCGACCCGGCCTCGCTGAAGGGCAGCCGCACCGGCGTGTTCGTCGGCATGTCCTTCCAGGGCTACGGCGCCGGCCTCCCGCAGGTCCCCGAGGGCGTCGAGGGCCACCTCCTCACCGGCAGCGCCGCGAGCGTCGTCTCCGGGCGCGTGGCCTACTCGTTCGGTCTGGAGGGCCCGGCGGTCACCGTCGACACGGCCTGCTCGTCGTCGCTTGTCGCGCTGCACCTGGCCATCCAGTCGCTGCGCAACGGCGAGAGCACGATGGCCGTCGCGGGCGGTGTCAACGTCATGGCCGTACCGGCCGCGTTCGTGGAGTTCAGCCGACAGCGCGGGCTGTCCGCCGACGGTCGCTGCAAGGCGTTCGGCGCCGGCGCGGACGGCACCGGCTGGGCGGAGGGCGTGGGCGTGGTGCTCGTCGAGCGCCTCAGCGACGCCGTGCGCAACGGCCACGACGTCCTCGCGGTCGTGCGGGGCAGCGCGGTCAACCAGGACGGCGCGTCCAACGGCCTGACCGCGCCCCACGGCCCGGCGCAGCAGCGCGTGATCCGGCAGGCCCTCGCCTCCGCCGGCCTCACCGAGGCCGATGTCGACGTGGTGGAGGCGCACGGCACGGGCACCGCGCTCGGTGACCCCATCGAAGCGCAGGCCCTGCTGGCGACGTACGGCCAGGACCGCTCCGAGGGCGAGCCGCTGTGGCTGGGCTCGCTGAAGTCCAACATCGGTCACGCCCAGGCGGCGTCCGGCGTCGCCGGCGTGATCAAGATGGTGATGGCGATGCGGCACGGCGTGCTGCCGCGGACGCTGCACGCGGACGAGCCGACGCCGCACGTGGACTGGTCGGTGGGCACGGTGCGGCTGCTGACCGACGCCGTCGAGTGGCCGGAGTCGGACCGCCCGCGCCGCGCGGGCATCTCCTCCTTCGGCGTCAGCGGCACCAACGCGCACACGATCATCGAGCAGGCCCCGGCGGCGGAGCCGGCCGCCGTCGCCCCGGTCGAGGTCGCCTCGGCGACCGTGCCATGGGTGCTGTCCGGCAAGTCTGAGGCCGCGTTGCGGGCCCAGGCCGAGCGCCTGCTGTCCCTCACGGCGGAAGGCGCCGAGCCGTCCCTCACCGACGTCGGCTTCTCGCTGGCCACCACCCGGGCCGCCCTGGAGTACCGCGCCGCCGTGGGCGGTGCCGACCGCGGCCGGATCGCCGAGGGCCTGCGGGCTCTGGCGTCGGGGGCGCCCGCTCCAGGCGTCGTCCTCGGCCGCGCCGACGCCGGCCAGGTCGGGTTCCTCTTCTCCGGGCAGGGCTCGCAGCGGCCCGGCATGGGGCGGGAACTGTACGAGGCGTTCCCGGTCTTCGCGGAGGCGTACGACCAGGTGTGCGCGCACCTCGACCGGCACCTCGACCGGCCGCTGCGGGACGTGGCCTTCGGCGCGGACGGTCACGGGGACGGCGACGAGCTGAACCGCACCGCCTTCACCCAGCCCGCGCTGTTCGCGCACGAGGTCGCGGTCCACCGCCTGCTGGAGTCGTGGGGCGTACGGCCGGACTATCTGGCCGGGCACTCCGTCGGCGAGATCGCGGCCGCCCATGTGGCCGGGGTCCTGTCGCTGGAGGACGCGGCCACGCTGGTGACGGCCCGCGCCCGGCTGATGCAGGCGCTGCCCGCCGGCGGGGCGATGGTCGCCCTCCAGGCCATCGAGGACGAGGTGCTGCCGCACCTCACCGACCTGGTGAGCATCGCCGCGGTCAACGGGCCGCGGTCCGTAGTGATCTCCGGCGACGAGGACGCCGTGGCGGCCATTGCGGAGGACTTCGCCCGGCAGGGCCGCAAGACCTCCCGGCTCACGGTGAGCCACGCGTTCCATTCGCCGCTGATGGACCCCGTGCTGGACGACTTCGCCCGCGTCGTCGGCGGGCTGCGCTTCGAGCAGCCGAAGGTCCCGGTCGTCTCCAACGTGACCGGTGAGCTCATCGCCGTGTACACGGCGGACTACTGGGTCCGGCACGTCCGCGAGGCCGTGCGCTTCGCCGACGGCGTCCGCACCCTGGGCGACCTGGGCGTCACCACGTTCGTGGAGGTCGGCCCCGGCGGAGTGCTGAGCGGCATGGTCCAGGGCTGCCTGGACGGCGCGGTCACCGTTCCCGCCGTACGGTCCGGCAGCCCCGAGCCCGAGGCGCTCACCGGCGCCGTCGCGCAGCTCCACGTGCACGGCGTACCCGTCGACTGGCGCGCGTTCTTCGCCGGCCGCGGTGCCCGGCGCGCGGACCTGCCGACGTACGCCTTCCAGCACCAGCGGTACTGGCTGGAGACCACCGCGCCCACCGCCACCGCCGCGGGGACCGACGCCGTGGAGGCGGGGTTCTGGGAGACGGTGGAGCGCGAGGACGCCCAGTCCCTCGCCGCCACCCTCGATCTGCCCGCCGAGCAGCTGGACGCGGTGCTGCCCCGGCTGTCCGCGTGGCGGCAGCAGCAGCGCCGGGAGTCCGCGGTGGAAGGCTGGTCCTACCGCGCGGGCTGGAAGCCGCTGAGCGGTCTCCGGACCCACGAACTGCCGGGCGACTGGCTGTTCCTGGTCACCGAGGAGACCGAGTGGACCGCCGCCGTCGCCGACGGGCTCACGGCCCGCGGCGCCCGGCTGATCGCCGTCGTGGCCGACCCGGCCACCGACCGCGGCACGCTGCTGCGGCAGCTCGGCGACGCCGTCCGGGAAACCCCGGTCGAAGGTGTGATCTCCCTGCTCGGCACCGACGAGCGGCCCCACCCCGAGCACCCGGCTCTCTCCGTCGGCACCGCGCTGTCCCTCGCCCTGGTCCAGGCGCTGGGCGACGCCGGCATCGACGCCCCACTGTGGGCTCTGACCAGGTCGGCGATGTCCACCGGCCGTTCGGACGCGGTGCCGAGCGCCGCCCAGAACGCCGTCTGGGGCCTCGGCCGGGTCGCCGCGCTGGAGCACGCGCAGCGCTGGGGCGGTCTGGTCGACCTCCCGGAGACCATCGACGACCGGATCGCCGGCCGCCTCGCCGCGGTGCTCGGCCAGTCAACCGAGGACCAGGTCGCGATCCGCGCCCGCGGAGTGTTCGGCCGCAGGCTGACCCACACCGCCGCCCGCCGCAACGGCCGGGCCGGACACCGGTGGTCGCCGCGCGGCACCGTGCTCATCACCGGTGGTACGGGTGCGCTGGGCGGGCACGTCGCCCGCTGGCTCGCCGGTGCCGGCGCCGAGCACCTGGTGCTCACCAGCCGCCGCGGCCTCGACGCCCCCGGCGCGGGCGCCCTCAAGACCGAACTGGAGGCCGCGGGCGCCCGCGTCACCGTCGCCGCCTGCGACGTCGCCGACCGCGAGGCACTAGCCGCACTGCTCGCCCAGCACCCGGTGAACGCCGTCGTCCACACGGCGGGCGTGGACCACCTGGAGCCGCTGGACGGCATGACGCCGGGCTCCTTCGCCGACGTGCTGTCCGCGAAGGCCGCCGGCGCCCTGCACCTCGATGCACTGCTCGCCTGCCAGGAGCTGGACGCCTTCGTCCTGTTCTCCTCCGTCGCCGGCGTGTGGGGCAGCGGCTACCAGGCCGCCTACGCAGCAGCCAACGCCCTGCTCGACGGGCTCGCCGAACGACGGCGCGCACAGGGCCTGACCGCGACCGCCGTGGCCTGGGGCCCGTGGGCCGGCGGCGGCATGGCCGAGAGCGACGGCGCGGACGAACGACTGCGCCGCCGCGGCCTGATCCCGATACCCGCCGCGCTCGCCGTGGCCGGCCTCCGGCAGGCGCTGGACTCCGGCGAGACGACCGCCACCGTGGCCGACATCGACTGGGAGCGGTTCCTCCCGCCGTTCACCGTGGGCCGCCCGAGCGCCCTGCTCGGCGACCTCCCGGAGACCGAGCGGATCCTGACCGCCGGCAGCCGCACCGACGAGACCGGCACGGCTGCCGCCTCGCCGCTGGCCGCCCGCCTCGCCGGGATGCCCGGGACCGAGCAGCACACACTGCTGGTCGAGCTCGTGCGCACGCACGCCGCGGCCGTCCTCGGGCACAGCGGCGTCGGCGAGGTCGAGGCCGACCGGGCCTTCAAGGACCTGGGCCTCGACTCCCTGACCGCCGTCGAACTGCGCAACAAGCTCAACGCCGAGACCGGCCTCGCACTGCCCCCCACACTGGTCTTCGACTACCCCAACGCCCACGCCCTCGCCCGGCAGTTGCACACCGAGATCACCGGCCGCACCGCCGCCGCCGCACCGGAGACGGCCATCGCACCGGCCGAGGACGACGACCCCATCGCGATCGTCGGCATGGCATGCCGCTACCCGGGTGGTGTGCGCTCGCCCGAGGACCTGTGGCAGCTGGTGGTCTCCGGTGGTGACGCGGT
>NZ_JBEXSW010000101.1:0-7075 GCF_040613775.1 Streptomyces sp. NPDC006208 | reverse complement strand
CCCGCTACGACAAGCGCCGCTACGTCTACCTGGGCACCGCCACCGCCGCAGCCCTCACCATCTGGCTCCGCACATGATCGGCCGGACAAGTCCTAAATGCCGAGCCGACAGGAGACGGGATAACGTGCGAGTACTACGCGATGACGGCCGACCGGTTCGACGACAGGTCCGGCGACGCTTACCGGCTCTGCTTCCGGGACGGCATCCTGATGTCCCTGGACGCGCTCACCCCATGAGTGCTCGATGATCCGAGTGCTGATCGCCGACGACGAGCCGATGATCCGGGCGGGAGTACGCGCCGTTCTTGCCTCGGATCCGGACATGGAGATCGTCGCCGAGGCCGGTGACGGACACGAGGCCGTGGAACTGGTTCGGCGTCACCGCCCTGCGGTAGCCGTGCTCGATATCCGTATGCCGGGGCTGAACGGCATCGACGCGGCGGCGGAGATTCGCAGCACCGCGCCCAGCACAGGCGTCGTCATGCTGACGACGTTCGGTGAGGACGACTACATCCTGCGAGCACTCGGTGGTGGCGCGACCGGCTTCCTGATCAAATCGGGCGAGCCCGAGGAACTGATCACCGGGGTGCGGGCGGTGGCCGACGGCGCCGCTTTTCTGTCACCGAAGGTCGCGTCCCGGGTCGTCGCGCACCTCGCCGCGACGGGCGCGGGCACCCTCGCTGGCCGGCGCTCCGCCGCCCGCGCCCGAGTCGACTCCTTGACCGCCCGGGAACGGGAGGTACTGGCCTTTCTCGGCAGTGGGCTGTCCAACGGGCAGATCGCCCGGCGTTTGCATGTGGTGGAGGGGACCGTGAAAGCCCATGTGAGTTCCATCCTGGCGAGGCTGGGCGTGGACAACCGCGCTGCTGCCGCGGTCGTTGCCCACGAGGCCGGGATCGTTCCTGCGCCATCCCAGACGTGATGCCGTCCGCTGAGCCAGCGGCAGGACCGTGAGCAGTACGGCCACCACCACGGTGGCGCCGAGGATCGCGCCAGCGAGTACATCGTGCGGATAGTGGACGCCCACCAAGACACGCAGCAGCGCGGCGGCCCCGGCCAGCGGAAGCGTGGCTGCGGCAAGGCGCGGCCGAAGCACGGCCATGCCGACGGCCATCCCGGCGGCCAGGGTGGCGTGGTTGCTCGGGAAGGACCAGTCTCCCGCGCCAGGGCATTCCGCGATGAGGTTGGCCCCCGTGCGCAGCGCGCGGCAAGGTCGCTCCTCGTCCACCACCAGCTTCACTGCTTCGCTCACCGCGTAGGCCGCGACGGTGCCGCAACCGGTCAACACCGATCCGGCGGCCTCCCGTAGATCTTTGCGGCGGACTGCTGTCCACCACGTCCAGGCCAGCAACATTCCGAGAAGCACCAGAGTGCCCTCGGTGGCTAATTCCAGGAGCGGGCCCAGCCACGACGGCGCATCTGCCACCGTCCGAGTAACCGACCGGTACGCGGACGCCGATGCGCCTCCAGTGACCTGAACGGCACCGGCTTCGCCCAGCCCACCCGGGGAAAGCCAGACGACCGTTCCCGACCCCACGCCCAGGACGCCCAAAGCACCAAGCAGCCGGCCAGCTCTGATCTTCTCTCGTGGTTCTTGTTCCATGGGGTCTGAACGTAGAAGCGGAGACAGCCAGGAACCCGAGGCGAACGGCAACAGCGACCCCTGCCGATCGTCGGGGTTGACGAATATGGAAACCCTCGCCCACAGCACCGGAAGGCCATCCTGATTGAGGCCGCGAAGTCCGCCAACGCTCGTGTGCTGAAGGCGTGTCACGCCCTCTTCACCCCCCCGGGAGATCCTCGCCGTCCCAGCCTGCCCCACGGATCGTGTGGATGACTCAGCGAGCGCCGGCGGCGGCGCGGCGGGGGCCGCCGATCGCATCCGATTCGGGCCGCGCGCCCCGATACGGTCGAAGACCAGCAGCACGGGCGTGCGGGGCGTCGCCGTAGTCCCCTTCGGAGGCCGTCCAGCGGGTGCGCCACACGGGCCGCTCAACGCCATCGGTGTCGGTTTTCGGGACGGGCGACATCGTCGTCCAGGGCGACTGGTTCCCCTCCACGTGCGGCGTGAACAGCCTGGGCTGAGCGAAGGGATGGGTCGGCGAGGACTCTCTCGGGGAGACCTGCGAAGCCAACCCTTCCGGCAGCGGGAAACGCCTGACGCCTCTTGCACGCCCTCGCCCCTTCCCGTGGAGGGACGACGCGGCCCCGCCCAGGTCGCGGCACACGGGCGCGGCCGGCCCAGGCGGACCACCGCGAACGGCTCGAAGACCAGCTGCGGTTGCCGGATCCTGTGGCCGCGGCACAAAACCTGAACCGCGGTCGGCCTCCGCAGGCGACCCGACCAGGGCTTCCAGCTGCTGGGGGCTGATGGCCGACCACCACGGTCCACGCGGCCGATACCGCTCGGCGTCGGCGAACCGCACCCGCTGGAACTCTGTCAGCCCCGGCTCCCCGCCGCGACCCAGCTGCAACTGCACCCATATCGGTGGGAGTTCTTCGCCGGGACAGTGCCCCTCCCACACCGAACCGGCGAACACCTCAGCGGCGTTCGTCAGTCCCATGCCTTCACCGAAAACCTGGGTGACCACGGCGACCGACCGGGCCCGGCTGCGGTGAACAACTGCAGACGGCACGTCGCCGGAACCCCGAGGGCGCCAACACGGTGAACATGTGCTCATCCACGCTGCGCAGACGCAGCGCCCCCTCCGTGCCATCCGGGGCGGCCGGCCGGGCGCGGGAGAAGTCATCGTCCATCCGCCGCTCATGCACGACCACCGAGCCCCGGGACAGCGGGCGGCAGACGAACGCCGACGAGCATCACCGAAAGCCGTCGCCTGGCTGGGTGCCCGCGTAGCCCAGCGCGCAGCTGGAGGCGCCGCCACCCGCGGTCCGGTGACGACTGACTCTGTCGGACCTTGTGCACAGGCACCCGAGCCGTTCCGAGGGCAGCGTGGGGGCATGACTTCTCGCTTGCCGCGCCGTGCCCTCGTGCTGGTCACCGCCGAGGGGCTCCTGGTCCTTGCCGCCGTTGTGGTCACGGTGGTCACCTTGTTGTCGGGTGACGACGGGGAACCGACAGCCGGTCAGAAGCCGACGGCGTGGGAGGTGCTGGTCCAACGGCGGTACGTCGACGGGCCCAGCCGTCAGCTGGCACTCGACGCTTTCGCCTCGATCTTCGGTCCCATCCCCGGGGGCCGGGCCGTGGACGCCGACGAGATCGGCACGAGGTCCGGCACGCCGGTGATGCGGTGGATCGGCCCGTACTGGGAGCAGCTGTCACCCGAGCAGCAGAACGTCGTCCGCAGCTACGTCGTCGGCTCGCCGGAGGGCTCCGCAGGACCGGCAGGGCAAGCCGGGCCGCGCGTTCTCCGCGCGCCCCCGGATCCGCTCACCCCGAAGATTCAGCGTCTCGTCGACAAGGTGGACAGGGACTTCCGCGGGCAGTATCCCGCGGTTGAGTTCGTTAAGCCCGGCAAGCGGCTGGAGGTGAGGGCATCGAACACCCTGCACCCCAAGGGTCACGTTGTCGCCGGGCCTTTCGTGTACAAAGGCAACCCGCGTCGCCCCGAGATTGCAAGCACATCGGACACGACGTATGCCGGCTGTCTGATCACCTTCCACCGGCCCTTCCTCCAGGCTTACCGGGATTCGCCCACGCCGGACACCGACCCCGCCCTCCTCACCCTCGTCGCCCACGAGCTGTTCCACTGCCACCAGCTGCGCCTGCTGGGCATTCCGAGGTACTGGGGAATAAAGGACTGGCTCTCCGACGGATCGGCCCAATGGGCCAGCATGAAGTACGGGTTCAAGGATGTGGCCCCTAACGTCCGGGACACCACCTTCTGGCCGAAGTACTACGCCCCCTACACCTCCGATCCCCCAAAACCCAAGCCGTCACTGTTCGCCGGGGCCGAGGACAACATGGGCTTCTTCGCGCAGCTGGACACCAGCCTCGGCTCTCCCGACGAACCGTGGAAGGCCATCGACAAGATGCTGAAGAAGGGAAACAACAACGCGGCTTTCGACGTGGTGGGCAGCACCGCTACGCCCAGCGGTCGGAAGTTCCTCACCGAATGGGCGAGGGGCTTCGTCGGCGACGCCGCGCTGGGACCCGAATGGCGCACCACCGGGCCGGGGCTCGGGGACTACCAACCGGCCCCCCCAAGGAGCTCTCCCTCGGCACGAAGACAGAGACCATGGCCGGCCAGCCAGCGGTCGAGAAGAGGCAGGTACCTCTCGGCGAGAACGTCGAAGCGGTCCGCATCACGGTGAAGGGGCAGGGAGGGCTGGCCTGGAGCGGCGCCCAGCAGCCGAACAACGTCATTGACGCCCGTCAGGAGCAGACCCTGTGGTACTGCCTCCAGCCGGAGAAGTGCTCATGCCAGTCCACCGACCGCGCCGGAGCCGACTACATCACTGTGGCACTCACCGGCGGCATGAAGAAGAGCCACTTCCTGGCCGAGGCGAAGACCGGCGCCGAACTCTGCGCGCAGGCCGGTGGCGGGCTCCCTGGCACCTACGCCGGTCCCCAGCCCGACACAGACATCCACCTGCGCTTCGAGAAGGCCGGGGACGACGAGTACACCCTCACCATGACCAACTGGACAAGCCACGGCTCAACCGAACAGGGCTGCCAGCAGGACTACGGCCCCACAGTCGACCCGGCGCAAGCCCGGCTGCGCCCGCAGAACGGCCGCTACGAAGGCATCGCCATCTCCGTGTACAAGCACGGCAAGCGCTGCTTCTTCCAAACGCACACCGTCAAGGTCACCGTGGTCGACAAGGACACCGTGAAATTGTGCGGCGCCCCCTCACCGACATGCTCACTGGCCCGGCGCATCGAACCCGACCCGGCGCCCGTGGGCTGACCAGCGACCACATCCACCCCGCCCGGCCCGACCAGTCCACCTGGCCAGGACGCCAGCACAGGCCTCACGGGCCTTCCCCGCACTGCTCGCCCAGTTAGGCATGCCCGGGGTCCAGAACGCCAACGTCCCCCGCCTGTACGCCAACTACTCACACGAAGAGCGCGGGCCCGGTGCCCAGTTGGCGGCGGTCCGGCGGCCACGTCGTCACCTGGTGCTCGGTTGCGCGGGCGGGCGGCTCGACGGCGGCCCGCTCCGCAGCGGTACGGCCGCGCTCGCGACTGTCGCCAATTGGAGACAGCTCCGCCTCGGCGATGGGACGGGGACCGGTGCCCAAGGGGCGGCGGGTGGTGCTCACGCCTCATGTTCGCAGTCCTCGTCCGCAGTTACGGGCCAGGCCCATCAGGTGGCCGGTGTCCGGGCCACGAATCGGCGGTCAGCCGGACGGGTCGGCTCGACGGCGCCGCGCTGAGCGGAGCGGCCCCAGCCGTGCTCGCGGAGTTCATCCGGGAACTGATCGTGCAGGTCACCCACGAGGGCCTGGCGGAGGCTCGCGCCCGGGGCGAGCGCATCGGACGGCCGCCGGCCATGACGCCGAGGAGATCCGGCACGCGCGGGCCCTGCTCACGCAGCCGGAGAACACGATCACCTCGATCGCAAAGCTGCTCGGCGTCTCGCGCACGACGCTGTACAAATACGTGCCGGAGTTGGCAGCGGGCCGCGATTCCCTCGTACGGAGCGAGCCCCACCCCGCCTTGCCAGGGCTCGCTGACTGCGACTTCTTCCCTGCTCCTGTCTGTCCTGCTCCGAGTCCTCATCCAGAGGTGAGGCGGGGGCGCCCTTCGGGCGTATCTCCTCCAAAGCCCAACTTGGGGGTCACTTAACAACGGGACCAGAGCTGGAATCCGGGCCGATCCAGCCGCCGTAGTCGATGTCATCACGGAGACCCCCATCGGAAGGCGCAACGTCGCCACCGCGAGCACCACCACCACCAGGATCGTCGGGAGGCGCAACGTCGCCACCGCGAGCACCACCACCAGGGTCAGCGCCCTGCTGACCGTCGTCCATGATGACGTCACCGCCCCTGGGGATCCTGGGGTCCTTGAAGGTGCTAACGGGGTTTTCGACACCGGAGGCGACGCTCGCGGGTTGAGTGCTCGGGGCGGCGAACGCGGTGGACGATAGCGAGACGCCTCCGGCGGCGAAGGCGGTCGATGCCATGAGGAGGACGAAGCGTCGGGTCCTTGTGACGGTCATGAGAGAGGCGTCCTTTCGCGGATCAAGGGGATCGGGTATGCGGATGAGGCGAGCGGGCTGTCTGCCCGCAGTGAGCCGTCGTCCGTGACTCCCATTGCGCCCCAAGAAGGAACCCGGGTCACGGCACGGAAAATCGGGACTTGACAATCGGGCGACCCGGCGCCGGGGAAGTACGGACGGCGCGGCTCCTGGCTCCCCTCGTACGGAAGGGGCACGCCGTGGTGCTCCACGACCGTGCCGTTCCGAACAGTCGCGCGAACTTGGATCATCTCGTCTTCACGGTGGCCGGTGCGGCGTATGTGGACACGAAGAACTGGAGGTCGGGCAAGTCCCGGCTGACGGTGCAGGGCGGCACCCTGCGGTACGGGCGGTACGACCAGAGCCGCGCTCTGCAGACCGTGGTGTGGGAGGCGGAACAGGCTGCTCGTGTGCTCGGCGTTGCGGTGCGGCCGGTGGTCGCCGTGCACGGGGCCAAGGTGCCCGCGCCGCGCGGCTGTATGCAGATCGGCGGCGTGACCGTGGTGGAGGCGAAGCGGCTGCGCGGCCTGCTGCGGAGCCTTCCTCCCCAGCCGGGCTGGGACTCGGCGCGGATGGCGGCGGTCGGGCAGCTGGCGGCACAAGCGCTGCCCCCGGCTCACTGACGCCAGACATCCCGGCGTGAGACTCGGGGCTGCGGGCCCTGACCGGAGGCCTGGTGTAGGCAGTGTTACCCGGGACGTTGAAGCGTTCCGGGTCACGTCCGTGAGCGGCAGCGACGAAGCTGCCGGGAAAGCCGTCTCAGGCCGCGGCCGTGGGGTTCGCCGATTCGGCGGTGCGGCGGTATTCGGCGTTGATGCGCTGGGCTTCTTCGAGCTGTTCTTCGAGGATGACGATGCGGCAGGCGGCCTCGATGGGGGTGCCCTGGTCGACGAGTTCCCGGGCGCGGGCGGCGATGCGCAGCTGGTAGCGGGA
>NZ_JBEXSW010000100.1:0-7453 GCF_040613775.1 Streptomyces sp. NPDC006208 | reverse complement strand
GTGAACCGCTGGCAGGCCGAGGAGCTGTGTGAGAATCTGGCGGATCTTTACCTGGAGTCCTCGGACCCGTCGCCGAGCGAGGGACACCGCAGCCGAAGAGTGGCTTCATCGGCATGCCTGTCGACTACCACGGGCGACGACGTCACCGCGGTCTCATGGGCTGACTGAGGTCACGCTGTGCACTCCGGGGGAGAAGATCGCCGCCGCTGCCGTGAGGCGCAGCTTCTCCAGCGTGTCGATCTGGCCCCGCGCCCGGTCCAGCAGATCTTGAAGCTGGGATTCATCCAGACGGGGCTCGCCCGCGGCCACGACGAGCAGCGTGCGCCAGATCAGGGTCTTCCCCTCGACTCCCAGCCGCAGGGTCTCGAGCTCGATGAACGTGCTCAGCCCGGAGCGCCGGTACAGAACGCCGTTTGGTTTCAGGCGCCCCAGCCTCTCGGCCGCCCAGCCACCGTAGACCTTGTAGCGGCGTGCAGGGACGCCGAGTGCGTCCATGAGTTCAAGCAGGGTCTGCCGGTCCTTGGCGATCTCGTCGGAGATGCGCTTGAGGTCGGCGCTGCGTGCCGAGTGGCGGTGCTGGTGGGCGATGCGCTGCGCGAGCCCGATGCCGAAGGTGGCACCGGCCAGGTGATCATTCAGGTAGATCCCGAGCTTGTCACGATGCATCCTGGGGCCCTCTTTCTGCCGTCCTCGACGGTGCGACCGCGTACAGAGGCAGGCTCGGAGCGCCGGCGTCGGATTTCCCCCGCACCACGACAGCAAACCGCGAGAGAACGGAGCCGACGGGGCGAAATGCCGGGAAGGGACCCGAACGGCTCAGGGGCCCAGGCGCCGGAGTGCTGCATCAGAATTCTCCGCGTCGGCCCGGCAGTACCTGCCCGTGGTCGTGCAGCGGTTGCGGGCATGAGCTCTTTGCCGCGGCCCGAGCGCCTGGGGCTGGTGACGGCCGAGGTCGACCTGCAGGTGACGGATCTGCTGGAGGACCCGGCTCCGGCGGCCGGGGCTGGCCCGCTGCACCCGTCGCCGGGCCCGGTGCCCGTACGAGAACCGGCCGCAGAGCCCGCCGACACGGCGACGGCCGTACCCGGAGTGATTCGCCTCGTCCCCAGTTCCAGGACTGCCCAAGCCCCAGGCCGGGGCAGGGCTCGCTCACCCCGTCCGGATCGAGGACAGTGGCGAACCCTCAGGCAGACACGTCGAGATCCAGCCGGCGACCGCCGAGGACCATCGCGTCCTCGCCGTCGCCCGCGCTGTCCGCACGGCAACCGCCGCGGCGCCGGAAGCGAACACCGCCGGCCCAGTGACGGAAGCCGATCTCGTGACGGCGGTGGGAACCTGCCAGTGGCCGACCGGCCTGACCGGCAGGCAAACGGCATCGGCTCTGCCCCGCGCACCGCGTTCGGCATTACGGGCCGCGCGCTGGAGGCGCCGTGTGGCGCGGTGCTGCTGGTGCGCCGCTGTCGGCCGACGCCCGCTGTGGTGCGTCGTCGACTGCGGGGCTGATCCCCTGATCCGGGCCCTCACCCTCGGCTCTTTCGCCCGCCTGCACCGCCGTCGCCGTCCAGGCGGCGCAGAACAGCAGCAGCCTGGCCATGAGGTTGATCCACAGCACGACGGCGACCGGCACAGCGAAGGCGCCATACATGCTCTTCCCCGCGACGCCCTGCAGATAGCCGGTCAGCAACCACTTGAGCAGTTCGAAGCCGACCGCACCGATCAGACCGGCGACCACGACCGCACGCCGACCGGGATGCACCCGCGCCAGCCGGGTGAGCAGGTAGACCAGCAGCAGGAAGTCGACGAGCAGGGCGATGGCCAGGCCGACAAAGAACAGCAGCGCCCGTCCCGCCTCGCCCTCGATCCCGACCTTGCCGGCAGCCCAGCCAACCGCACTGTTCGCGAACACCGAACTGCCGATCGCGACCAGCCCGACCACTCCGAGACCGACCAGCACCCCGGCGTCCTTGATCCTGAGCAGGATCGGATTTCCCGGATCCTGCTCCTTCTCCCATACCGCGCGCAGGCACCCACGCATGCCACCGACCCAGTTGATGCCGATCACGAGCAGCAACGCGCCCGCGATGAGCCCGACGGCCCCAGCGTGCGCGACGAGGCTGTCCAGGTCCAGCAGGCCGGAAAGGCCCGGCGCCTGGTCAGCAATCTTGTCCTGGAGCTTCCCGAGCTGGTCCTCGCTCAGCAGCTTGGCGCCGATCGCCGCGCCCACGGTGATCAGCGGAAAGAGGGCGACGAAACTCGTGAAGGTGATGGCGGCGGCGAGCCGGGCCCAGTGGACCTTGACCAGCCGCTCGTACGCCCGCCACACGTGCGTACGCATCAGCCGTGCGATCCCAGGAAGCCGCGTCAGCCAGACCATGAAGAGACACCCACTCTCAGCGTACCCACGGCGAGAAACGACGCATCCAGCGGCGAAACCCCACCGCTGTCCGTGGCGAGGTCGGTGCCCAGTGCGTGCGACTGGAGGGCCTGGCCGCTGGTCAGGGCCTCGGGAGAGGTGGGCACCAAAGGGGTGTTGCGCGAGGCGCACTTCAATCAACCCACCATTTGCCCGGTTTTAGCGCAATTTACACGATTTGTGAAATCCTGGAATGTGGCACACCAAGGGACAGCACCCGCGGCGGCAACTCTCGTTTGCCCCAGATCTGGCTGCCGGGGCGAGTTGTCAATGAGTGGAGGATGCGATGTCGACAATCATCATCATCGTGGCTGTCGTGGTCGTCCTGGCTCTGGTCGCGCTGGCCCTGTGGACCATGGCCCGGCGCCGGCACCTGCGGGAGCGTTTCGGGCCGGAATACGAGCGCACGGTCGAGGCGAAGCACAGCCGTGGAGCAGCCGGCCGCGACCTGCGCGCGAGGGAGGAGCGGCATGAAACTCTGGAGATCAGGCCGCTGCCCTCGACGGTCCGGGACCGGTACGCCCGGGACTGGACGAGTGTGCAGGAGCACTTCGTCGACCGTCCCGACCAGGCCGTGGGTGAGGCGGACCGGCTCGTGACCACGCTCATGAGTGAGCGTGGCTACCCGACCGACAGTTACGAGCAACAGAAGCGGGACCTCTCGGTCGAACACTCCCGGACACTGGAGCACTACCGCATCGCCCATTGAGATCAACGCGCGAGCCGGAGGCAGGGACACCTCGACGGAAGAACTGCGGAGCGCGATGGTCCACTACCGGGCCCTGTTCGAGTGTCGGCGACGCGTGAATCGTGGTTCTGGATCACTTTCCGTGCCAGGGCCACGGAGGGTCACCGAAGCCGCGATCATGAACGGCCTTGCGCGCTGAGCAGGACCCGCTTGCGGAGCAGGTCGAAGTTGGCTCGGCCGAACATCTGCCTCTTCAGCATCTTGATCTTGTTGTTGTGGCCTTCGACGGCGCCGGAGCTGTAGGGGAGGCTGAGGCCGGCGACGACGGCGTCGCGGTCCTGGCCGAGGCCGGTGACGAAGGTGTGCAGGGCGGGTAGGTCGTCAGCCTTCACGCTCGTGATCCACTGGTCCAGGTGCTTCCCCTGTCGGTTGTTCATGAGCTCGGCGAACGCGCGAACGTGGTGTGCGGTGCGGTCGAGTGCGGGGCAGCGGGCCAGGATCGTCTTGAGCTGCTGGGCCTGGTCGTCGGTGAGGCGGTCGGGATGGCGGGTGAGCCAGCTGGTCACGTTCCGCACGGACGGCGCTCTGCGGGAAGGGTCGTGCGGAAAGCTTTCGCGGAGCTTGGCCACGTAGACCTTCACGATGTTCTCGCCGCCGGGGTAGCCGCGCTCGCGAAGTTCCTCGAACAGGCGGCGGGCGACGGTGCAGCTCTCGGCCCATCGCTCGTGCAAGTAGGGCTTGTAGGGGTCGAGGATGCTGGCCCGGCCGGTCCACCGGCCGACCAAGAGCTCGTCCGGGTCCGCGGCGTTGGCGAAGCGGCGGACGGTATTGCGGGCCAGCCCGAACCGGCGGGCGATCGCGCGCATTCCGACGCCCTGGTCGAGGAGGGCGTGGACGGCCGCGTGCTGTTCCCGGACGCGGTCGGAGAGCCGGCCAGTTGTCCGCAGCCCTGCGGGAGAGGGCGGTTCGAGGTTCGTGTTCTCCATGTCCGCGATGAACTGGGGCGTGGTGGAGTCGTGTGGCTCGCGCAGCAGGGCGCGGTGCTGGACGACTGTCTTCTCAACGGCCTCGGGGAGGTTTGACCAGATGTGCCACCGGTCCGCGACGTGGATGGCGTTCGGGGCGCCGAGACGTCCGGCTTCGGCATAGGCGGTGGAGCGGTCCCGGCAGATCACCTCGACGCCGGGATGGTCGGCGAGCCACCGGGCGACCGTCGACGTCGCCCGGTCCGGCAGCAGGTCGACGGGCTGGTGGGATTCGATGTCGATCAGGATCGTGCCGTAGTTGTGGCCCTTGCGCAGTGCGAAGTCGTCCACCCCGAGTACCCGTGGTGTCAAGGTCTCGGGCTCCGGAAGGCGACGGATCAACCGCAGCAGCGTCGACCTGCTCACCCCGGCCGCCAGAGCGTGGGACAGGCGGGCGCCGGCCCGGCCGGCCAGCATCACCGCCAGACGCTCCAGCACCGTCTGCAGCCCGGCACTGCGCCTTCCGTGCCGGACGGTCAGCCCGTCGACCTGCTCGGCGAACGTCGCCTGCCTGCAGGAACGTCGACCGCAGCGGAACCGACGCACCTGTAACTCGATCAATACCGGGCGCCCGCCGACCGCGCTGTCGGCGAGCCGACGTACGTACCGGCTGTGCACCCGGGACGACAGCGTCCCGCACCCCGGACACACTGCTCGCTCCGCGGCCGTCCGGGCCCGCACAGCCACCAACTCGCCGTCGGGCACGACGTTTTCGATCACGACAGCTTCGACCTGGTGGAACCACAGGTCCTGGAGGAGGACATCACCCACGGCCGTTCATGATCGCGGCTTCGGTGACCCTCCGTGGCCCTGGCACGGAAAGTGATCCAGAACCTGAAAGTTGACCCCCTCCAAGGGTCTGGCTCGTTGAGCCAGGCCGGGAGGAGTGGTGATCAGCGTGGAGGACTGGGCGGAGATCCGCCGGCTTCACCGGGCCGAACAGATGCCGGTGCGGGCCATCGCGAGGAAGCTGGGGATCTCGAGGAACACCGTCCGCAGGGCGATTGCGGACGACGCGCCGCCGAAGTACCAGCGGGCGCCGAAGGGGTCGATCGTGGACGTGGTCGAGCCGCAGGTCCGCGAACTGCTCGAGCAATGGCCGGAGATGCCGGCGACGGTGATCGCCGAGCGGATCGGCTGGGACCGCGGTCTGACCGTGCTCAAGGATCGGATCCGGGACCTGCGGCCGGCCTATCGGCCCGCGGACCCGGCCTCGCGGACCGTCTATGAGCCGGGCGAGATCGGCCAGTGCGACCTGTGGTTCCCGCCTGCGGACATCCCGCTAGGCTTCGGCCAGGTCGGGCGGCCGCCGGTGCTGGTCATGGTCGCGGGCTACTCGCGGTGGATCACCGCGCGGATGCTGCCCTCCAGGTCTGCGGCCGATCTGATCGCCGGGCACTGGCGGCTGCTGACCGAGCTGGGCGCCGTCCCCCGGGTGCTGGTCTGGGACAACGAGGGAGCCGTCGGCTCCTGGCGGCCGGGCGGTCCTCAACTGACCGACGAATTCGCCGCGTTCGCCGGACTGCTGGGCATCAAGTTCCTGCTCTGCAAGCCGCGGGATCCAGAAGCCAAGGGCCTGGTCGAGCGGGCCAACGGCTATCTGGAGACGTCGTTCCTGCCCGGGCGGGTGTTCACCTCGCCATCCGACTTCAACATCCAGCTCGCCGACTGGCTGACCAAGGCCAACCGGCGCATCCACCGCACCTTGCAGGCCCGCCCCTCGGACCGGCTGGAGGCCGACCGCTCCCGCATGCTGGCCCTGCCAACTGGCTGTTCTTCCGCAAGCAGAGCCCGGCCGCCGGCCTGCTGGCCACCCTCGCGCTCGATGTCAGCAACGTCCAGCTCATCGGCCGCGTCGTCCGGGCAGACAAGACTGCGGCCGTCGCCCTGCTGCCGTATGCGGCCTGGTGCGTCTTCGCGACCGCCCTCAACGCTGAGCTGGCCGAGCGTAACTGCAGCCGTCGGGGCGGGAGGGAGAAGGGACCGGCGCCGCCGTGACGCAGCCCGCATCGCACAGATGTGGAAGGTCCAGCCCAAACGCGTCGGCCCGGAACGCCCTCTACTCCATCGCGGAGACTGCGGGCTGTGCAAAGCAGCCGGCTACCTGAGCAAGGACGAAGCCCTCCTCACCGCGGAGCAGTTCACCGAGCTGCAGATGTGCGACATCTGCCAGCCATGGGGAGTCCTCGGCATCCCCAAGCCCGGCGGGGCCTGAGACCCCCAGATGCGAGCCACCGCCAACCGGGTGACCCTGGTGAAAGTGTCCTGTCCCCCAGACACCAGGGAGACCGTAATGATCAAGATGCTGCATGAAAAGGGCTTGCGCAGCGAGCACGCCTACACCGCAGCCTTCATGTCCATCGGCTTCTCCATCTTCACCTGGGCCGCCTCACTCAAAGTCGAGCCAGGCGTCGGGCTCGATCGCGCCGACCGGTGGGGCATCTTCGTCGGCGAATGGGCGCCCACGTTCTTCGGCCTCGGGCTGGCCCTCTCTCACTACGAGCAGCAGGACGGCACCCTGACCGCCAGCGTCCGCGACATCCGCAAGGCGCGCAAGGAGGAGCAGGAAGTCGTGTAGCCATCCGTAAGCGCCCGCCCCTGTCTGAGATCCGGGGGCGGGCGTGGCACGTGGGGCGGGCGATAGCGCGAGCGCCCCGCCTCGACGGGCTTAAGGCGCTGGCCGTGTAGACGATGCTTTCCCCCAGTGTCCCGGCGCGCTCCGAGGGGGCCGCCGATGCAGTCCGAGACTGAAAACAGCTCAGAGATCGTCGGTCGTCCCCAATCGACCATGTCGCAATGCTGCTGCCGGGGGCGTGCGGGCTGGTCAGGGCGAGATTCGGGTTTGCTTCGCGAAAGGGCGGGGAGCCGAGGAAAGAGGGCGCCCTACAGAGGACGTCCCTCACTGGAGGGCGTTATGATCATCCTCGGAGTCATTCTGCTCGTCATCGGCCTCGTGGCCGGCATCGGCATTCTCTGGACCATCGGAATCGTCCTGGTCGCGATCGGGGTTCTGCTGTGGATTCTGGGAGCGGTAGGACATGCGGTCGGCGGACGACGGCATTACTGGTAGCGCCGCGCGGCACCTTCCATCAGGGCATTTTCGGCTGAGCATGTCGGCGATGCCCTCAGCAGCGAACGTCAGCATGGCTCGGTGCTGGCTCCGTCGCGCTGTGAAACTGACCTACCGAGCTACATCCCCCAGCTGACGGAAAGCACCGGTCGCGATGACGCCTCATGCTCCTGTTCGTCCCCCGCCCTCACAGACGTCCGGCAGTGACTTCGCCAGACTGTCGAAGGTGATAGCCGACGCCGGGCTGATGCGCCGTC
>NZ_JBEXSW010000099.1:0-7684 GCF_040613775.1 Streptomyces sp. NPDC006208 | reverse complement strand
AGGAGCTGGGGCAGAACGCCCTGGTCGTCCGGGTGCAGCCGGACGAGGGTGTGACGATGCGGTTCGGCTCCAAGGTGCCCGGCACCTCGATGGAGGTGCGGGACGTCTCGATGGACTTCGCGTACGGCGAGTCGTTCACCGAGTCGAGCCCCGAGGCGTACGAACGGCTCATCCTCGATGTGCTGCTCGGCGACTCCAACCTCTTCCCGCGCGTGGAGGAGGTCGAGCTGTCCTGGAAGATCCTCGACCCGATCGAGGAATTCTGGGACAGGAACGGCAAGCCCGCGCAGTACGCGGCCGGCACCTGGGGACCGGTCGAGGCGGACGAGATGCTCGCACGAGACGGACGGAGCTGGCGTCGGCCATGAAGATCGACCTTACGGACACGACCGCCAGCAAGATCAACAAGGCGCTGGTGCAGGGCCGCCGCGCGATCGGCACCCCGGCCGTCGGCATGGTGCTCACCCTCGTCATCGTCACCGACGAGGAGAACGCCTACGACGCGCTGAAGGCCGCCAACGACGCCTCCCACGAGCACCCCTCGCGCACCCTGGTCGTCATCAAGCGGTTCTCGCGCTCGCCGCGCGACCGCGCGAAGGCGCGTCTGGACGCCGAGGTACGGGTGGGCGCGGACGCGGGCACGGGTGAGACGGTGATCCTGCGGCTGTACGGCGAGATCGTCGACCACGCCCAGTCGGTGGTGCTGCCGCTGCTGCTGCCCGATGCGCCGGTCGTGGTGTGGTGGCCGGTGAATGCGCCGACGGACCCGGCCCAGGACCCTCTGGGCTCGCTGGCCCAGCGCCGGGTGACGGACACCTACGCCGCCGAGCAGCCCGTGCGCGAGCTGACCGCGCGCGCCGAGGCCTACACCCCCGGCGACACCGATCTGTCCTGGACCCGGATCACGCCGTGGCGCTCGATGCTCGCGGCCGCGCTCGACCAGGTCAGCTGCCAGGTCACCTCGGTCCAGGTGGAGGGCGAGGAGTTCAACCCGAGCTGCGAACTGCTGGCGATGTGGCTCGCCGACCGGCTGAAGGTGCCGGTGAAGCGGTCGGCATCGGCGGGCCCCGGACTCACCTCCGTACGGCTGGAGTCCTCCTGCGGCCCGATAGTGCTGGACCGGCCGGACGGTTCCCTGGCCACCCTGTCCATCGAGGGACAGCCGGACCGGGCGGTGGCACTGAAGCGGCGTGACACGGCCGAGCTGATCGCGGAGGAGCTGCGCAGGCTCGACCCCGACGACACCTACGCGTCGTCGCTGCGTTACGGCGTGGACCGGCTGGGCGAGGGCTACGCGGAGCCTGCGGCGGCTGCGGAGGCCGGGTCCGGGCCGAAGCCCGCTGCGGCGAAGAAGGCCGCCCCGGCCAGGAAGGCGGCGTCGAAGTGAGCGCGGCACAGCTGGTCGTGCACCGCGACAAGGAACTGATGGCACAGGCCGCAGCGGCCCGGCTGATCACCAAGGTCGTCGACGCCCAGGCGGCCCGCGGCTCGGCCTCGGTCGTACTGACCGGTGGCCGCAACGGCAACGGGCTGCTGGCTGCGCTGAGTTCGGCGCCCGCCCGGGACGCGATCGACTGGTCGCGGCTCGACCTGTGGTGGGGCGACGAGCGGTTCCTGCCCGAGGGCGACCCGGAGCGCAATGTCACGCAGGCCCGCGCGGCGCTGCTGGACAGCGTGCCGCTGGACCCGGCCCGGGTGCATCCGATGCCCGCGTCGGACGGCGCGTACGGCTCCGACGCGGATGCCGCGGCGGCTGCGTACGCGGCCGAACTCGCGGCCGCCGCGGGCCCGGAGGACCACGGCCCGGTGCCGACGTTCGACGTGCTGATGCTGGGCGTCGGCCCGGACACACATGTGGCCTCGCTCTTCCCGGAGCTCCCGGCGGTCCGCGAGACGGAGCGCACGGTCGTCGGCGTCCACGGCGCGCCCAAGCCGCCGCCGACCCGTATCTCGCTGACGCTGCCGGCGATCCGCGCGGCCCGCGAGGTCTGGCTGCTCGCGGCGGGCGAGGACAAGGCGAAGGCGGCGCAGATCGCGCTGTCGGGCGCGGGCGAGATCCAGGCACCGGCGGCCGGGGCGTACGGCCGGGCACGGACGCTGTGGCTGCTGGACGCGGCGGCGGCGTCGCAGCTTCCGCGGGGCTTGTACCCGCCCGCCTCGGCATAGCGACGACCGGCGTACGCCGAAGGCCCGGTCCGCCCTCGTGGCGGAACGGGCCTTCGGCGTCCGTGCCCGGACCGGTCCCGGATCAGAGGATCATCTGCTCGGAGCCGGTCTCCAGCTTCGCGATCGCTGCCCGGCAGGCGCCGACGAACCGGTCGAAGACCTCCGTGGTGCTGCCGGCCCGGCCCGCCCTGGTGTTGACCGTGAACATGGCGCCGCGCAGTTCCCTGGTGATCTCCAGCTGGGCGCCCTTGCCCAGCATGGTGCGGTTGCACGGGTTGCGGGCGTGGACGCCCGCCAGGTCGGGCACCTCGTCTCCGTCCCGCCAGGCGATGCCGGCCCTGTCGAACTCGGCCGTCAGCAGGTTCTTGAAGGTGCGGTTCAGACCACCTACGACCACGGCCTGAGGGTTCGCCGTGCCGGCCTGGTCGGCGGAGCAGCCGTGCAGGCTCAGGACGTTGAGGCTGCTCGCGGCCATGGACACGGCGACGTGATCGTCACAGTTCCTGGCCGTGACATGCAGCTCGCTGTTCCCGACGGACAGCAAACCCTCGAACATCCAGTAGTCGTGCCGCGAGAATCCGTCCTGAAGCGGCACCAGCGTCGCCGGGTGGTAACCGGCTACGGCGAGACAGAGCTCGGACGTACCCGTCTCGATGCCGCCACCGTGCAAGGCCATGACCGTGGTGCGGTTGTAGGCATGTCTCTGGTCGTACGAGTGGTCGGTGTACTCGTGTCTCTTGTAGCGGCGGGCGAAGTCGGTGCCCTCCTTGCCCGCGAGCTTGGTGTAGAGGTCGGTGTTGGAGGCGTAGCGGTCCGGCTCACCCGTGGCGTGGGCGGAGGCCTCGGTCGCAGCGGCGAGCAGGGGACCGCTCACGGATGCGGCGGCGAGTGCGGTCAGGACCGTACGACGGCTGGTGAGTGTCATGGTCCTCATGATCACCGGCATCGAAGTACCGAGTGCCGTAAGGGAGTTGTGGTGTACGTCATCTCTCGCCGGGCGGCCGGCCGACGGACTCCAGGAACGGCTCCAGCACTCCCGGCACCGCCTCCGCAGCGAACACCAGCCCCTCGCCCTCGGCCGCGTCGTACACGCCGTACGCCCCGGCTCCCGCGGCGGTCGTCGCGATCAGGGTGAGCAGACCGGACCGGCGCTGGAAGACGGACTGCCTGACCGTCCAGCCGATCACCCCGGTCCGCTGCAACGCCACCGTCGTACGCCGCACCGTGCCCGAGCGGGTCACCAGATAGGCGCCGCTCAGGCCGTGCCCCAGGCTTCGGTACGCGTCGAGGGCGAGCAGCACCGCGACCGGAACCGTCGCCGCCGCGCACACCGCCGCGATGTACAGCAGCACGGGCGTGAGCAGCACGGGCGTGAGCAGCACGCCCAGCAGCGCCAGGACCGCCACCGGGGTCAGCGAGATCATCAGCGCCCTGCGCAGCCGCCGGCCACGCGCCGCCGGAGGGTGGGCGATGAGCCGGGCCGCAGCCGTCGGGGCCGTCTCCTCCCGCAGCACCTGTGCCGCGACCTCTCCCGCCAGTGCCGCGGGCACGGCGGGCAGCAGCGTCTTGTGGTCGGCGCGCTCGTCCTCGCCGTTCTTGGCCAGTCCTGTGGCGACGGCATCCACGCGCGCCGCGCCGAACAGCCGTACGCCCAGCGGCTCGACGAGCTCTATGCCGCGCAGCCGCCGTTCCTCGATGGACATCGACCGGGCGGTGAACAGGCCGCGGCGCACCCGCAGGGTGCCGCCCGGCTCCCGCTCCAGACGGTAGTTCCACCACATCTCGATCCACAGACCGAGCGCGCCGACGACACCCGTCGCGAGCGCCACGGCGGCCAGCACCACGACGATCCAGACGACGGTGGTGTCCCGGAACCGGTCACCCACCCACTCGATGACCTCACCCTGCGCCCCGAACCACTCGCTGACCTGCATCACGCCACCCGCCGCCGCGCCTCCCAGGAGCGGGGCGACGAAGGACACCGGCGCATACCGGATCCAGGCCGGGTCGAGGGCGGCCAGCACGCCCTCGCGATGGGTGCCAGGCGGCCCGGCCACCGACCGGTCCAGCAGCTGAGTACGCAGCCGCTCCCCCTCGGCCCGGGTGACCGCGTCCAGCTCCAGCGTGGACTCGCCGCCCTCGGTCTGTTCGCCCGTGCCTATCCGCACCTGCACCAGGCCGAGGACGCGCAGCAGCGGATTGGCCGTCAGATCGACGCTGCGAATGCGCTCACGGCCCAGGGAGCGCCGCTTGACCAGCAGCAGCCCGGTGTGGAGCTCGGCCCGCTCGGGGCCGATGCGATAGCGCGTCCGCCGCCAGCGCATGTAGTCCGCGCCGGTGGCCGCGCCGATCACCAGGGCGGCTCCGCCCAGCACCCAGGCGAGGGCCTGTCGCAGCGGCATGTCGCCGAGGAGACCGATCAGGGCGGGGAGCCCGGCTCCGGCCACCACGCCGGCCGTGACGAGCGGGGTGACCAGGACCGTACGCCCGTCGAGACGCTGCCATTCCTCGTGCTCGGGGCTCATGTGGCGTCCCCGGGTGTGTCCTGGGTGATCCGGGTCAGCCGATCGGCCAGGTCGGCGGCGAGCTCGTGGTCGAGCCCTTCGATCCTGATCGCACCCTTGGACGAGGCGGTGGTGACCGTGACCGTGGCGAGCCGGAACGCCTGTTCCAGGGGTCCGCGGACCGTGTCCACCGTCTGGATCCGGGACATGGGAGCGATCCGCCACTCCTGCCAAAGCGCCCCGGTGCGGACATAGACCGCCTCGTCCGTGACTTCCCAGCGGTGCACCCGGAACCACCACGCCGGCAGGAAGGCGGTGCAGGCCAGACCCGGCGCCGCCACCACTCCGGCGGCAGCGAGCAGCCACGGCCGTGCGGGCGCGATCAGCGCACCCAGCACGGCCAGGACCACCACCGGGACCGCGGTCACGAGCAGCAACTGCACTCGCCACCAGCCGACTGCCCGCTTGTCGAGCGTGTTGTTCGGCGGCCTCAGCCGCACCGCCCCCGCCCCCGTCATCGGATCAGTTCCCTCGCAGCGTGCGGTACTTGGCCGCGAGTGCCGAGGTCGAGCTGTCCAGCTGTTCCCCGCCCGTGCCCTGTGTGAGCACGGGCTCGATCTTCTTCGCGAGGACCTTGCCGAGTTCGACGCCCCACTGGTCGAAGGAGTCGATGTTCCAGATGGCTCCCTGGACGAACACCTTGTGCTCGTACAGCGCGATCAGCTGGCCCAGGACGGACGGCGTGAGTTCGTCGGCGAGGATCGTGGTGGTCGGGTGGTTGCCCTGGAAGGTCTTGTGCGCGACCAGTTCCTCGGGGACCCCTTCCGCGCGGACCTCCTCGGGTGTCTTGCCGAAGGCCAGCGCCTGGGTCTGGGCGAAGAAGTTGGCCATCAGCAGATCGTGCTGGGCGGCGAGGCCGGGCAGCAGGTCGTCGACCGGCTTGGCGAAGCCGATGAAGTCCGCGGGGATGAACTTGGTGCCCTGGTGGATCAACTGGTAGTAGGCGTGCTGCCCGTTGGTACCGGGCGTGCCCCAGACCACCGGCCCGGTCTGCCAGTCGACGCGGTTGCCGTCACGGTCGACGGACTTGCCGTTGGACTCCATGTCCAGCTGCTGCAGGTAGGCCGTGAACTTCGACAGATAGTGGGAGTACGGCAGCACCGCATGCGACTGGGCGTCGAAGAACTCGCCGTACCACACGCCCAGCAGACCGAGCAGCAGCGGCGCGTTGGCCTCGGCGGGTGCGGTGCGGAAGTGCTCGTCGACCAGGTGGAAGCCGTCCAGCATCTCGCGGAACCGGTCCGGACCGATGGCGATCATCAGCGACAGACCGATCGCCGAGTCGTACGAGTAGCGGCCGCCCACCCAGTCCCAGAACTCGAACATGTTGACCGTGTCGATGCCGAAATCGGCGACCTTCTCGGCGTTCGTCGACAGCGCCACGAAGTGCTTGGCGACGGCCTCCTGGCCGGCCTTCAGCCCGGTGAGCAGCCAGTTCCGCGCGGATGTGGCGTTGGTGATGGTCTCGATGGTGGTGAAGGTCTTGGAGGCGATGATGAACAGCGTCTCTTCCGGGTCCAGATCCCGCACGGCCTCGTGCAGATCGGCCCCGTCGACGTTCGACACGAAACGGAACGTCAGATCCCGCTCGGTGAAGGGACGAAGCACCTCGTACGCCATCGAGGGTCCGAGATCGGAGCCGCCGATGCCGATGTTCACCACGTTCCTGATGCGCTTGCCGGTGTGACCGGTCCATTCGCCGGAGCGGATCCGCTCGGAGAAGGCGGCCATCTTGTCGAGCACGGCGTGCACAGCCGGCACCACGTTCTCGCCGTCGACCTCGATCACGGCATCGCGCGGGGCCCGCAGGGCGGTGTGCAGAACGGCGCGGTTCTCGGTGGTGTTGATCTTCTCGCCGCGGAACATGGCGTCCCGCAGCCCTGCCACATCGGTCGCCACGGCCAGCTCGCGCAGCAGCGTCAGCGTCTCGTCGGTCACCAGGTGCTTGGAGTAGTCGAGGTACAGTTCGCCGACCTGGAGGGTGTACCCACTGCCGCGCGCCGTGTCGGCGGAGAACAGCTCCCGCAGATGTGTCCCGCCCAGCTGCTCACGGTGCTTGCCGAGGGCGATCCATTCGGAGGTCTGGTTGAGCCGGGTACGGCCTTGTGCATTCACTGGAATTCACCTCGGGAGGACGGTCCGCTCAGCCCCGCCGACCTGCTACCGGCCGGGGGTCCGGGGGCTGTCCCCCGGGAAGACACAGCATCTCGGACATCGGCAACTTCTTCTGGTATCAGCCCGCATGCCTCGCTGCGGTTCCAACCTAATTGATCAGACCGGCAAGTGAGACGACGGCCGGGACGAAGAGCCCCGCTGCCAGCAGAGCCGGCGTGTTCGCGCCCCAGGCGGCCGCCGCCGCCCCGCCCGCGAGCGCGCCGAGCGGGGCACCGGCGACCGCGAGCGTGCGGAACGCGGAGCTGATGCGGCCGAGCATCGCTGCGGGGCTGCGCTCCTGCATCAGCGTCGTCTGGTTGACGTTCCACACCATGCCCATGACGGCGAACACCGCCATGGCGGCGATGGTCACCCACAGCGCCCGCACGGACCCGACGGCGACCAGGCATCCGGTCTGCACGACTCCGGCGGCAAACACGCTCCGTATTCGCCCGTATCGCTCCGCCAGGCGGCGTGCCAGCAGTCCGCCTGCCGCGCTGCCCACCCCGAATGCGGTGATGACCGCCGCATACCCGGCGTTCCCCGCGTCCAGCCACACCGTCACGTGCACCACGAGGGTGGCGATGAGCGCGCCCATGCCGATGTTGCAGAGCGTGGTGGCCACGCAGATCCCGCGCAGTGCGCGGTCGCGCCACAGATGGCGCAGACCGGCCGCGATCTCCGCGCGCAGGGTGCTGCCACCGGCCCTCGGCGCCCGATCGGGCGGCGCGGGGCCCCCGGGGTGGCGGTCCTCGCCGGCCCCCACCACAATTTTCCCCACCCCCCCAAAGAAATTCACA
>NZ_JBEXSW010000098.1:0-7750 GCF_040613775.1 Streptomyces sp. NPDC006208 | reverse complement strand
TCCTGCTGAGCCGGCGAAAACCCGTAGTCACGCACCTGTGCCTCCACGACCACATGATCATCCGTGGGTGGTGCGTTGATCACTTGAGGGTGCCAAGGTTTTTTGACGTATGCCCTCACGTGCGACGGCTCCGACGTGCGGGTCGTGTCAGTGGTGAGGGCTAAGGTGCGCTGTCGTGGACGCTGCTGATCTTGACTACCGGGCCCGAACGCTGACGGGCTGCATTCCTCCGCCGCTGGTGGCGCGGCTTCTCGAACTCGGTCATGAGCGCGAAGTGGAGTTGCAGGCCAGCCGCGGAGAGTGGTTCTGCGCGCTGGAGTGGGCACGGCTGCTCGGACATCGGGGCCAGCGCGAGCAGGCGTTGGAGGTGCTCGCTCCGTACGTCGCCACGAACTGGTGGCCGGCGGCCCAAGCGCGGGCGGAGCTGCTGGAGGGCTGGGGCCGGGCGGAGGAGGCGATCGCGCTGTCCCGCCCGTACGCAGAGGCCGGTGACCGGCTGGCGCTTGTCTTCTTCGCGCGCCTGCTGGCCCGCCACGGCCGCGGCGGCGAGGCGTTCATGCTGCTGCGCTCCGAGATACAGGACTGGTTCCTCGCCGAGTGCCTGGTCGACGTCGCCGAAGCGGCGGGCATGGACGAGGAAGCGGCGGCCCTGTTGGAGGCCCGGGTGGAAGCGGCGGTCCCCGCTTGCGACGACCCTGACTGCAACAACCTCCGAATGGAACCGTCCCACGCGATCGGCCTGCTCGCCACGATCAGGGAACGCCAGGGCCGGATCGAGGAGGCGATCGCCCAGCGACGTCGTCCGGTGGCATGCCGTACGCCGTGAACTCGCGGTCGTGCGTGAACTCGGCTGCTTCCAGGCGGGCGTGCAGTTCCTCGAGGTCGAAGTCGTCTTCGTGCTGTGCGCCGAGGACTCCATCTCGAGGGTGCTGAAGAGGTGGCGGGCGCTGAAGACGTCGATGAGGTCGCGGGGGAAGCCGCGATCGTGCACTGCCCGTGTCTTGAGCCCAATCGTGTCGTCGAGGGAAAGCACCGGCCCGATAGCGGTCTGTTCCGGTGGGCTGGTGAATACTTCGAGAAGGACATCGAGTTCGCACGCCTGACCGGTCACGGGGTCGGTGGCGTGAGCCGCGACATGCGGGGGGCTACTTCGATCACCCTGACCTGCCAGCCCCGGGCGGTCAGCTGCTGGGTGAGATGGGCGGTGATGACGTCCAGACCGGCCGGGTCGGTGGTGGCGAAGTCCAGGTCCTGACTGATCCGCGACACCAGCTCATGCGCTTGGACCGCGTACCCGCCCGCGAGCACCAGACCGTATCGGGCTCCTGCCTGGAGCGCGTCGGACAGCAGGCGCTCGTGCAACGGGGGCAGCTTCACGCGGCGGCCGCGGGAGCCAGCTGCGGGAAGCGTTGCTCCCAGCAGCTGCGCAGGGGTTTGCCCACTACCCGGCGCAGGAGGGGCCAGTGGTCACGCAGCAGATCGGCGTTGAGGTAGGTCACGAGGTCCTCGCGCTGCCCGTTGTTCAGCACGATCCGGTACAGGCCGATCACCAGCTTCTCGTCGCTGAGCTCGAAGTCGGTCAGTCCGGACCAAGCCAGATGCTGCGGCAGGTGGACGACGCCGGCGGCCGGCCCGCGCAAGTCGTCCAGCGATGGGGGCAGCCGGTCGGCCAGGTGGCTCCACCTCGGGTGCAGCGACATTTCTCCACTCACCCCACCAGTATCCCTGCCGGCCGAACTGGCGCCCCCGCCAGCACTCGCCGCTCGCCGCTCGCCGACGGATGAATCCGCGCTGTCCCGCACTCCAGCCGACTGCCCCGAGAGGCGCAGTGGCTGGCAACGGTGCCCGGGAACGAGTGCAGGAGGCGGTGTGGGCCGGCCGGTCGTACGTGCTCCCAAGGGCTGGGTCTGGACCTGATCGGCGGCCTCCTTGAGGCCGCGTTCTCGTCCCGGGGTGGACGCGGCGGCAGAGCCTCACTTGAGACCGTCCTGACTCGTTCCGCCTCCGTATGCGGACTCGCGTGCGTTCGAGAGCACGGCGAAAGCCGGTAGGCGGGAGCCGTCGCTCCACCGGCGCGGCGGATGCGGTCAGCTGCGGGCCCGGGCGGGCGGCCGCCGTGTGGTGGTTCAGCGAAGGTCGTTGCCGGCTTGGCGGAGGCGGTCGGCGTTGTGGGTGATGGTCTCGATGCGGGCTGCGAGGTCGGGGTGGTTGGCCTTGAGGTGTATGTGGGTGTCGGCGAGGGGCGTGATGAGGTTGGCGGCGTCGTTGTCGGCGAGAGCGTCGGCGAGCCGGGCCAGAGGTGTGCGGGCACGAGTGGGGAGGTCGGTGAGGGCGGTGATCTGGCCGGCGAGTTGGCGTAGTTCGGCGGCGTTGGTCCGGGCCCAGGTGGTGATGGTGCGGTCGGCGGCGCGGCGGTTGCGGGTGGCTTGCACGCGCTGTTCGCCGGTGGTGCCCGGTTTTCCGGGGCGTACGCGCAGGTAGCGGCGCTCGGCGGCCTGGCGGCTGGCGACGCCCAGAGGGTGGGCGAGGTCCGCCCAGCTGGAGCCTGCTGCCCGGGCCGCCTCGATCAGCCCGGGTTCCCATCCTGCGAGGTGGTCGCGCAGTTCGCGCAACAGCAGGAGTGCGGCCAGGGCCTGGTCCGCACTGGTCTGTCCGTCCTCCGGGGTTATTTCGGTCTGCGTGGTCTGGGCGGTGCGGACGGCTTCGTTGATCGTGTTCAGTGCTGCTGCGGCGGCGAGGAACGAGCTGGGGCCACGGGGCTCGGCGGAGGCGTTCATGGAGATCCTCTCGGGGATGTCATCGTTCGAATGACGCTTCGCTTGTCATCGTTTGGATGACATGTTACAACGGTGTCAAGACGAAGCGCATTGGCAGTTCCTGCCAGAGTTGTGGAGGTGTTTTCGCGATGTTGATGCGCACTGACCCGTTCCGCGAACTCGACCGGCTCGCCCAGCAGCTGACGGGTGTCACCGGCACCTGGTCCAGGCCCTCGGCGATGCCGATGGATGCCTACCGTGAGGGCGAGGAGTACGTGATCGCCCTCGACCTGCCCGGTGTCGCGAAGGATGCGATCGATATCGATGTCGAGCGGAACATGCTCACCGTCAAGGCGGAGCGCCGCCCGGTGGTGAAGACCGACGACGTGCAGATGGAGCTCTCCGAGCGGCCCCTGGGCGTCTTTTCGCGCCAGCTGGTGCTGGCCGATACCCTGGACACCGAGCGCATCACGGCCGACTACGAAGCAGGGGTGCTGACCCTGCGGATCCCGATCGCCGAGCGCGCCAAGCCCCGCAAGATCGCGATCGGCGGGGAATCCGAGCACAAGCAGATCAGCGGCTGAGGAAGCGGTTTCTCGACCGCAGACGGCGGAGGACGGCATCGATCTCCCGCTCGGATTCCGTCCTCCGCACCACGTCCCTCACACCACGACCGAATAGGGGGTGCTGGCGGGCATGCGATGGGAAGCATTCCTCGACCACGTGCAGGAACGCGGCGAGTACGCCACACCCCAGGAAGCCGAGCGGGCCGCCCGTACCGTTCTGGCGCTGCTGGGCGCCCATCTGGTCGGTGAGGTCCGGGCCGAGCTGGCGGCCCGGCTCCCGGAGACCTTCGCGGTGATTCTTCTCAACCCGCTGCAGGCCACTGAGCCGCTCTCTCCGGAGCGGTTCCTGCGGGCGACCGCAGCGTGGATCGAGGGAGCCACCGAGCAGACCGCGGTCTGGGACGTCGGCGCCGTACTGAGCGTGACCGCCGATGCGGCCGGCGAGGAACTCACCCGCCGCATCCTCCTCCAGCTCCCACCAGGCTACGACCTCCTCTTCGGCCGCCCCGAGCGCACCTGAACCCAGAAGAGCGAGACCCGCTCACCACATCAACAGGGCCGGCCGACTGCCAACACTCAAACACCCCTTTGAACGAGAAAGGCAACCATCCTCCGATGCATCCGCTGCGTGAACCGGCCTCTGCCCCAACCGGCATATCGTTTCACCAGATGCTGGAACGAATCCGGTACGAAGGCGCCTATCCCACCCGGGAACGGGCCGAGGACGTCACACGTGCCGTGCTGGGGGCCCTGGGCCGTCAGCTCACCGGCGACGAACGCGTCGACCTCGCTGGCTGCCTCCCCGCCGAGGCCGCCCTTGTCTTCACCGGCCAGATCCCCGACACTCAACCGCTCACCGGCTGGGGCTTCGTCAAGGATCTGGCCATCCGCACGGGGGCCACACCCGCGACCGCCCGCTGGGACACCGGAGCCGTCCTTGCCACCGTCGGCCACTTGGCCGGCCCCTGCCTCCTGGACCGCATCATCGCCCAGCTTCCGTCCGGATACGCGCTGCTGTTCGGCCGCGCCGAACTCACCCAGACCGCCTGACGCGGGCGGGCACAGGCGGCAACGGCTGCTGTAGCCAAGGGCGCTTTGGGACGTGCTCGGGCGCGGCCGCGGCGAGGACGTCGTCCCACTGGGCGAGGACGCTGCTGCCGGCGGGCGGGGCGACCATGCCGCGCCCGGTCGTCATCAGGTCGATCGTGGTGCAGCCCAATGCGGCGGCGCAGGGCAGATCGAGCACGGCCAGCGGACGGCGGCTGCGACATCGACAAGGTCCACACCCTCAACACCGGGAAGGCCCCGTTCTTCGAGCGGGATCTGGACGACCTCCTCGCCAAGCACACCGCGTCGGGGCGACTGAAGTTCACCGCCTCCTACCAAGAGGCCGCCGAGTTCGCCGACCTGCACTTCGTCGGCGTCGGCACCCCGCAGCAGCCCGGCAGCGACGCCTACGATCTCACCCACCTCTTCGGCGCCGTCCGCGAGCTGGCCCCCTGCCTGACAACCCCGGCCGTGATCGCGGTCAAGTCGACCGTCCCCGTCGGCACCGCCCCCCGCGTCGCCGAGCTCCAGCACGAACACGCCCCTGCCGGGGACCGGATCGAGGTTGCCTGGAACCCGGAGTTCCTACGCGAGTCGTTCGCCGTCGAGGACACCCTCCGCCCCGACCGCCTCGTCCTCGGCTTCAATACCGACCACTCCTGGGCCGAGGCCCTACTGCGGCAGGCGTTCGGCAAGATCATCGAAGCGGGGACGCCGACGATCGTCACCGACTGGGCCACCGCCGAGCTCGCCAAGGGCGCTGCGAACTCCTTCCAACGACAGGTGGACGCGGATCGCCGTCCCGCCCTCGTTTCTGCCGGCGCCGCTGAAGCCCAGCACCGACTCGATGAACCAGGTGTCAGGGGACAACTCGCCTTCGGCATCCGGGCCGGTCACGGCCATTGCCTTTGTGGCCACCGCGCGCAGCCAAGCGGTTACTTGACGGGCCCATCAGTAAGCAGACATGGATCACCCGCAAGAGCCACGGTCACGACAGCGGTCACCGTCAGCGTAGCCGCGAACGCTGACGTCGCCCGGTTCACGGCAGCCGAGTAAGGGGCGCCGTCCCGACGGGCCAGATAACCGGCGCCCGCCGCGGCTGCCGCGCCGGAGCCGGTTGCGGATCTGGTCGGCCCGTTCGGGGATGGTGTGGGCGATGCCCCGCCGTCTGAGCCAGGTCCGGATGGCCCTGGAGCTGTATCCCTTTTCGCCCAGCACGTGGGCGGGTCGGACCCGTGGCCGTCCCGCGGCACATTCCCGCGGAACCCGCACGCACGCGTGCGTTTCCCGGCCGGGCGAGATCGGTTCTACCCTCGGCCACAGGTGTCCCCGGAGACCCTCACCGCGTTGGGACAGTGCGTGTCGGTCACGGCGCGTCCACATGTCCCGGCCGGGCCGAACCGCTCGTACGCGCCACCTGGCCGACCGGACCGTACCTTCAGGAGAGACGGATGGACTACTACGACCTCGGCACCCACACCCGCCCCGTGACGACGTCCTCCCCGTCCGCCCAGATGTGGTTCGACCGCGGGCTCCTCTGGTCGTACGGCTTCCACCACGAGGAGGCCGTCTCCTGCTTCGAAGCCGCCGCCGCGGCGGATCCGGACTGCGCGATGCCCTACTGGGGCATCGCCTACGCCCTCGGTCCGAACTACAACAAGCCCTGGGAGTTCTTCGACGGCGAGGACCTGGCCCGAACCGTCGAACGCACCCACGCGGCCGTCGAACGCGCCCACGAGAAGGCGGCCGGCGCCACTCCCGTCGAGCAGGCCCTGATCCAGGCGTTGCGGTACCGGTATCCGCAGGCGGAAGCGGTCGAGGACTGCTCGGTGTGGAACAAGCCCTACGCCGACAGGATGCGCGCCGTGTACGAACTCGCTCCCGACGACCTCGATGTCGCCACACTCCATGCCGACGCACAGATGAACCTCACGCCATGGCAGCTGTGGGACCTGCCGACCGGGCTGCCGGCGGAAGGCTCCCGCACGTTGGAGGCCAAGGCGGTCCTCGATCGGGCGATCGGCACCGGGCCCGGGAAGACGCACCCCGGCCTTCTGCACATGTACATCCACCTCATGGAGATGTCCCCGACCCCCGAGGCCGCCCTGCCCGTCGCGGACCGGCTCCGCGGCCTCGTGCCGGATGCCGGGCACCTGCAGCACATGCCCACACACCTGGAGGTGCTCTGCGGGGACTACCGGCGCGTGGTGTCGGACAACACCACCGCGATCGCCGCCGACGAGAAGTACTACGCGCGGGCGGGCGCGATGAACTTCTACACCCTGTACCGATCGCACAACTACCACTTCAAGATCTACGGTGCGATGTTCCTCGGTCAGTCGGCGACCGCCCTGGAGACCGCCGCACAGCTCGAAGCCTCCATCCCCGAGGAACTGCTGAGAATGCAGAGTCCGCCCATGGCCGACTGGCTGGAGGGTTTCCTCGCCATGCGGGTACACGTGCTGATCCGCTTCGGCCGCTGGAGCGACATCCTGGAACTGCCGCTGCCCGCCGACCCGGAGCTGTACTGCGCGACCACGGCGATGCTCCACTACGCCCGCGGCATCGCCTTCTCGGCGACCGGCCGGATTCCCGAGGCGGAGACCGAACGCGAACTGTTCCGTCAGGCAGTCTCCCTCGTACCCGAGTCACGCATGCTGTTCAACAACACCTGCGTCGACATCCTCGCGATCGCGTCGGAGATGCTCGACGGCGAACTGGAGTACCGCAAGGGGAACCACGACGCCGCCTTCGCCGCACTGGAGCGGTCGATCACACTCGACGACAACCTTCCCTACGACGAGCCGTGGGGATGGATGCAGCCCACACGGCACGCGTACGGCGCCCTGCTTCTCGAACAGGGACGTGTGGAAGAGGCGGAGGCCGTCTACCGGGCCGACCTGGGCCTCGACGACACGCTGCCGCGTCCCTCGCAACACCCCGGCAACGTATGGGCACTGCACGGATTCCACGAGTGTCTCCTGCGCCTGGGCAAGAGCGCGGAAGCGCAGATCGTGGCCCAGCAACTGAAGCTCGCTTCCGCCATGGCGGACGTACCGATCAACGCGTCCTGCTTCTGCCGTCTCGAAGCCATCGCCGGCGCGGCGGAAGGCAGCTGCTGCTGACGACCCGCGAACCGCGGCCGCACGCATACCCGACGATTCATCAGGACCCCCATCAAAACCCTTGTCCACCACGGACCTTGGCGTGTTCACATCGTCGGCACGGCACCAGTAGGGCTTGGTGGAGACAAGATCATCCCCGGTCGGATTCCACGTAACTTCTAAGAAGTCATCTCATTTGGTTGGCTCGGTAGGCTGTTGGTCGTGGTGGGGATCGTTGAGCGGCTGGTGCCGGATGAGTTGTGGGAGTTGTTCCAGC
>NZ_JBEXSW010000097.1:0-7800 GCF_040613775.1 Streptomyces sp. NPDC006208 | reverse complement strand
GAAGACGAGATCGCGCGGCTCGAGGCGATGGGCACCATCGCGCTGTCGGCCGAGGTGGGCCTGGACCTGTTCGACCACAGCCTCAGCGCCGACGCGGCGCTGCTCGCCCCGGTGAAGCTCGACACGGCCGCGCTCCGGTCCCGCGCGCGGGCCGGAATGCTGCCGCCGCTGCTGCGCGGCCTGGTCCGGACGCCGGCCCGCCGAGCCGGGACGGGCGGCTCGCTGACGCAACGGCTCGCCGGTGTGGCAGAGGCCGACCGCGAACGCATCGTGCTGGAGCTGGTCCAGACACAGGTCGCGTCGGTGCTGGGGCACGACTCCGGCGCGGCGATCGACCCCGATCGGGCGTTCAAGGAGCTCGGCTTCGATTCGCTGAGCGCCGTCGAACTGCGCAACCGGCTGGCCCAGGCCACCGGCCTGCGACTGCCCGCCACCCTCGTGTTCGACCACCCGACCCCGGTTGCCGCCGCACGCATGCTGCTCGCTTCGATCGGGACCGTGGAGGTGTCCCGTCCGGTGGTGCCGGTGCGGGCGCAGCAGACGGAGACCGACGAGCCTTTGGCGATCGTCGGTATGAGCTGCCGTTACCCGGGCGGGGCGACATCGCCCGAGGAGCTGTGGCAGCTGGTGGCGTCCGGCAGGGACGCGATATCGGGCCTGCCGACCGACCGTGGCTGGGACCTGGAGCGGCTCTACGACCCGGACCCGGATCACCTGGGCACCTCGTACACGCGCAGTGGCGGCTTCGTCGACGGTATTGCCGACTTCGACGCGGAGTTCTTCGGGATCAGTCCGCGTGAGGCGCTGTCCATGGACCCGCAGCAGCGACTGCTGCTGGAGGGAGCATGGGAGGCGTTCGAGGACGCGGGCATCGACCCGACGTCGCTGCGCGGCAGTGACACCGGCGTCTTCTGTGGCGCGGTCACCTCGGACTACGGCGGCTCGATGCCGCCGGAGATGGAGGGCTACCGCCTGACCGGCACGACCACGAGCGTGGTGTCGGGTCGCGTCTCCTACAGCCTCGGGTTGGAGGGCCCGGCCGTCACGGTGGACACTGCGTGCTCGTCGTCGCTGGTGGCGCTGCACATGGCGGCGCAGTCCCTGCGCTCGGGCGAGTGCTCGATGGCACTCGTCGGCGGTGTGTCCGTGATGACCGGGCCTCACCTGCTGATCGACTTCAGCCGGCAGCGCGGGCTTGCGCCGGATGGGCGTTGCAAGGCGTACGCGGGTGCGGCGGACGGTACCGGCTTCTCCGACGGTCTCGGCCTGCTGGTCGTGGAGCGGCTCTCGGACGCGCGCCGCAAGGGCCACAACGTGCTCGCGGTGCTGCGCGGCAGCGCGGTGAACCAGGACGGTGCGAGCAACGGCCTGACGGCGCCGAACGGTCCCTCGCAGGAGCGGGTGATCCGTCAGGCACTGGCCAACGCCGGCCTGTCCGCCGCAGAAGTGGACGTGGTCGAGGGCCACGGCACGGGTACGAAGCTGGGCGACCCGATCGAGGCGCAAGCGCTGCTCGCCACCTACGGCCAGGAGCGCACCGGGGACCCGCTGCTGCTCGGCTCCATCAAGTCCAACATCGGACACAGCTCTACGGCCGCGGGTGTGGCCGGTGTGATCAAGATGGTCATGGCGATGCGGCACGGTGTCCTGCCGCAGACGCTGCACGTGGACGAGCCGTCCCCGCACGTGGACTGGGAGTCCGGAGCGGTCGAGCTGCTGACCGAGGCGCGGGAGTGGCCTGAGTCGGAGCGTCCACGCCGCGCGGGCGTCTCATCGTTCGGCGTGAGCGGCACCAACGCCCACGTGATTCTCGAGGAAGCCCCCACAGAAGAGCCGGCCGAACAACCCGCCAAGGACAGCGAGCTGCCGGTGGTACCGGTGGTGCTGTCGGCGCGCAGTGAGGCGGCGCTGCGGGAGCAGGCGGACCGCCTGCGCGCCCACCTTTTGGCGAAGCCGGAGGTGTCGCTCGCGGACACGGCGTTCTCGTCGGTGGTGTCGCGTGCGCAGCACGAGTACCGGGGTGGGGTGGTTGCGTCTGACCGTGACGAGTTGCTGGCGGGGCTTGCGGCGCTGGCTGCGGGTGAGCCCGGTGCCGGTGTGGTCGAGGGTCGTGTGGCGGGTGGCAGGACGGCGTTCCTGTTCACGGGTCAGGGTGCGCAGCGGGCTCGTATGGGTGCCGAACTGGCCCAGGAGTTCCCGGGGTTCGCCGAGGCTCTGGACGTGGTGTGTGCCGGGCTGGATCCGCTGCTGGGCCGTTCGGTGCGCGAGCTGCTGGAGGCCGAGGAAGGTTCGGATGAGGCTGCGTTGCTGGATGCGACGCAGTTCACGCAGGCGGCGTTGTTCGCCGTCGAGGTGGCACTGTTCCGTCTGGCCGAGTCGCTGGGCGTGCGTGCGGACTGTCTGATCGGCCACTCGGTCGGAGAAATCGCAGCCGCCCATGTGGCGGGTGTCCTGTCGCTGGCGGACGCGTGTGCCCTGGTCGTGGCGCGTGGCCGGCTGATGGGCGCCCTGCCCGAAGGCGGCGCGATGGTCGCCGTGCAGGCCACCGAGGACGAAGTGGCCCGGTCGCTGACGGGGTTCGAGGGCCGGCTGGAGATCGCCGCGGTCAACGGACCGCGCGCGGTCGTCGTCTCCGGCGACGCCGACGCGGTCGAGGAGTGGCTGCCCGCCTGGCAGGGGCGCAAGACGACCCGCCTGCGCGTCAGCCATGCGTTCCACTCCCCGCGCATGGAACCGATGCTGGCCGAGTTCGAGCAGGTCGCCCGAGGACTGTCGTACTCGAGCCCGCGTATCGCGATCGTGTCGAACGTGACCGGCGCCCTGGTCTCCGACGAGCTCACCGACCCCTCGTACTGGGTGCGGCATGTGCGTCAGGCCGTCCGGTTCGCCGACGGCGTGACGTCGTTGTGGGAGTTGGGAGTTCGCCGGTTCCTCGAACTCGGCCCCGACGGCGTACTGACCGCCATGGCACGCCAAACCCTCGAGGAACTGGACGAGACCGGCGACGCGGTGCTGATGCCGGCGCTGCGGGCCAAGCAGGCGGAGGCGGCCACGTTCGCCGCCTTCCTGGCCCGGGCGCATGCTGCGGGTGTGAATGTGGACTGGTCCGCGTTCTTCGCCGACAGCGGCGCACAGCGCGTCGAGTTGCCCACCTACGCCTTCCAGCGCGAGCGCTACTGGCTGGCCCCGAGTACCGGCAACGGTGATGCAGCGGCGGCCGGGCAGAGCCGGATCGGGCACCCGGTCCTGTCCGCCGCGGTGCAGGTCGGCGACCGCGACGAATGGGTGTTCACCGGCCGCCTGTCGACCGACACCCAGCCCTGGACCCGCGACCACGTCGTGCTGGGCACGGTGATCGTGCCCGGGACCGCACTGGTCGAGCTCGCTCTCACCGCCGGCCGCCAGGCCGACTCTCCCGTCGTCGACGAACTCGTCCTGGAGGCGCCACTGCTCCTGGACGAGGGCGTCACACGGCAGGTTCAGGTGACCGTCGGCCGGGCGGGTGAGGACGGGCGCCGTGAGGTGGCGATCTACACCCGTCCGGAGAACGGCGAGGACGACGAGCAGGCAGAGACGACCTGCCACGCCCGCGGCCTGCTCGCCCCCGAGGCCGAACCCCTCGCGGACTGGCCCACCCAATGGCCACCCACAGGGGCCGAGGAGGCATCGGTCGACGCGCTCTACGCAGGCATGACCGACCTCGGCTACGACTACGGGCCGATGTTCCAAGGCGTGCGCGCGGTGTGGCGCTCCGGAGACGAGGTGTATGCCGAAGTCGCGCTGCCCGGTGACACCGGTGGTGAAGGCTTCGGCATCCACCCGGCCCTCTTCGACGCCGCCATGCACGGCGGCCTGCTGAAGCAGGGCGAGGGCGTGTCCGCGGTGCTGCCGTTCTCCTGGTCGGGCGTACGGCTCGGCAAGCTCGGGCAGTCCCGGGTCCGGGCGCGGATCAGCCCGGCGGACGGCAGTGCGCTGAGGGTCGACATCGCCGGCGAACAAGGCGAGCCGGTACTCAGCATGGCGCGCCTCGACATGCGGCCGGTGGAACAGGCACAACTGGAGAGCGGACAGCGGGTCAAGCGGAACTCCCTTTTCCAGCTCGACTGGAGCGAGGTCACGGCCTTGTCGCCGGCGACAGTGCGGGTGGCAGTCCTCGGTGAGGACTTTGCGGACCTGGACGCGCTGGAGAAGGCGCTCGCCGACGGCGCCGAGACCCCGCAGGCGGTCGTCGCCCCGATCGCGAATCCGGCCGGTGACACGGCCGCGGCAGCGCTGACAGCCGTGGCCGACGCCCTGGCGCTGGTGCAGCGTTGGCTGGAGAGTGAGCGGCTGAGTGAGGCGCGGCTGGTCGTGGCCACTCGCAACGGTGTCGCTGTCGACGGCCGAACGCCGGATGTGGCGCAGGCCTCGGTGTGGGGTCTGGTGCACAGTGCCCAGGCCGAACACCCCGACCGGTTCGGGCTCGTGGACCTCGACGACAACGCCGCTCCGGACTGGGACGCGGTGCTCAGCTCCGACGAGCCGCAGCTCGCCGTACGCGGCGATCGGCTGCTCGCGCCGCGCCTGGCACGGGCATCGGCCGTGCCGAGCGCTGCTCCGGCGCTGGACGGGACAGTGCTGATCACTGGTGGTACCAGTGGTCTGGGTGCGCTGTTCGCCAGGCATCTGGCGGAGCGTCACGGAGTCCGTGACCTGATGCTGGTGAGTCGTCGCGGTGCGGCGGCCGAGGGTGTCGCGGAGCTCGTCGCCGAACTGGGCGGGTTGGGCGCCGTGGCGCGCGTCGAGGCGTGTGACGTGTCGGACCGGGAGCAACTTGCCGGACTGCTGCGTTCGTTGGACGGTCCGCTCACCGGTGTGGTGCATGCGGCGGGTGTCCTGGACGACGGCGTCATCGACGCGATGACACCGGAGCAGATCCAGCGGGTCATGCGCCCGAAGCTCGACGCGGCATGGCACCTGCACGAGCTCACCACGGACATGGACCTGTCGGCCTTCGTCCTCTTCTCCTCCGCCGCGGCCCTGATCGGCAGCCCCGGCCAGGCCAACTACGCCGCAGCCAACGCATCTTTGGACGCACTCGCCCACCTGCGTCGGGCCGAAGGCCTGCCCGCGACCTCGCTGGCCTGGGGCCTCTGGTCGGACGCCGGCGGCATGACCGGACAGCTGGCGGAGGCCGACCGGACCCGACTGGCGCGTACGGGCATCGGCGTCATATCCGCCGAGCTCGGGCTTGCACTGTTCGACCAGGCACTCGCCCTGGACGCGGCGCTGCTCGTGCCGATGAAGCTCGACACGGCCGCGCTCCGGGTGCAGGCCCGGGCGGGCCTGCTGCCGGCCCTGCTGCGCGGACTGGTCCGGATGCCGGCCCGCCGAGCCGGAGCGGGTGGCTCGCTGGCGCAGCGGCTCGCCGGTGTGGCGGAGGCCGACCGCGAACAGGTGGTGCTGGACCTGGTGCAGTCGCAGGTCGCCGCCGTACTGGGGCATGCATCTGCCACGGCGATCACCCCGAATCGGGCGTTCAAGGAGCTCGGCTTCGATTCGCTGAGCGCCGTCGAACTGCGCAACCGGCTGACGCAGGACACCGGTGTGCGGCTGCCCGCGACACTGGTCTTCGACCACCCGACACCCGTGGCGATCGCACGGTTCCTGCTCTCGGAGGCCGCGCTGGACGGCGCGACCACCGCGCCCCGGTCCGAAGAGGACGAGATCCGCGCCGTGCTGGCGTCGATCCCGATCGGCCGTCTCCGCAAGGCCGGCCTGATCGACACCCTGCGTGAACTGGCAAGCAACGACCCGGCGGATCCGACAGGCAGTGCGCCTGAGGACGACGCGCCCGCATCGATCGACGACATGGACGCCGCAGCCCTGATCCGGATGGCTCAGGAGGACATCGCATGACCGAAGGAAGCGACCTCACGAACGCTCCTCCGAACGTCACTCAAGGAAACCGACCGTGGTCCGCAGGCCCAGCGCCGCACGGCGGCACGGGGAAGGTCCGCGTAAAGGGGATCGTGCCCTTCCGGCACACGCTCGTGCACTCGTCACCGCCGCGGTCGATCGGTAGCCGGTGGAGGACCTGCACCGCCAAGTGACGTTGGCCCTCCACCAAGTGGCGTCAGCTTTAAGCAAATCGGGGAAGAGGACTGAATTGAATCAGCAAGCCGTTGCCGTGGTAGGGATGTCGTGCCGGGTCCCGGGAGCCGACGACATCCCCGCCTTCTGGCGGATGCTGCAGGGCGGCGTCGACGCGATCGCGGAGGCGCCGGCGGAGCGCTGGTACGAGCTGCCGGAGCTGGCCGGCTATCGGCGCGGCGGATTCGTGGACGGTGTCGCCGACTTCGACGCCGGGTTCTTCGGGATCTCACCGCGTGAGGCCGAGGCGATGGATCCGCGCCAGCGCATGGCGCTCGAACTGAGCTGGGCTGCGCTGGAGGACGCCGGTACGACGCCGGACAGTCTGCGGGGCAGCGCCACGGCGGTGTTCCTCGGCGCCACCGGCGACGACTACATGTCGCTGGTGCACCGGCACGGTCCGGACGCGGTGTCCCACCACTCGCTGGCCGGGCTGAGCCGTGGGCTGATCGCCAACCGGATCTCCCACTGGTTCGGCTTTCACGGACCGAGCCTCGCCGTGGACACTGCGCAGTCCTCTTCCCTCGTCGCCGTGCACCTGGCCGCCGAGAGCCTGCGCTCGGGGCAGGCCCGGCTGGCCCTGGCCGGCGGCGTCCACCTGAACATGGTGCCGGAGGGCACGCTTGCCTTCGCCCGCGCGGGCGCGCTCTCCCCGGACGGCCGCAGCCGTACCTTCGACGCGCGCGCCAACGGATTCGTCCGGGGCGAGGGCGCGGGCGTGGTCGTCCTCAAGCGGCTGGCGGACGCGGTCGCCGACGGCGACCCGATCCACTGCGTCCTGCTCGGCGGCGCGGTGAACCACGACGGCGCCGGCCAGGCGCTGACCGTTCCGGACGGTGAGGCGCAGCGAGCCCTCCTGCGGGAGGCGTACGCCGCAGCGGGTGTGGCGCCCGCGAGGGCGCGGTACGTCGAGCTGCACGGCACCGGTACGAGGGCGGGCGACCCGGTCGAGGCGGGCGCGCTCGGCGCGGTGTTCGGTGACGGCCGCGACCCCGGGCAGCCGCTGCTCGTCGGGTCGGTGAAGACCAACATCGGGCACCTCGACGCGGCCGCCGGGGTCGTCGGCCTGATCAAGGTGGCGCTGTCGATGAGGCACGGCGCTCTCCCTGCGAGCCTCAACTTCTCCCAGCCGCACCCGGCGATACCCATGGATGCGTGGAAGCTCCGGGTGAACACGGCCACCGCGCCGTGGCCGGACGGCGAACGGATCGCCGGGGTCAGCTCGTTCGGCATCGGGGGAACGAACTGCCACCTCGTGGTGGCCGACCACACGACGTCGGACGCCCCAGCGTCCGACGCTCCGGCATCCGGCCTCCCCACCCCGACGGAGCCACGCTCCAGCGCATCCCCGGTGCCCGTCCTGGTGTCCGCCGCCTCCCCGGCGGCACTGCGCGCCCAGGCCGAGCGACTGCGGCAGCGGGTCGAGTCCGAGCCGGACCTGCGGCCGCTGGACGTCGGCTGGTCCACCGTCTCGACCCGGTCGGCGCTGAAGCACCGTGGTGCGGTGGTTGCGGCGGGTCGTGACGAGTTGCTGGCGGGGCTTGCGGCGCTGGCTGCTGGTGAGCCCGGTGCCGGTGTGGTCGAGGGTCGTGTGGCGGGCGGTAAGACGGCGTTCCTGTTCACGGGTCAGGGTGCGCAGCGGGCTCGTATGGGTGCCGAACTGGCCCA
>NZ_JBEXSW010000096.1:0-8021 GCF_040613775.1 Streptomyces sp. NPDC006208 | reverse complement strand
TGGGAGTTGGGAGTTCGCCGGTTCCTCGAACTCGGCCCCGACGGCGTACTGACCGCCATGGCACGCCAAACCCTCGAGGAACTGGACGAGACCGGTGACGCGGTGCTGATGCCGGCGCTGCGGGCCAAGCAATCCGAGACACAGACCTTTGCCGCATTCCTGGGACAGGCCCACCTCGCCGGCGTCGACATCGACTGGACGGCCTACTACAAGGACACAGGAGCCGCACACACCCCCCTGCCGACCTATGCGTTCCAGCGTGAGCGGTACTGGCAGGCTCCGGGCGGTGAGTCCGGCGACGCGGTGGCGTTCGGTCTGACCCCGCTGGAACACCCGGTCCTGGCCGCGGCGGTCCAGGTCGGCACCCGGGACGAGTGGGTGTTCACCGGCCGCCTGTCGACCGACACCCAGCCCTGGACCCGCGACCACGTCGTGCTCGGAGTGACCATCGTCCCCGGCACCGCTCTGGTCGAACTGGCGCTGACCGCCGGTGGGCAGGTCGGCAGTCCGGTGCTCGAGGAACTGATCCTGCAGGCGCCGCTGATCCTGGAAGAAGGGTCGGCACGGCGGGTTCAGGTGACGGTCGGACCGGCGGACGCCGATGGGCGCCGCGAGGTCGCCGTGCTGTCCGGTGCGGAGACCGCAGACGAGGACGCGTCGGTGCTGATCTGCCACGCTCGGGGTGCGCTCACCGGGGAATCGGAACCGGAGAGGGACCTGGACCTCAAGTGGCCACCCGCCGGGGCCGAAGCGGTCGCGGTGGACGGGCTGTATCCGATGCTGACCGAGTACGGCCTCGACTACGGGCCGCTCTTCCAGAACGTGCGTGCGGTGTGGCGGGCCGACGAGGACGTATACGCCGAGGTGGCGTTGCCGGACAACGCCCCGAGTGCCGGATTCGGCATCCATCCTGCGCTGTTCGACGCCACCCTGCACACCGGGATGCTCGACACCCGGCCCGGTGACCCGGTGGTGCTGCCGTTCGCGTGGTCGGGTATCCGGCTCGGCCGGACCGGCGCGACCAGTGTGCGGGTGCGGGTCAGCCCGGCCGGTGAGTCCGCGGTGCGGATCGTCATGGTCGACAACACCGGCGAGCTGGTGGTCAGTGTCGACAAACTCGCCGTACGCACGGTGGAGCCGGGGCAGCTCGGGCGGGCGCGCAAGAGCGAGCAGTCGCTGTACCAGGTCGACTGGGCCACGGTCGCGGCCCCCGAACCCCAAGAGGTTCGCCTCGCGGTGCTCGGCGACCTTCAGGCCCCGGGAGACCGGTTCGTCAACCTGTACGCGCTGGAGGACGAGGTCGCCGTGGGTATGCCCGCGCCTGACCTGGTCCTGGTCTCGGTCGAGACGCCGGCCGGCGACCCGGCCGCAGCTGCCCGCAAGGCCGCGGCGGACGCTCTGACGCTGGTGCAGCAGTGGCTGGTGAGCGAATGGCTGGTGGATACACGGCTGGTCGTGGTGACCCGTGGTGCGGTGGCGGTCGGTACGGAACGGACGGACATCGCCCAGGCAGCCGTGTGGGGCATGGTGCACAGTGCCCAGTCCGAACGCCCCGGCCGGTTCCTGCTCGTGGACCTCGACGGCAGTGGCAAACCGGAGTGGGGATCTGTGGCCGCCCTCGACGACGAGCCGCAGCTGGCGGTGCGCGAGGGCCGGTTGACGGTGCCGCGACTGGCCAGGGCCGCAGTGCTGCCGGACGATGCGTGGAGGCTGACGGCCGCCAACAAGGGATCGCTGGACGGGCTGGCCATCCTCCCGTCCGACGGCGACCGCCCGCTGGGCGCGGGTGACGTGCGGATCGGGGTGCGGGCCGCCGGTCTGAACTTCCGCGACGTGCTGATCGCACTCGGGATGTACCCCGGTGAGGCGGACATGGGCACCGAGGCTGCCGGCGTCGTACTGGAAGTCGGCACCGAGGTCACCGATCTGGCACCGGGCGACCGGGTGTTCGGGCTGGTCGCCGACTCGTTCGGGCCCGTCGCGGTCTCCGACCGGCGGATGCTCGCCCCCATGCCGGCGGACTGGTCGTTCGCCGAGGCGGCGTCGGTTCCCATCGTGTACCTCACCGCGTACCGGGGCCTGTTCGATCTCGCCGACCTGCAGGCCGGCGAGCGGCTGCTGGTGCATGCCGCGGCCGGTGGTGTCGGCTCGGCGGCAGTCCAACTGGCCCGCCACATCGGCGCCGAGGTGTTCACGACCGCGAGCCGGCCGAAGTGGGACGCCCTGCTGAGCCGAGGCATCGCGGACGACCGGATCGCGTCGTCGCGCGACCTGGAGTTCCGGGAGACGTTCCGGGACGCGACCGGTGGCGAGGGCGTCGACGTGGTGCTCAACTCGCTCGCTGGTGAGTACGTCGACGCGTCCCTGGACCTGCTGCCGCGCGGCGGCCGGTTCCTTGAGATCGGCAAGACCGACATCCGCGACACGGACACGGTGGAGCGCGAGCACCCGGGCGTGCGGTACCGGGCCTTCGACCTGATGGAGGCGGGACCGGACCGCATCCAGGAGATGCTGCGCGAACTGCTCACGCTCTTCGAGCAGGGTGCGATCGACCTCGGACCGGTTCGGTCCTGGGATGTGCGCAGTGCCCAGGAGGCGTTCCGCTTCCTCCGCGAGGGCCGCAACATCGGCAAGGTGGTGCTGACCGTCCCGACGACACCGGATCTGGACGGCACCATCGTGATCACCGGTGGTACCGGTGGTCTGGGTGCACTGCTGGCCCGGCACCTGGTCGAACGCCACAAGGCCCGGCGACTGGTGCTGGTGAGCCGGCGCGGTCCGGACGCCGAAGGCGCCGCTGAGCTGGTGTCCGAGCTGGAGTCCGCGGGTGCCGAGGTGCGGGTCGAGGCATGCGATGTGGCCGACCGCGACCAGGTGGCGCGCGTGCTGGACTCGCTGGAGGAGCCGGTGAGCGCGATTGTGCACGCGGCTGGTCTGCTGGACGACGGCGTGGTCGAGTCGATGACTCCGGACCAGGTGAACCGGGTCATGGCGCCGAAGGCCGACGGGGCATGGCATCTGCACGAACTCACCAAGGACCGGGGGCTGTCGGCGTTCGTACTGTTCTCGTCGGTGGCGGCGTTGATCGGCAGCCCGGGCCAGGCGAACTACGCGGCGGCCAACGCCGCACTCGACGCGCTCGCCGCCCAACGGCGCGCGGACGGGCTCCCGGCCACCTCGCTGGCGTGGGGGCTGTGGGCGAACGATGCAGGGATGGCGGCTCAGCTGGACGATTCCGACATCGCACGGCTTGAGCGGATGGGAGTGCGCTCCCTCCCGGCCCCACTCGGGCTGGAGTTGTTCGATCAGGCGCTCGGTCTGGATACGGCACTGCTGGCTCCGGTACGGCTCGACAACGCCGCCCTGCGCCGTCAGGCCTCGGGAGGCATGCTGCCCGGACTGCTGCGTGGGCTGGTGCGTGCGTCGGCCGGCGGTCCGGACGGCGGCCGGTCGCTGGACCAGCGGCTCGCCGGTGTGGCGGAGGCCGACCGCGAAAAGGTGGTGCTGGATCTGGTACGCGCCCAGGTCGCCGCGGTGTTGGGGCACGACGCAGTGGACACGATCGACCCGGAGCGTGAGCTCCAGGCACTCGGGTTCGACTCGCTCAGCGCGGTCGAACTCGGCAACCGGCTCACCCGGCTCACCGCGCTGCAACTGCCGTCCACCCTCGTGTTCGACCACCCGACGTCACTGGCGATCACGCAGCACCTGCTCACCTTGGTGAAGCCGGCGCCCGAGATCGGCACCGAGCCGACGGAGGAGGCCGAGATCCGCGCCTTGCTGGCTTCGATCCCGATCGGCGACCTGCACGAGGCGGGCCTGCTCGACCGGTTGCGCGAACTGGCGAACGGCGGCCCGAGCGCCGAGGTCACGTACGCGGGCTCCGGCCTGAACTGATCGAACGGGGCAGCCCGCGGCTCCGCCGCCATGACGGCGGGGCCGCGGGCGAAGGTCCACGGATGAGGATTCACCGCGTCCGGCTCCAGGACGTGTGGCCCAGGTATTCACATGCTTACGAAGGAAAGCGAGGTCTGCTCACGATGACGACCCTCCCTGGCTGGAATTTCGACAAGTTCTCCGAGGGCATCCGGGCCGCCGGCATCACCGGCCCGCCGGTGTCCGACGTCATTCCCGGCGCGATACACGGCACCGACACGTTGGTCTCCAACTTCGCGTCGGTGAACATGCTGAACCTCCAGCGCCGCGACGACGTGATGAGCTGCCTGCTCGACGCCACCAAGAAGTACGGCCTGGCCAGCGGCGGGTCCCGTACCGTGCAGGGTGTCTCTCCCGCGCACATCGAGATGGAGGCCACGATTGCCGCGTACCTGAAGAAGGAAGCGGCGATCAGCTTCGGGACCGGCACCCTCGCGAACATCGGGTTCATCAACGCGATGTCGGGGACGCATTCGTTCATGCCGGGCGTGGCCATGGTGAACCGCGATGTGGTCTTCGTCTTCGACCGCGATGCGCACTGGTCGCTGTGGAAGTCGGTGGAAGGCCTGAAGTTCGGTGAACGGATCTTCTCGTTCAAGCACAATTCCGTGGAGAGCCTCGAGGAGGTTCTGAAGGGATTGCAGGGCAAGCGGGTCGTCGTGGTGCTGGAGTCGGTGTTCTCCATCGACGGAACGGTCGCGCCGATGCACGAACTCGTCGACGTGTGCCAGCGCTACGGTGCAGTGTCTTTCGTCGACGACGCCAACGGGTTCCTGCTCTACGGCCCGCCGCACCGCAAGTTTGCCGAAGAGTACGCCGGTATGCAGCGCGCCGACTTCATCATGGTGTCGATGAAGAAGGCAGTCGGTCTTGAGGGCGGACTGATCGCCGGCCCCAAGGACGCCATCCTGGCTTTCGAGCTGCTGTCCGGCACCGGATCGTTCACTGCGGGCATGTCCGCACCGGCCGCGGCCGGTACGGACTACATCACCAAACTCCTCGCGTACGACGAGCCGGAGATCGTCGACGGCTATCTGGCGAAGGTCGCCGATTTCCGCAAGATGCTGCTCGACGCCGAACTTCCGGTCACCGACACAGAAACGTGTTTCTCCTCGCTCGTGATCGGTGACGAGCGAAAGTGCGTGGAGCTGTTCCACGCATACCTTGAGGAGGGCATCCGAGTCCCGCCGTACCTGTATCCGGCGGCCCGGCGCGGTCAAGCGGTGCTGCGCATCATCATCAACGCCGCGCACACCGACGAGCAGTTGAGCAACTTCATCGAGGTGTCGACGAAACTTCGGGACAAGGGTCTTTTCTGATCGCCGAGTTGTTGCAGAGGAGGTGGACCGTACCGCGGTCCACTCCTCCTCCGGTTCGCCAACGGGCCTTTGCGAGATCGAGGTCGGCGGCGGGCAGTACTGGGTTCTGAGTTCTGGGTTCTGGGTCGGGAAAATGCCAAGGCCATGAATTTGGCGTGTGCCGGCATCAGTTCCCCTTGCTCGGCAGGCAGGGCCTGCAGTTCACCGACGTGTTCAGTGGACTTGACCGGTCAATCTTTGACTGGAGCCCGACTGTTGGACATACTCTTTTCAGCGGCGACCAGCTCGCCAATACGGGGACGAACGGGGGTTCGGTGGTTCGGAGGAGCCATCGCTGCTGATTGTTCCGCTGTGGTTGATTGGGTTCCCACGGCGGCGATCGAGGCGACGTGATCGTGAGACGAACAACGGGGAAGAGCGGGCGTGCACCGGCGTCACGTGGCACTTGGAGAAACACTGCCACCTGACAGGTGCCCGAGCTGCTCTGTAAATCGGTGCCGGTGGACATGCCGCCAATGGCACCCTCAAATCCCTCAATGCCCGCACAGCGATTTGGTCTTGAATCGGGTCGCGCTATTTCGTGTCGCGGCATTCTGACAAGGCTGCTTTTGTCGAGCGGCTGATCGCTGATGCGGTCCGCTGTCCCGGTTGAGCACACCCTTTTTGACGGACGGCTCAGTGACGGTGCGGTTGCTGTGCCGATTGGCGGCATGGCCTGCCGAATCCCTGATTCGGACGGTCAGGAGGAAGAAGAACGTGTCATGAGAGCTGTCCAGAACTTGGCCGCCGTCTCGTGCCCGGACGTGAAGGAGTAGGAATGTCCACCGACAAGAGCGACATAGTCGGGGCTCTCCGGAAGTCGATCAAGGAGACCGAACGCCTCCGGCGACAGAACCAGCAGCTCATGGATCAGGCGAACGAGCCGTTGGCGATCGTGGGTATGAGCTGCCGTTACCCGGGCGGGGTGACCTCGCCGGAGGAGCTGTGGGAGCTGGTGGCATCGGGCCGGGACGCGGTGTCCCAGTTCCCGGAAGGCCGCGGCTGGGAACTTGGACGGCTCTACGACCCGGACCCCGACAACCCGGGTACCGCGTACACACGGGAGGGCGGGTTCCTCGACGGTGCGGACGAGTTCGACGCGGAGTTCTTCGGGCTGAGCCCTCGTGAGGCCATGGTGACGGACCCGCAGCAGCGGCTGCTGCTGGAGGGGGCGTGGGAGGCGTTCGAGGACGCGGGCATCGACCCGACGTCGCTGCGGGGCAGCGACACGGGTGTCTTCTGCGGCCTCATGTACTCGGACTACCAGTACGTCGCCGGGACGAGCGACCGGCGGCCCGAGATCGAGGGTTACCTGACGATCGCCTCCGCGGCCAGTGTCGCGTCCGGCCGGATCAGCTACACGTTCGGCTTCGAGGGCCCGGCCGTCACAGTGGACACGGCATGCTCGTCGTCCCTTGTCTCGATCGCATTGGCCGCCAAGTCCCTGCGCTCGGGCGAGTGTTCACTGGCGCTCGCAGGTGGTGTAACGGTCCTTGCCCGGCCGAGCATCTTCGTCGAGTTCAGCCGGCAGCGCGCGATCTCGGCGGACGGCCGCTGCAAGTCGTATGCGGCGGCTGCCGACGGCACGGGCTGGGCCGAGGGCGCGGGCCTGCTCCTGCTGGAGCGGCTGTCGGACGCCCGCCGCAAGGGGCACAGGATCCTGGGCCTGGTGCGGGGCAGTGCGGTGAACCAGGACGGTGCGAGCAATGGCCTGACGGCGCCGAACGGTCCCTCGCAGGAGCGGGTGATCCGTCAGGCGCTGGCCAATGCCGGTCTGCGGCCTTCCGAGGTCGATGCGGTTGAAGGTCATGGCACGGGTACGACGTTGGGTGACCCGATCGAGGCCGAGGCGCTGCTGGCGACGTATGGCCGGGAGCGCGAGAGCGGTCCGCTGTGGCTGGGGTCGATCAAGTCGAACATCGGACACACCCAGGCCGCGGCTGGTGTGGGCGGTGTGATCAAGATGGTCATGGCGATGCGGCACAGGGTGCTGCCCCGGACGCTGCATGTGGATGAGCCGTCGCCGCATGTGGACTGGTCGGCGGGTGCGGTGGAGCTGCTGACGGAGGCGCGGGAGTGGCCTGAGTCGGAGCGTCCGCGGCGTGCGGGTGTGTCGTCGTTCGGGATCAGTGGGACGAACGCTCACGTGATTCTGGAGGAGGCCCCGGCCCAGGAGCCGGCCGAGCAGTCGGATGAGCCGTCCCGGCCGCTGGGTGCGGTGCCGGTGGTCGTCTCGGCGAAGTCTGCGGCGGCGCTGCGGGAGCAGGCGGACCGTCTGCGGGCGCATTTGATCGCCGAGCCCGAGGTCCCGCTTGGGGATGTGGCGTTCTCGTCGGTGGTGTCGCGTGCGCAGCACGAGTACCGGGGTGCGGTGGTCGCGTCTGACCGTGACGAGCTGCTGGGCGGTCTTGGTGCGCTGGCTGCTGGTGAGCCCGGTGCTGGTGTGGTCGAGGGTCGTGTGGCGGGCGGTAGGACGGCGTTCCTGTTCACGGGTCAGGGTGCGCAGCGGGCTCGTATGGGTGCCGAACTGGCCCAGGAGTTCCCGGGGTTCGCCGCTGCATTGGATGAGGTGTGTGCTGGGCTGGATCCGCTGCTGGGTCGTTCGGTGCGCGAGCTGTTGGAGGCGGAGTCCGGTTCGGATGAGGCTGCGTTGCTGGATGCGACGCAGTTCACGCAGGCGGCGTTGTTCGCCGTCGAGGTGGCACTGTTCCGTCTGGCCGAGTCGCT
>NZ_JBEXSW010000095.1:0-8720 GCF_040613775.1 Streptomyces sp. NPDC006208 | reverse complement strand
GGCCGTGCAGCGAAGCACGGCCCGCCGACGACCGCGCGGCCAGGCCAGGTCTGACACATCGCGCCGTCCGCCCGCAGCGAGTGGGCGTGCCGGGCGGCGCGTGCCAGGCGGGATGTGTCAGACACGGCCTAACGCGCGACCGGCAGTGTCACGCTGCTGATGCCGGTCCGCACGCTCATCCTCGTGCCCGCCGGATAGCGCAGCGTGTGGTCGTAGTCCGTCGAGATCAGCACCACACCGAGCCGGTGCCCCTTCTTGAAGACGTAGTCCTGCGGCTGCATGTCCCACTTCAGCCGGTACTCCCGTCCCTCCACGACCTTGTCCTGCCGGGCGGGGGAGTGACGGTTGCGGGCGTCCAGCCAGCCACGCGACACGATCTTGAAGTCGGCGCTCTCGGTGCGGTGCCGCGTCCGGTAGGTGCAGCCGGTGTCACCCGGGATCCCCTCGCCGTAGCAGATCTGCTGCGAGGTGTCCGCGACCGTGCCGGCACTCGCACGGGTGTCGCTGCCGTAGTCGACCAGCAGCGCCGTCACATACGGGGAGGTCCCCTCCAGCGAGGCCCGCACCGAGACGGTCGGCACACCGTTCACCCGCAGCTCCTTCGCCAGCGGACCGGTCGTGTACGCGAGCCGGTTCGCATGCTCGTCATCGGGAGCGGCCACCAGCTCCTCCGCCTTGACGGTGCGCCCCGCATCGGTCAGTGACTGCTTCACCGGCCAGGCCGGCAGCGGTGCCAGCCCGTCCTCGTCCAGCCACAGCGTCACCTCACGCGTGCCCCGCGCGGGCCAGTCGGACTGCGTGCGCCAGGTGAAGTCCGCCTGCTCCACATCGACCGGGGGTGCGTCCAGGGCGCCGTTGTCCAGGTCGTACAGCCAGTAGTCGAACCACTGGTGGAGCTGTGCCAGCCACTCCTCCATCCGCAGTGGCATCGGATTGGTGTGCCCCGCCTGGTGCAGCCACAGCTTGCGCGGTACGTCGTGCTTCTTCAGCGCGTCCCACAGCTGCCCGAAGTGCTGGGTCTTGACGTTCCAGTCGTTGCCGCCATGGACGAGGAAGACCCCGGCCCGGATGTTGCGCACACCGGTCAGATAGTTGCGCTCCGCCCAGAAGGGGCTCCAGTCGCCGCTCGCCCGGTCCTGATCGGCCGTCAGGCCGTCCAGCACCGGCCCGCAGATCTCCTGGTCGGCCCGGCTGTACACGCCTCTGGCGAGGATGTCGGTGTCCTCGCCCTGATAGCCGCCCGGCGCCACGACCCCGCCGTTCGCGCGGTAGTAGTCGTACCAGGAGGAGATCCCGGAGATCGGCACGATCGCCTTGAGCCCCTTCACCCCGGTCGCGGCGACCGCGGTCGGCAGCGTCCCGTTGTAAGAGATCCCCATCATCGCCGAATTACCGGTGGACCAGGACGCGCTCACGGGCCTGCCGTCCAGGTCCCACCCGCGGGCCCGGCCGCCCAGCCAGTCGACGGCCGCCTTGGCGCCGAGCGTCTCGTTGTGGCCGCCCGAGGTCGGACAGCCCGTCGAGTCCCCGGTGCCGAGACTGTCCACCTGCGCGACCGCGTAGCCGCGCGGCAGGAAGTAGTTGTCCGTGTACCCCGGGAACGGCACGGACGGCCCGATCGCCCCGGGCAGCCGCTTCGCGCCGGACATCCGCCTGCCCACCGGCAGGCCGTCCCCGTCGAGATCGACCTCGTGGAAGGGCACATCGTTCCCGCCGCCCCAGTAGGGGCTCGCCTCGATGACGGTGGCGACCTTGAGCCCGGCGTCGGTCTCCTTCGGGCGCAGGATCCGCATCCGCACGGTGTCGCGGCGGCCGTCGCCGTCGCTGTCCGTCTGCGTCTCGACGTCCACCTGCTGCGCAACGGCATCGGCGCGGGAGAACGCGGGCTGCGTCCGGTTGTCGACGATCTTCAGCGACGGGCGCTCCGCCGGCGCGGCGGGCGTGGGCAGCGCAGCCAGCAGGGACGCGACGGCGAAGGCGGCCACGCCCACCCTCCGTGCCGCCGGTAAGAAAAGGGGTGACGTCATCGAGCCTCCAGAAACCGGGGAAGTGACGATCACGCAGGACGCGCGCGCACATTCCATCGTGTCGCTGCGGCCCGCGCCAGACCGCAACACGCGCCACGCACGCACCATGTCCGTACCCGCCGTCGTACCCCGCGCAGAAGGGGGCACGGTGGTCCGGATCGGTGACGGGCCGCATTCGGTAAGGGGCATAATCGCTCTATGACCCCGTACGCGGCAGGGCCGGGCAAGGGCGCGCGCCATGAGACGCCGCAGATCAGGCGTGCCACCGCCCGGGACGCCAGGCGTCTCACCCGCCTGGTGCGCGCCTCACGTGCCTACGAGGGCCCCTATGAGTCGATGGTCGCCGGATACCGGGTGGGCCCCGACTACATCGAGATCCACGAGGTGTTTCTGGCCGCCGGACAGGACGGCCGGCTGCTCGGTTTCTACGCACTGGTGCTGTCCCCGCCGGAGCTGGACCTGATGTTCGTCGCCGACGGGGTACAGGGCCTCGGCATCGGCCGTCTCCTGGTCGAGCACATGATCACCCGCGCGGGTGCCGCCGGCCTCGACACCGTCCGCGTCGTCGCGCATCCGCCCGCCGAAGGCTTCTACACCAGCGTGGGCGCGCGGCGGACGGGCACGGTCCCGGCCCGTCCGCCCGCGGTGCCGTGGGACCGTCCGGAGTTCGTGATCCCGATCGGATGAGCCGGCGGCGGTTCAGTCCAGAAGCCGTGCCCGCAGCCGGCGGATCAGCTCGTCGTCGATGCCGAGATGTCCGGTGGCGTATGCGTGCAGAGAGCCGTACGTCACGGTCAGATCGGCCAGGAACAACCGCATGATCTCCTCGGGCGCCCGGCCGTAGCCGGGCCACGTCAGAATCCGGCCGGGGTTGGCCTCCCGCCAGTCGGCGATCAGCCGCTCGGTGGCCAGCTCGGTCAGCGCGAAGTCGGCGGCGATGTCGTCGTCCGGGACACCGGCGAGTCCGAGCACCAGTGCGGCGAGCAGTCCGGTCCGGTCCTTGCCCGAAGCGCAGTGGAACACCAGCGGTCCGCTGTCGGCCGCGACCAGTTCAAGGGCTTGACGCAGCTCCTTCGCCCCGTCCAGGGCGACTTCGGCATAGCGGTCGGCGAGATAGCGCCAGGGGTCGAGATCGGGCGCTATCTCCGCCTGGTCGTAAGGCCTGTGCTCCACACTGAGGTTGACGTAGTCGAACGAATCGCTCTCGGGCACCCGGCCCTTCGCCGCTATCTCCCACGGATAGCGGAGATCGATCACGGTGCGCACGTCGAGCGCGAGGAACTGGTCCCAGTCGGAGCCCTGAAGCTTTGCCAGAGAATCGGACCTGTAGAGCGTGCCCCACCGGACGGTACGGCCGTCCGACGCACGATAGCCGCCCAAGTCCCGGAAGTTGTGCAGGCGTTCGAACTCGACATGTCTCTTCATTCGGATCAGCCTACGAGCTGACGCATGCCTCCCCGGTCCCGGGTCGCGGGAGTACGTGTGCCATGTGGCCTCCGGAGCACGGCCGCCCCGCCGCCGGCTGCCGGGACCCGATCGCACCGGCCCGAGGGGAATATCCGGGCGGGAAACGGCACTGTTGCATACGACGAGCCGAACACCGCACACCTGGGAGTCCCATGTCCGACGAGACCGATCTGCGCCACCTGCGGCGCTGTGTGGAACTGGCGGCCGAAGCCGTGGACGCCGGTGACGAGCCGTTCGGGTCCGTGCTCGTCGCGGGCGACGGAACCGTCCTGGCCGAGGACCGCAACAGGGAACGCTCCCTCGGTGACCAGACCCGGCACCCCGAGTTCGCCCTCGCGCGATGGGCCGCCGAGCATCTGACGGCCCAGGAACGCCGGGCGGCCACGGTCTTCACCTCCGGCGAGCACTGCCCGATGTGCGCGGCGGCCCACGGCTGGGTCGGCCTCGGCCGCATCGTGTACGCGGTCTCCTCGCGGCAACTCGCAGGCTGGCTCACGGAGCTGGGCGTCCCGGACGCTCCCGTACGCACCCTCTCCATCGGGGAGGTCGTCCCCGGCCTCGACGTGCAGGGGCCCGTGCCGGAGTTCGCCGAGCAGGTGCACGCGCTCCACCGCCGCTTCCGCTCCGGAAGGTGAGCCGCTGCGCCTCCGTCACCGGTGGGACCGGCGGTGTGCGCCTCAGCTGCCGGTGAGATCCGCAGGCCGAGGCCGGTTCTCGGCGGACAGCGGCTGCTCGGTCCAGATCACCTTCCCGTCGGCCGTGTACCTCGTCCCCCAGCGATCCGCGAACTGCGCCACCAGGAACAGGCCGCGGCCCCCCTCGTCCGTGATGGCCGCCTGCCGCAGATGGGGTGAGGTACTGCTATGGTCCGAGACCTCGCAGATCAGCGCACGTCCACGGACGAGCCGTACGCCGATCGGCCCGTTGGCGTACCGGATGGCATTGGTGACCAGCTCGCTGAGAATCAGCTCGGTGGTGAACGCCTCCTCGCCCACACCCCACTCGTCCAGCTTGCGGGTCACCGCCGCACGCACCCGCGCCACGGCCGCCGGATCGGACGGGACCTCCCACTCTGCGACCCGCCGCGCGTCCAGGATGCGCGTACTGCCCACCAGCAGTGCGATGTCGTCGCGCGGACGCTCGGGCAGCAGCGCGCGCAGCACCGCCTCGCAGGTCTGATCGGGTGAGCGGTGCGCGTTCTCGGCGAGCGTACGGCGCAGCAGCTCGAGGCCCTCGTCGATCTCACGGTCCCGGTCCTCGACCAGCCCGTCCGTGTACAGCACCAGTCGGCTGCCCTCGGGCAGCTGCACCTCCAGTGTTTCGAACGGCAGGCTCCCCAGACCCAGCGGCGGGGCACCGGGCACATCGGCGAACTCGGCCGTGCCGTCCGGCCGGACGATCACCGGCTGATGATGGCCGGCCCGCGCCATGCTGCAGTGCCCGGTGACCGGGTCGTAGATGACATAGATACAGGTCGCGCCGGTGACGCCGGCCTCCGTGCCCTCCCCGGTCTCGTCCTGGTCGATCCGTGCCACCAACTCGTCGAGATGACCCAGTAGTTCGTCCGGCGGCAGGTCCAGACTGGAGAAGTTGTGAACTGCTGTGCGCAGCCGTCCCATCGTGGCCGCGGCATGCAGCCCATGGCCCACGACGTCGCCGACCACGAGCGCCACCCGGGCGCCCGGCAGCGGGATGATGTCGAACCAGTCCCCGCCCACACCGCCGAGGCCGCCGAGGCCGGCCTGCGCCGGCCGGTAGCGGGAGGCGACGTCCAGGGCGTCCTGCTGCGGCAGACCGCGCGGCAGCAGGCTGCGCTGGAGCGTCACCGCCATCGTGTGCTCGCGCGAGTAGCGGCGCGCGTTGTCGATGCTCACCGCAGCCCTGGCCACCAGTTCCTCGGCGAGTGACAGATCCTCCGCCTCGAAGGGTTCGGGCCGCTGGGCGCGCCAGAACATCGCGACGCCCAGAATGACGCCGCGGGCCCGCAGCGGGACCGCGATCATCGAGTGGAGGCCGTACTCGACCAGCTTGGCCGCCCGCACCGGATCCTGCTCCTGCCACCCGGAGAGCGACCGCAGATCCGCCTCGAGCACCGCCTCGCCCCGGCGCAGGCCGGTCCCCATGCGCGTGGTCGGGACGAATCGGATCAGGTGGCCGAGCGGATAGAGGGCGGTGTCCCGGGCACCGGTGAACGCCGTACGTCGCATGCCGGTGTCCGCACCCGTGGCGGTCGGCTCCTCGCCGTTGAGGACCGCCTCCGACAGATCCACGGTGGCGAAGTCGGCGAACCGCGACGACGCGAACTCGGTCAGCTCCTCGCAGGTGCGCACCACGTCGAGGGTCGTGCCGATCTCCGTGCCCGCGTCGTACAGCAGCTTCAGACGGCCGCGCGCCACATCGGCCCGGCCGGTGAGCGCACGCAGTTCGGTCGTGTCGCGCAGCGTCGCGACACTGCCCGGCGGTCCGCCGTCCTTGTCCGTCGAGCGCTGGTTGACGGCGAGCAGCCGGTCCCCGACCGGATACACCTCGTCGGTCGCGTTCCTGCCCGAGGACAGCAGCCGGGTCGTGAGCGGGTCGAGGCCCAGCTCCGCGACCGGGGAGCCCTCCACGTCCGGCGGCAGATCGAGCAGGCGGCGCGCCTCGTCGTTGGCGAGCAGCACATCGCCGTCCTCGCCGACGATGAGCACCCCCTCGCGCACGGCGTGCAGCACCGCGTCGTGGTGCTCGTACATGCGGGTCATCTCGACCGGTCCGAGACCGTGCGTCTGCCGCCGCAGGCGGCCGGTCACCAGTGCCGTCCCGCCGGTGGCGAGGATCAGCACGCCGGCGGCGGCGCCGAACAGCAGCGGGAACTGGTCCTCGACGACACCGCTGACGTTGGCGATGGTGATGCCCGCCGACACTATGCCGATCACACTGCCGTTACTGCCCGTGACGGGCACGACGGCCTGCACGAGCGGCCCGATCGTCCCCGTGATCTTCTCGGTGACGACCTGGCCGTGCAGGGCCGGTTCGAGATTGCCGACGAACTGCTTCCCGATCCGGTCGGGAAGGGGGTGGGTGTAGCGGATGCCGTCCGTGTTCAGCACGACGATGAAGTCGACCCCGGACTTCTTGCGGGCCGCCTCTGCCTTGGGCTGCAGAACGGCCGTCGGATCGGGGCTTTCCAGTGCCTCTTCGATGCCGGGTGAATTCGCGAACGTTTCCGCCACGGCGACCGAACGGTTGGTGGCTTCGCGTTCGCTGTCCGCGCGGGACTGGAGGACGAGAGCGGCCATGGCGGCGGCGACGAGCAACACCACGATCGCCACCTGCAGGAGAAAGACCTGGCCTGCGACGGTTCGCATTCTCAGAACCGAGCGCGGGCGGCCGTAGCGTCCGGCCATAAGCTCTTTCTACACCTCCGGCAAACGGCGGGCGAACCGCGCACGGCGCAGCCCAGGGTCCATGAATACGCGCCACGCGCCACGGGTTGCTCAAGCATGCCAAGGCCGCTGTTGATCCCCAAGGTCTGTGCAGCACCAGGTTTTCCCGCGCATGCCGCCGCCGCGGCCGGTCCGCCGGGACTCGTGCCGGACATGATCAGCGCGCCGCGTCGAGCAGCCGGGCGGCGGCCTTCTTCGCCTGCAGCGCGGGCTCCGTGGAGCCGAAGATCGCGGCGGTGGTCATCGCGCCCTCGGCGAGCAGATGGAGATGGTCGGCGGTGTCCGCCGGCAGACGGGCGTCGGACACCAGCATCCTCAGGTAGTCCCTGACGGCCTGCTTGTGGGCGCGGGCAAGCTCCGCGACGCGGGGCGAGGTGGCACCGAGCTCCCCGAAGCTGTTGATCCAGGCACAGCCGTGGAAGCCGGGCTCGCTGAACCACTCGTGGAGCCGGTCGTAGACGGCGAGGATGCGCTCGCGCGGATCCTGGTGGCGGTCGACGCGGTCGGCGAGCTGCTGCCGCCAGTGGACGTCACGCCGCAGCAGATACGCCTCGACGAGCGCTTCCTTGGCGGGAAAGAGCTGGTAGAGGCGCTTGAGGGAGACACCGGACGCGGCCCGGACGGCGTCCATGCCGACGGCCTGGATACCGCGTGCATAGAACAGGTCCTCGGCTGCGTCCAATGCCCGTTCCCTGGCGACTGCGCTGTCCATCCCCCGACCTCTCCTGATCTGAGAATCACCGTTCTCTACGGTAGCGCCGGCAGCGAGGGGGAGCAGCCGGGGGCCGGAACGTCAGGCGCGCGGTACGACCGCCACCTGGAGCCGATTGCCGGGCCTGCCCGTGGTTCGCGCGCAACCCGGCATCCTCCAGCAGGACTTGGTGTGCCGACTCCTCCAACCCTGGGCCGGCCGCCGGGTGATGAGAGGCTCTGCGCAGTCGTCCGACGAGGATACGGAGAGCAGCCGTGCGCCAGTCCCTCACCATCGTCACCGGTGGCAGCCGCGGTATCGGCGCCGCGATCTGCCTGCGCCTGGCCGCCGACGGCCATGATGTCGTGGTCGGATACCGTTCCGACACGGCCGCCGCTCAGGCCGTGGCCGAGGCTGTCCGGGAGACGGGCCGCACATCGCTCCCCGTGCAGGTGGACACCGCCGACGAGCGGTCGGTCGCCCGGCTGTTCGACAGCGCCGCCACGCTCGGCACCGTGACCGGACTGGTCAACAACGCGGGAATCAGCGGCCCCAACGGCCGCCTCGCCGACGCGGACGCTGCCGGGATGCGCCACGCTCTGGACGTCAATGTACTGGGGTATCTGCTCTGTTGCCGCCGTGCGGTCCGCGACATGAGCGCCTCCGGCGGCGGGGCGATCGTCAACATCTCCTCCGCGGCGGCCACCCTCGGAAGCCCCGGCCAGTACGTGCACTACGCCGCCACCAAGGCCGCCGTGGACGCGATGACCGTCGGGCTGTCCAAGGAGGTCGCAAGTGACGGGATCCGGGTCAACTGCGTGGCCCCGGGCGTCATCCGGACCGAGTTCCACGAGGATCCGCAGCGCCCGGCCAAGGTCGCGCCCGCCATTCCGCTGGGCCGGGCGGGGCAGCCGGAGGAGATCGCCGGGGCGGTGGCCTGGTTGCTGTCCCCCGATGCGTCGTACGCCACCGGGGCCGTCCTGCGGGTGGCGGGCGGCATGTAGCCCCGCAAGGACCGCGCGAGCCGCGGCGTCGAGCTCCTTCGAGCCGTACGACTGGGTGAAGGTGCCCCGCTGCGGGTCGAAGCCCTTCTCGCACACCTCCTGGTGC
>NZ_JBEXSW010000094.1:0-8966 GCF_040613775.1 Streptomyces sp. NPDC006208 | reverse complement strand
GGCCGTGCTTCGCTGCACGGCCCGCCGACGGCGATCAGCGCACGGGGTACGACGCCTGGAACGCCAGCCGCGCGTCTGCCCCTTCGCCGAGGGCGGTGAGCAGCTCGTCGAGTTCGAGGAACTCCTCCCAGGCCGCCCGGCCACCGGCGGCATTGAGCCGCGCCACGAACAGGTCCTCGAGGTCGGGCACGCGCTTGTTCTTCCACACCTTGTCCGCCAGGCTCACGAGCAGGTCCTCGATGCCGGCGCCGCTGTCGGCCGCCTCGTCCGCCCAGCTCGCGTGGGTGGCGGCGAACCGGGCCAGACGCGGACCGATGCCGTGCTCCAGCAGGAGTTCACGGCCCGCCTCCTCATGGCGGCTGCCGGGGCCGGTCAGTTCGCCGGTGTGCAGAACCTTGCCCACATCGTGGGTGGCGGCACCGAAGAGCGCCGCTTCGCGGTCGAACGGCAGGTCGGGATGGCGCCGGGCGAGCCAGTCCGCGAGCTGGTGCGCCACATCGTGCACGGCACGCAGATGCGCCGCGAGACGGGGCGGTGCTGCCAGTCGGCACAGCAACTCGGCCGCCTCGCCCGGCAGGGGGCGCAGGGGCGGATCCGTGGCATCGTGCAGGGCGCCCAGCAGCAGGCTGGTTCTGGTCACGGCACCAGGCTATGCGTCCTGTCCACCACTCCGGTCGGGCGATCGGACAGGGCGCCAGTAACCCAGGGCATTCACTCGGTCCTTGGGCAGCTCCAACTCCTTGCGGACGTACGAGGCGAGGGTCCGGGTGGTCGTCGTGTCACAGGCGATCCACACGTACGCACCGGCCCGGTCGTCGAGCAGTCCGGGCAGCTGCGACGTCACCGCGTTCACCAGATGGGCGCCGCCGTCACGGCGGGGGATGCGGCGCACTTCGTGGCGTGCGGGGTCCACGCGAAGCGGCAGGTCGGCGTCCGAGTCGTGCGTGGTCTCGAACCAGATCGTGGCGGGCACCCCGGGCATGGCGTCGAGCAGAGTGTTGATCGCGGGCAGCGAGGCAGGGTCGCCGACGACGAACAGATGTGAGGGTTCAGGGGCGGGGGCGGTGAAGCCGCTGCCCTGGAGCGTTGCTTCGACGGTGTCACCGGGCTGCGTCTTACGGGCCCACTCACTGGCGCAGCCGTCGTGCAGGGCGAACTCGAGGCTGAACGACCCGGCGGCCGGGTCCGCGTCGACCACCGTGTAGGCGCGCTGATGCGGCTTACCGGCGTTGCTGAACCAGATGCGCACCCACATGGTGGGGTGGACACCCGTTTGCGCGAGCATCCCGCCGTCCGTGAAGTGCACTCGCCGGAAGTGATCAGTGACATCCTCCGCGCCGGTCACGGTGAACTCGAAGTCCTTGCCGCGCAGCAGCTTCAGGACGACGCCTTCCCAGCCATGTCCCACCGAGGTCCCCTCCCCTGAGCCCGGGATCACCTCCCGAACGCGTGCACTCAAAGTTAGGTCACCCTAACCTAATTCACGCGTGCGTGAGGTGCGGGGGCCGGCCGTCACCGGCCCCGCCCGCGATCAGGCCTGTGCGTCGAGGAAGTCCGCGACCATGGCGGCGAACTCGTCCGGAGCGGCGATGCGGGTGCCCAGCTCGTCGGCCTTGGCCCGCTTGGATCCGGCGCCCTCCCCGGCGACCAGGAGCGAGGTGCGCCTGGAGACGCTGGAGGACGACTTGCCGCCGGCCCGCTCGATGAGTTCGTTCATCTGGTTGCGGGACAGCTTCTCCAGCGCTCCGGTCATGGCGCCGGTCACAACGACCGTCATGCCGTCGAGCGGGCCGGTGGTTCTTGTCTGCTCGATGCCCTCGCCGGTGCCCTCCTGCCCGCCCTCGTCGTCGGCGGCCGGTCCGGCTACGGGCGGGGTCGCGCCCGGTTCGCTCATGTTGACCCCTGCGGCGGTGAGCCGGTCGATGAGCGGGGCAAGCTCGGCGAGCTCGGCGACGACCGTCCTCGCCTTTTCCGCACCGATGCCGTCGACCTGCTGCAGCGCCTCGACGTCGGCCGCGCGGATGTGTTCCATCGTCGCGAAGTGCCGGGCGATGCGACGGGACATGGAGCGGCCCGTGCCGCGTACACCGAGGGCGCAGAACACCCTCGACAGCGGCCGCGTGCGCGCCGTCTCGATGGCCGCCAACAGATTGTCGGTGCTCGTCGCGCCCATCCGGTCCAGCTCCAGCAGCTGCTCGCGGGTGAGGGTGAACAGATCGGCGATGTCGCCGACCAGGCCGGCGTCGACGAGCTGGACGACGCGGGTCGCGCCCAGCCCTTCGATGTCGAGCTGGTCACGCCCGGCGGCGTAGGAGACGGACGCCACCAGATGGCAGTTGCGCCCACGCACGCACCGCCAGCGTTGCTCGGAGGTGTCTATGTCGGAGCCGCACTGCGGGCAGACCTCGGGGAAGGCGATCGGCTTCTCGTCACCCGTGCGCAGATGTGCGACGGGAGCTTCGATGCGCGGGATGATGTCGCCCGCCTTGTAGACCATCACCCGGTCCCCGACCCGCAGCTCGCGGCGGGTGATGTCGGAGGGGTTGTGCAAGGTCGCGTAGGTGACGGTCGACCCGTCGATCTCGACGGGTTCCAGCACGGCGCGGGGCGCGATGATGCCCGTCCGGCCCACGTTCCACTCCACGTCGAGCAGCGTGGTGACCTTTTCCACGGCCGGGAGTTTGTACGCGATGGCCCACCGCGGGGCCCTTGAGCCCGAACCCGCCGCGGCCTGGTCGGCGGCGGCGTCCGCCTTCACCACGATGCCGTCGATTCCGAACGGCAGTTCCGGCCGGGCCGCACCGATCTCGTCGATCCGCGCCTGGATCTCGTCGACCGTCGTCAGGGTGCGGGGTGCGACGGCGGTGCTGTCCGCTGTGTGCACGCCGAGGTCCGCCACGTACCGCATGACCTGGCTGTGCGGCCACTCACCGAGCAGCTGGGCGAGATCCGGCTCCGAGTCGGGCAGCGCCAGCGCGCCGTACCCGAAGAAGGTCATCTGCACCGTGTACGCACGGTCCTTGGCGCGCAGCGTGCCCGCCGCGCCGTTGCGCGGGTTGGCGAAGGGGGCGCCGCCGTGTCCGGTGCGCACGGTGTTCGCAGTCTCGAACTGCTCGTTCGTCATGAGCACTTCGCCGCGCACCTCGAACGTCACCGGCTCGCTGAGCTCGTCCGGCAGGCCGACGACGGTGCCCATGGCATGGGAGACGTCCTCGCCGGCGCTGCCGTCACCACGGGTGACGAGACGGGTCAGCCGCCCCTTCTCATAGCGCGCCGCTATCGCGAGGCCGTCGAGCTTCGGCTCGACGCTCCACGACTCGACCGGCCGGCCGATGCGCCGCTCCACCGATGCGGTCCATGCGGCGAGTTGCTCGGCGGAGAAGACGTTGTCGAGCGACAGCATCGGGATCGTGTGCGGCACATCGCCGACCGCGGCACCGCCGGCGACCTTGCCGGTCGGCGAGTCGGCCGAGATCTCATCGGGATGTGCCTGCTCGTACGCCGCGATCCCGCGCACCAGCCGGTCATAGGTGTCGTCGTCGAGGGTGCTTTCGCCCGTCGCGTAGTACGCGGCGGCGGCCTGCGCCGCGGTCTGGACGGCCTCGGCGTAGGCGGTGGCGTCGGTGACGGCAGCCGCGGGAGCAGCAGCGGCGGAAACGGCGGGTGAAGTCGTCATGTCCCCATACTGCCGTCCACCACTGACAGTGGCCCTGACCTGCTGTGCTCCTGGGTCCGGCGGATGTGCAGATGGCCGTCGTTCGGGAAGGGCGGACGGGCCGGAAGGGTTGTCTCGTAGCGGAACCCGCACTTCTGGGCGACACGGCAGGAGGCGGTGTTGTCCACCTGGTGCAGAAGTTCGAGGTGGCGCAGGCCGTCGTCGGCGAAGCTCTCGAAGGCCCATGCGGTGAGCGTTTCCAGTGCGCGCGGGGCGACGCCCGTGCCCCGGGCGCCGGCGACGGTCCAGTAGCCGACCTCCGCGCCCGGTGCGCCCGGATCGGGCCGCTTGAGGACGACATTGGCGACCAGCCGGCCCTCCGTGCCGTCCTCGAGCTCCTCGAACCCGGCGAAGGCGAGGTAGGTTCCCGTCAGCCGGCCCTGGTGCCGGATGTCCAGCCAACGCAGCGCGTCGTCCTGGTTGTCCACCGGCATCATGGTGAAGCGGCGAAGGTCCGGATCGCGGTAGGCGGCGATGAGGGCGGGCAGGTCCCTCTCGTGCCAGGGGCGCAGCAGCAGAGCCGGGGACAAAGTCGTGGCCGGTGCCCGAAGTTGGCTGGTCAAAGCTACTCTCCCGTATACCCGCGCGTAACTCCTGTTCGGGCGCAGACTACCCGGAGAGCCTATGGCATATGACAAAGGCACCACCGGATCGAGTGTTGCCAAATGCCTTACGGGCCATCGCTCCCTGTGCAACAGTCGTAACCGGTCCCCCCTGTCGGGACCTTGGCCGTGGCCGCGCCTGTATCGGAGTACGACATGCCGCCCCATGTGTTCGCGGACCTTCCCTCCCAGCCGCCGGAGCACGAGACCGTTGATGCGCTGATCTCCCAGACGCGTCAGCTGCGCGGAGGCATCGACGCCGTACGGCGGGACGCCGCAGTGGCCGAGGACGACCCGCAGGGCAGATGGCAGCGGGCGCTGTGCGACCTGGCGGTCCATCATCTCGAGGATCTCGGCGCACATCTCGGGCAGCTCAAGGAGGGTCTGCCGCAGGAGGGTGCCGACACCGTCGACAGCGAGCTCGCCGAGTACGAGGCGGACAGCGCGGCGGCCACCGGCTCGCTGCTCAGCCGGGTCGGCAGCGCGGAGTGGAATCTGCTCACCGACGAGGTCAGTTGGTCGGACGAGCTGTACCAGATCCTCGGGCGCGATCCGGCCGGCGGCCCCATGTCCCTGGACGAGCTGCCGTCCATGGTGTTCGCGGAGGACCAGTTGCTGCTCACCGCGCTGGTGACCGACTGCCTGGTCGACGGACGGCCCATCGACGGCGAGTTCCGGATGGTCCGCGCCGACGGACGCGTGCGCACGGTGCACATGATGGGCGAGCCCGTCCTCGACGCGGACGGTTGCACGGCATCGATGTGGGCGGTCCTGCGGGACGTGAGCGAGTTGCGCCGCAGTCAGCGCGCCGTGCGTGAGACCCATGACTCGCTGCGTCGCAGGCAGCACATCGAGGAGACCGAGCGCCGGCTCGCGGTCGAGATGCAGGAGGCGGTCCTGCCCCCGTGGCGCGGGTCGCTGCAGTTCCCTCTGGACGGCCCCGCCGCGCTGGACGTCGCCGCGCACTACCTGCCGTCGGCGAGCGGTGCACTGATCGGCGGCAATTGGCACGACGCGCTGCAACTTCCCGGTGGCGACTCACTGTTGAGCGTGGGCGACCTCACCGGACATGGGGTCGCCGCGACCTCGGGAATGGCTACGGTACTGGGTGCGCTGCGTGGCATGGCCGTGGCGGGCATCCACCCGGGGCAGCTGATGGAGCATCTCAACCAGCTGCTGGACACCTCGTCACAGCCCGCTCTGGGAAGTGCGGTGTGCTGCCGCTACGACCCGGTGGCCCGCACCCTCTCCTGGGCGCAGGCAGGGCATCCCGCCCCGGTGCTGTTCCGCAACGGGACGGGACGCGCGCTCGCCACACCCGACGGTGTGCTGCTGGGAGCAACCACCGGCGCGACGTACGAGCAGGCAGAACTGGCGCTCCTGCCCGGCGATCTGCTGGTGCTGCACACCGACGGGCTGACGCGCAGGGACGTGTCCGGCGAGTGCGACACGGGCCGGCTCACGGCTCTGGCGCCGCGCTTCGCCAAGGCCCGTGACGCGCAGGAGTGCGTGCGTGTGGTCGTCGAGGAGTTCGGTGAGAACGACCGCGAGATCGACGCCTGTGTGATGGTGGCAAGGATCAGCTCGTAGCGGGCGGGCGAGACTCTGCTACGAGGACAGTGACGTACGGGAGTTGAGTGACGGGGTCGCCTGTGCGGTACGGCGCGTGCGGGCGCGAGCGGGTTCGCTCACCTGGTACCGCCCCGTCGGGCGAGCAATCCGGAGAATGGTCCGGAGCGTCTAGATCTCGGTGCTCCTCAGCTTCTTCGAGGGGCTGTTGGGCAGTGCGATCTGGATCTCCTCACGCAGATCCTCGATCCTCGCGTATCCGGCGTACTGACCCGTGAGCCGGTACATCTCCCGCAGCCTGTCCCAGGTGCGGTGCGAGGAGGTCTCCCCCATCGACACCAGCGCCAGCCTGGCGTAGCGGTCGGCCTGTTCAGGGTCGTCGGCGATGAAGCAGGCCGAGGCCAGCGAGATGTAGTCGAAGATCTTCGAGCGCTGCCGCCCACCCTCGCGCAGCTCCAGCGCCCGCTTGGCGTGCCGCTGTGCGGTGCTCGCCGCGCCGGGTTCGTGGTCCGCCAGGGTGCGATAGGCAAGCGCCTGCATGCCGTGCATGTCCGCCTCGTCGAACAGCTGCATCCAACTGGGCGGCGGGACATCACTCCTGTCGGAGACGAAGAGCTCCTCCGCCTCGCCGAGGGTTCGGCGCATGGCCTGCCCGTGGCCCATGGATGCCTGCGCCCAGGCCTCGATGGTGTGCAGCATTGCCCGGGTGCGCGGGAGGGTCTGTTCCCCGGAGCCGGACTTGGCAAGCTTCATCAGGTCCAGGGCGTCGTCCGGACGTCCGAGATGGACCATCTGGCGGGCCGCTCGGGACAGGGCTTCGCCGGCGCGCGGCCGGTCGCCGCCCTCGCGTGCCGCGTGCGCGGCGATGACGAAGTACTTCTGGGCGGTGGGTTCGAGGCCGACGTCGTGGGACATCCAGCCGGCGAGAACGGCGAGATTGGCGGCGACGCCCCACAGACGCCGCTGGAGATGGTCGGGGTGACGGTAGGCGAGCATGCCGCCCACTTCGTTGAGCTGCCCCACGACGGCCTTGCGCTGCAGCCCGCCGCCGCGGGAGGCGTCCCAGGCGCGGAACACCTCGACGGAACGCTCCAGCGCGTCGATCTCCTGCGACCCGATGGGGGCGGCCTCGTAGCGGTCGAACCCAGCGGAGTCGGCGTGCAGGGGGTCGGTGAATCGAGGAGCGTCCCGGGAGATTGCCGGATCTGTCTTGAGCCAGTCGTGCATGGCACTGCTGAGTGCTGAGCCCGCGGCGAGAGCCGCGCCCGCGCCCACCAGGCCGCGTCGGTTGAGCATGAGGTCCATTCCCGTGAATTCGGTGAGGACCGCTGCCGTCCGGTCGGGCGCCCACGGCAGACCGTCAGGGTTGCCTGCTCCCTGCACGTCCCGCCGCTTACCCGTGCGCCCGCTGCGTACGAACCCGAGGTCCTCGATGGTCACGACACGACCGAGTCGCTCGGTGAACAGGGCTGCCAGCACTCTGGGGACGGGATCACGCGGGGTCTCCCCCATGTCGATCCAACGCCGCACCCGCGAGGTGTCGGTCGCCAGCTGCGGGTGGCCCATGGCCGCCGCCTGCCGGTTCACGAGTCTTGCGAGTTCGCCCTTGGACCAGCCGGCCAGGCCGAACAGGTCGTTCAGGCGGGTGTTGGGTTCTCCGCTCACGTCAAGCCCCCAGGTTCTCGGCTGAGTTGACAGTAGCCCGGTGGCAGTTGCGTTGCGACTATTCGCCACGGTTCGCCAGGGTGCGCCAGATGGTGTGCCACCCGCGGCCGGGTGTCAGGTAGGAACGCGCCACCTCGCCCCGGCAACCGGTCGCATTCCCCAGGGTGTTTCCGGTTGCCGGGGCGGGGCAGCGCACGCAACTCGTCGGCACACGAAGGGATCTGTATCTCCCATGTACACAGCATCGTCCTCCGTGTCCGCCCCGCCCCGGCCGCAGCGCACCGCCGTCGCGGCCGGCACCGGACCGTATCTCGACCCCACCCCCACCGGCCGTGCACGCAGGCCTCTTGGGACGGTCGCCCAGCCCCTCAGCGGGAGAGTCGACTTGTCCGGTCCTCAGGGCGCTCAGCTGCGCAAAGCTGTCGCGTCGGTGCACCGGATCTGCCCGGAGTTCAACCCCGTGCAGGTGCTGCGCCGCAGCGGACGATCCGTTCTGATCGTCGGAACCACGGGGCGTACCACTGCCGTTGCCAAGTGCTTACTCGATCACTCCCCCGTCTGGGTCGAGCACTTCAGGCACGAAATAACGTCCTACCGCGCGTTCGTGCGACACCGCCCTCCGGTGCGGGTGCCTCGTCTGATCGCCGCGGACCCGGAGAACTGCACGCTGGTCATCGAGCGGATGCCGGGCCGTGCGGCGGCGCTGGCCCGGCATCCTGTCGAGGCTCCGCCGCGCGCGGATGTACGGACCGCGCTCGGTGCGATCGCCCGGCTCAACAGCTGGCGGCCGCCGGCCGGCATGTTCGACGCTCCGCTCGACTACGGCTCGCGGATCTCGCGCTACCACGAGCTGGGGCTGTTCACCGATCGCGACCTCGGTGACCTGCAGAAACTGCTGCACGGTCTGGCGTACGCGGGCGGTCGGCAGGGCGTCGGTCAGTTCTGCCACGGCGACGCGCTGCTCTCCAACATCCTCCTGTCGCCGACCGGCCCGGTGCTGGTCGACTGGGAGCACGCGGGCTGGTATCTGCCCGGCTACGACCTGGCGACGCTGTGGGCGGTGCTCGGTGACGCACCGGCGGCGCGCCGTCAGATCAGCCAACTGGCGCAGCAGGCGGGGACGGCGGCACGGGACGCGTTCCTGGTGAATCTGATGATCGTGCTGACCAGGGAGATCCGTACGTACGAGACCGCCGTGCAGCGCGCGATGCGTGACGCCTCGCCCGCGGGTGCGCCGCAGACGCATCCTGGCGGTGTACCGGCCGGCGAAGAACAACGTCTGCTGCTGCGAAGGCTGCACGACGACTGCGCGATGGCCCGCCGGGCCGTACGCGCGGCGGTCGGCACTCGCTGATCGACCGCCTACCGAGGGGGAAGCGCGCTGCGCGTCCGGTGCCGACACACAGAGATCGCAA
>NZ_JBEXSW010000093.1:0-9773 GCF_040613775.1 Streptomyces sp. NPDC006208 | reverse complement strand
ACGCTACGAGCGCAAAGCCGACCACTTCCTCGCCTTCACCAGCATCGCCTGCACCCTCATCTGCTACCGCAGACTCGCCAAATGAGACGACTTCTTAGGCGACTGGGGTCGTTCCCGGATTCCCCTGCGGCGCACGACCGCATAGGTTTTCGGACATGCCCGAGACATACACGGATGTGCTGATCGGCCGTCAGGACGAGATACGCCGGCTCGACGCCCTGCTCCAGGCGGCACGCCAGGGCCGGGGCGGCGCCTTGGTCCTGCGCGGTGAGCCGGGCATCGGAAAGAGCGCGCTGCTGCGGCATCTGGACGAGGCCGCGACCGGATTCCTCGTCATGCGGGCGTCCGGCGCGGAGTTCGAGATGGAGCTGCCGTTCGCCGCGCTGCACCAGTTGCTCGCGCCCGTCACCGGCCGGCTGATGGCGTTGCCTGCGCCGCACCGCAAAGCGCTGGAGATCGCTTTCGGCCTCGACACCGGCACACCCGATCCGTTCCTGGTCGGCGTCGCGTCGCTGGGCCTCCTGGTGGAGACCGTGCGGGAACGCCCTCTCCTGTGCGTCGTGGACGACGCACAGTGGCTGGACCAGGCGTCGGGCAAGGCGCTGGCCTTCCTGGCCCGACGGGTCTCGGCCGAGTCGATCGCCCTCGTGTTCGCGGCGCGCGAGCCGAGCCGCCTGCCCGAGCTGGACGACCTGCCCGGCCATTCGCTTCAGGGTCTTGGCGAATCGGATGCCCGCGCGCTGCTGGCCGCGGCGATCCGCGCCCCGTTGGACGAGCGGGTGCGCGACCGCATCCTGGCCGAGGCGCGCGGCAACCCCCTCGCGCTGGTGGAGCTTCCCAGGACCGCAGGACTCGCCGGGATGGCGGGCGGATTCGCCCAGCCCGAATCGGTACCCGGCGTGATCGAGCGGAGCTTCCGGTCCCGGCTGGAGCTCCTGCCGCCGGCGGCCCGGCTGCTGGTGACCGTCGCTGCCGCCGACCCGATCGGCGACCCCGGCCTGCTGTGGCGTGCGGCCGAACTCATGGGCATCGACGCGGCTGCCGCCGTGGAGTCCGTCCCGCTGGTCGAGTTCGGTACCCGGATCCGATTCAGCCACCCTCTCGCCCGCTCCGCCGCCTACCATGCCGCGGCGCCGGGGGAGCGGCGCAGGGCGCACGAGGCGCTGGCGGCTGTGACCGACCCGGTCGCCGACCCCGACCGGTGGGCCTGGCATCGGGCCCAGGCCAGTGCCGGCCCGGACGAGCAGGTCGCCGCCGAGCTCGAAGCCTCCGCCACCCGCGCCCAGGAACGTGGCGGTGTCGCGGCGGCGGCGGCCTTCCTCGAACGCTCGGCCGCGCTCACGATCAGCCCGGTCCAACGCGTCGAGCGGACCCTTGCCGCGGTCCAGGCCAAGCTCTCGGTGGGCGACTTCGAGACGGCGGCCGAGCTGCTCACCACCGTGGCGACCGACGATCCGGGCCAGGCCGCCAGGGCCGACCTGCTCCGCGGCAGGCTGTCGTTCGTCCGCCGCCGGGGGGACGAAGGCCCCACGGCGTACCTCCTGCGTGCCGCCGCCCGGCTGGCGGCCACCGACCCTGCCTGGTCACGGGAGTGCTATCTGGACGCCGTCGAGATGGGCCTTCTGCTCGGCGGCCTCGACCACGTGGTGGAGGCCGTCAGGAAGGCACCGCCGTCGGGCGGGCCGGTATCCGGCGCGGCGGCGGTCCTGACCGGCCTGATCAGCCTGGTCGGCGACGGGCATCCGGCGGCGGGGGAAATCCTCAGGCCGGTCGTCGGCGACGCCGACGACGAGGTGTGGGCCAGGCGGCCGTCACTGGGCTTCATGGTGGCCACCGAGCTGTGGAACTTCGACGCCCTGCACGGCATCGCCACCCGTGCCGTCGCGGCCGGCCGCGAGTCGGGCTCCTTCCACGCGCTGCCCATCGGACTGGCCATGCAGGCCACCGCGACCGTGCACACGGGCGACTTCGGTACCGCGATGGAGCTGATCTCCGAGGAGGAGGCGATCGCCGATGCGACCGGCGCGGCACCGCTGGTCTACCCGCGCCTCCACCTGGCCGCGATGCGCGGGCGGCGCAAGGATGCCGTCGAACTGTTCGAGTCGGTGGATCACCGGATGAGCCTCAGCGTGCAATGGGCGTCGGCCGTGCTCAGCAACGGCCTGGCCGACTACCCGGCCGCGCTGAAGGCGGCGAAGCAGGCGGTCGAGTACGGCGCCGTCGGCACGGCGGGCCTCGCCCTGCCCGAGCTGGTCGAGGCAGCCGTACGGTGCGGCGAGACCGAGGTCGCCGCCGCGGCCCTCGCATCCCTCCAAGAGCGCACGCAGGCGGGCCGGCACGCATGGGGTCTTGGCGTCGAGGCCTGTGCGCGAGCCCTGGTGACCGAGGACGAGTCCGCCTACCAGGAGGCGATCGGCCTGCTCGAGGACAGCACACTGGTCGTCTACCGCGCCCGGGCACAACTGCTGTACGGGGAGTGGCTGCGCCGCCAGGGCCGACGGCGTGACGCCCGGTCCGCACTGCGGCCGGCGCACGAGTCGCTGTCCGACCTCGGTGTGGAGGCGTTCGCCGAGCGCGCCGCCGGCGAGTTGCGCGCCACGGGCGAGCAGGCCCGTAGCCGCACGTCGAACGCATCGGACCAGCTGACGATGCAGGAGGTGCACATCGCACGCCTGGTCGCCGACGGCGCCACATCCAAGGAGGTGGCGGCGAAGCTGTTCCTCAGCCCGCGGACGGTCGACGCGCACCTGCGCAACATCTTCCGCAAGCTCGGCCTCACCTCACGCAGGCAACTGCGAGACCTGCCCGACATTCGTTAGCCGCATGGTGGTGGCCGCGGCCTCGTGCCTGTTCATCGACTCCACGGGGCCGGGCCAGTTCAGCCCGTACTTGGCCCGGTAGGCACCGGAGACGCGCTGGACGAGCTCGGGGTCGTCCACCGGCCGGAGGGTGACGGACAGCCGGACCCCGGCCACTTCCACCCCTGTGTCCGCGTGCCGCAGGACCCGGCGGTACCAGGCACTGCGCCGTCCGAAAGCCGAGCGGACATATGCCTCCCCGTCCAGCACCACCACCCAGACCGTCCTGGCCGACCACCGGCCGTTCGCATGCCGTACCCACAAGACGATCTCCGCGCGGTCCATGACAGTGTTCATGGACCAACGTTCACGGTGCCGGTACTACGTACGCGTCGGTGGTCATCACCTAAGTAGGCGGGCTTCGCCGACGCGAGGGCGGTGCTCTCGCGACGAGGCTGAGTGCCATGACGAACATCGACATGAACCCCGCGACTGCAACCTCAACCCCAACCGCAATCGACAACGAAACCGGCATCCTTGAGACGGCCCCTGACACAGCGGCGCTTCACCCCGAGGGCTCGAAGAAGAAGGGCACGAAGAAGAACAAGGCCCAGCGGCGCGCCGCCAAGGCACTGGCGTACTTCGCCCTGATCTTCACCGGGCTCCTGGTCCTGGCCGAGCCGTGGCTGCTGATCCCGGTCGCCGCCCTGGTCCTGGCGATCGCCCTCTGGGACTGACCTGGGCACCAGCGGCTGGCGAACCCTCCTCGGAACCCGTCCGCAACGACACGCGGATCCTTCGCACCGGCCGGGCGGTCCCCCCGAGAGCGCATCGTGGAGCTGGTCCCCCGCCGACGCAGGGATGTTCCGTTGGTCACGACCGCTGAGGGGGCCGCGGCGCAGTGCTCCCCGCCGACGCCCCAACCGTCGACCTGCGGGCTTTCACGCTGCTCCTGCGGCACTGATGGCGATGGCGGTGACGAGCGTGCCGTGGCGACGGTGAGCATGATGCTTCTCACGGTGGTCCTTTCTGCCCGCCCGTTAGGTTGGCGGGGTGAGCGAAGTGACTGATGGTTTGCGGTGGATCGGCGAGCATTCCCATGAGGAAAAGCGTTTGGCGACGGGGATGCTCGGAGGTATCTCGCTCACGGTCGCCCGGGGCGTCGAGGCAGAGGACTTCCTGGTCCGCCTCGGGGCGGACAGCGAACAGCTCCAGCGCCACGACCTGTACAACGAGCGGTACGAGCTTGCCGCGCCAGCCGGCCTGAACGTCAGCCATGCGATGTACGGCACGTGCGGGGACTGGCTGTACATCCTGGAGGACGACTTCAGGGGCTTCGCCACGTGGTGGGCGGGATATCGCACGGTGGCTGCGATGGCGCCGCTCGTGGGTGAGGAGATCATCTGCCTGACGCAGAACAGGCACGACGCGCCGTCTTTGATCCTGCACGCGCCGGGCGACGGACAGACGTGGGAAGCGGAGTTCAAGGGCGAGACCGAGCGCTCCTCCGGGCTCGATGCCGCACTGCACGCGGCAGGAGCCGTGTTCCCCTCGTTCTATGCGGGTACGGCAAGCAGCACCGAGGAAGAGTCGCGGTATTTCGAGGAGCACCTGCATGAGCTGCAGCCGGCGGTGTTCGCCGCCGTCGGCAACTACTGCGGCATCACGATCGGCCGTGACAGCGTGGAGGCCGGCGATCTTCCCCTGGTCCTCGTCCCTTCGCTGTTCTGAATTGGTGCCCGGCAGGGCGCTCACGGTGAGCGCCCTGCCGGACCGGGCGCTGGAGGGAAGGCGTCACGCGCTCACCTGATCTCCGCGCTGCCACACACGAAGGCGGTGTCCCGCAGGAGTTCCGGCGTGATGCGCACGCCCGTCAGGTGCTCGGCGAGGGCGAATGCTGCTTCCGTGGCCAGGAGTTCTGCGGTGTCGGAGGTCTCGTACCAGAATTGGAAGCCGCCGCGGTGCATGGCGTCCAGGGGTTCGTCAGGGGTTGCTCCCCATCGGCGGTCCGGGAGTACCCGCGCTTCATCGTCGATGGTTGCCGGGGGACCGGCTCCAGGTTCCTCCGGCTTCGGACCAGACGAGTGGTGATCTTGTCGTGGTGCTGAGCGCCTTCGCGATGACAGGGGCCGGGGCCTGGAGGACCAGGGCGTCTTTTGTGGATCATCTCGCGCCTGCCGCCGTGCCGGTCGGACTCGTCTGACAGCATGAGTCTTGGGGACATTCACGATAGTGATCGCCAGGGTGAGGGTTGATGGGGGACTACTTCCAGACGATCGTCGACGTCGACGCGGCGCCCGAGGACGTGGCGATACTCGCGTCGAGGGCGGTGGGATGGCTGGTCGACGAGAAGGTCGTGCTCGCTGAGCAGACGTACGAGATGCTCGGCAGACCGGTGTACGTGCCGGGGCGGCAGTGGGACGACGTCATGGAGCGGCCGGGCCAGGGAACCGACGGGCTGGCCGTCATCCGAGGTCGGACTGTCTTTTGGGGCAACCTGGGCTCCGACGGCGCGCCGGTCTGCCCGAACTGCTCTGCGCCGGCCGCCGAAAAGTCCGGGCTGGATGCCCTGGTCGCCTGGAACGAGACCGGCTCCGCCGAGCTGCGGTGCCGGGCGTGCGGGCGTTCGGAGCCGCTGCCCGAGTGGACGTGGCAGGACGACCGCTTCGCCTGCGGTCACCTCGGCTTCGAGGTCTGGAACGCGGCCCGCCTACGTCCCGAGTTCGTTGCCGCACTCGGCCGGGTCCTCGGCCATCGCGTCCGCAAGGTCAGCGGAAAGCTCTGATCTCAGTGACGGGGCTGGTTCGGCGCAAGGCGTTCGACGAGCAGAACGCGTTCGGCCGGCGGGGTTTCTTCTTCAGTCCTCTTGTTGTCATTCCTGTGGACCCATCAGCCACGACGGGCGTTGCCCCCGCTCGGTGGTGCCTCCAACGAGTCGCAGGCCACTGTAGGAAGCCACCTGTTGGCCGACCGACCGGGCAGCCCAGCGACTTCCGAAAGCCCTCGCAACAGACCTGGAAGTAGCCGGAGAAGCTCCGGCCCGTCGCCTCGGACACGCACGGCATCCTGGTCGCTCACCGGCTGCCAGGGGCGTGAAACACCCAGCTGGCCGGGCCCCGTCATGAGCAGCCGACTGCCGCCCGGTCCGATCCTGCCTCAGGCGTGGTACCCGCCGATGCTCTGACGGGCGAACGGAACCGAGCCGCAGCTCGAAGACCCTGGCCCCTGCTGTCCTGACAGCAGGGGCCAGGGCCTCGGTCCGGCTCACGTGCTCTCGTTGCCGGTGGCGAGGATGGTGCGGCAGGCCGCGAAGAGCCGTGCGCAGCGTTGCGCCATGGCTTCGGGCGACTGGTCAGGGTGGTTGACCCACCAGCGGACCAGGGCGGTGCACAGGCCGCGCCAGGCGTATTTGAGGGCGTCGGCGTCAAGCGGGTCGTTGGATCCAGCCGCGTGCAGGAGGTCGGCGGTGCCGATCGCGGCGAGGTCGTCGATGGCGCCGCGGTAGTACGCCGCGCGTTGGGCGGCGTCGCTGTCGGGCGGCAGCGTGGCGTCGTAGAGGACGAACCACGCCTCGCGCTGCCCGTCCAGGGCCGTGAACAGGTCGTGCAGCACACGCAGGGCGGTGGGCGGCGCGCCGGAGGCCTGTTCGGCCATCGCGGCGCGGATGGCGTCCAGCAGCCGGTCGCCAACCGGGTTCAGGCAGGCGAGGTAGAGGTCCTGCTTGCTGCCGAAGTACTGGTGCAGCAGTGGCTTGGTGACGCCCACACGGGCGGCGATGGCGGCCACGGTGGTGGCCTCGTAGCCGTGGCGGCCGAACTCCTCGGTGGCCGCGGCCAGGACCTGTCGTTCGCGCGCGGCCCTGGGCACGCCCTTGGTGCCGGCTCTGGAGGGGAGCGTTGTCATGGACCCGATATTACCTTAGGATAATTTTCTGTTGGGTAAATTACCTGGACCTCGCTGGGAGCACACTCATGCCTGCCACCCCGTCCGACCCCGGCACCTCCCGCATCCGCTCCTGGTGGGGCTGGGGTTACGCCGATGCCCACCCCGACGACGCCGAATGCGTCGCCATGGGCGCCCTGCTGCCGGGCACCCTGGCCCGCCCGCTGCCGATACCCCGGGTCGCCGACCTGCCCATCGCCCGTCCCGGCGCGACACCCCCGCCCGCGCTGGCGCACCTGGTCACCGCCGATCCCGAAGCGCGCGCCGCCCACGCCATGGGCAAGGCCTACCGCGACGTCATCCGGGCCCTGCGCGGCCGGCCCGGCCGGATCCCCGACCTGGTCGCCCGACCGACCGACGACCAGGAGGTGGCCGACCTGCTGGACTGGGCCGGCGGGCACGGCGTGGCTGTCATCCCCTTCGGGGGCGGCTCCTCGGTGGTCGGCGGCGTCGAGTACCGCGGCGACGCCCACCGCGCCGTGCTGTCGCTGGACCTGACCTCGATGAACCGGGTCCTGGAGATCGACGCCGACAGCCGCTCGGCCCGAATCCAGGCCGGCGCGCTCGGTCCTGTGCTGGAAGAGCAGTTGCGGCCCCACGGCCTCACCCTGCGCCACTTCCCGCAGAGCTTCGAGTTCTCCACCCTCGGCGGCTGGCTGGCCACTCGGGCCGGAGGCCACTACGCCACCGTCCACACCCACATCGACGACTTCGTGCAGTCCATGAACGTGGTGACGCCCGCCGGAGCGGGCAGGTCCTGGCGGCTGCCGGCATCCGGCGCCGGACCGTCGCCCGACCGGCTGTTCCTCGGCTCCGAAGGGGCGCTCGGCGTCATCACCGAGGCGTGGATGCGCCTGCAGGAGCGCCCCCGGCACAAGGCCTCGGCGTCCGTGGCCTTTGCCGACTTCCACCAGGCGCTGGACGCGGTGCGTGCCATCGCCCAATCCGACCTCTCCCCGGCCAACTGCCGCCTGCTCGATTCCGGCGAGGCCGCGCTGTCCGGCGCCTCGCACGACGGCTCTGCCGTCCTGGTCCTGGGCTTCGAATCCGCCACCACCCGCGTCGACGACCGCCTCACGAGCGCCCTGGACCTGGCCCGCGCCCACGGCGGCCGCGGCGGGGCGCCGACGGCGGACCGCAACGCCCCGGCCGACACGGCCGTGAGCGCCTGGCGCTCGGCGTTCCTGCGCATGCCCTACCTACGCGACGGCCTGGCCCGCATGGGCGCCGTCATCGAGACCTTCGAGACCGCCGCCACCTGGGACAAGATTCCCGCCCTGATCGACGCCGTCCGCACCCAGGTCGGCACCGCCGCCTTGAAGGCCACCGGTCACCCGGCCACCATCAACTGCCGCCTGACCCACGTCTACCCTGACGGCGCCGCCCCCTACTTCACCGTTGCCGTCGCCGGTCGACCCGGCGACGAGGTCGAGGTCTGGGACGACATCAAAGCCGCCGCGAGCGACGTCCTGCACCGCTACCGCGCAACCATCACCCACCACCACGCCGTCGGCCGCGACCACCGCCCCGGCTACGACCTCCAGCGCCCGGAGCCCTTCGCGCTGGCCTTGCGCGCTGCCAAGCACGCCCTGGACCCCCATCGCATCCTCAACCCAGGCGTCCTGATCGACTGACAGAACGGCGGCAGACGGTCGAGGGTGGCGTGACCTGTCCCAACGGCTTTCACCCAATGGCCTTTTCGGCAGCGGGTACGGATGGCGATGTCCTCCAGCCGCTCGTGTCCTGCCGGCACCGCTAACCACCGATACCCGCACCTTCGGTGTCGCCTTCTCAGGCTTCGCCCTCGGCCCGGCCGTGCCAGGACCCGCCAGCGACGGTGTACCCGTCCAGCAGCGCGCCGGGGGCCAATGGCCTGGCTGCCCGGGACGTCTCCTCATGCCCCAATGGCATGCCGCATCCTCAGCCGTCCAGGTCGACGGCTACCTGGTGAACGACTCGGCCGTCTGCCCAGTCCTGCCGCGCCATTGCTTCGGCGTATCTCCAACGTCCGTGCGACCACACCTCGAGCGCCGGGCGCTGCCCCGTCGGCCACGACGTCAGCCGCGGCCGCGCACCGTCCCCGGGGCGCCAAGGCCGCTGCTCGACCGGTTCTGGGATCTCATCTCTCACGCCCACGACCCGTACGCCCCGACGAACGGGTCAGCCCCGGCACGGGGCCAGGACCGGGCTCGGTCCAGGGCCTGTCCGGCGGATCTTGCCGGACAGGCCCGGGACCGAGGAGGGCTCAACGCTTGAGCGTGAAGGTGAAGTCGCCGGAGAGCTTGCCGCTCAGCCGGACTGCCGCAACGAGTTTCCCCTCCGTGATGAGTCTCTCGACCTCGGCCCGCGATAGACCGCAACCTTCAGCGACCAGTCGCACCGGCCGGACAGGGATCCGCGCCGCAAAGCGGACCGAGACGTCGATCACCTCACGGTCCAGGTGATCCGATCCTCCGGTGTCGAGGCGCCAGGCGTTGTCCCAGTCGAGGGCGATGCGATTACGGCGCCGCACCCCCGGATCCTGGAGCAGCTGAGCTGTCAGGCCAGGGTCGTTGTCATGCAGCCGGTCCAGCAGCTCAGGTCGTACGGAGCGCACATTCATCCGCTCCAGGACCGTGAGCTTTGCAGTGTCCCCGCAGGCGGTACAGAGCGCGAGGAGCCAGGCGTCGATGAGCTTGTGGTTTGCGTTGACGCGAAATTTACCGCTTGCCCGGAAGCGCTCGGACGCGCACGTGTGGCAACGGCGGAGAACTAGCGGCAGGCAGGTGGGGACGACCACCCAGTTCTTGAGCACAGAAGTACACCGGTTTCAGTGAGAAGTCCGCAGCAAAAAGGAGCGCGGCGCACATGCGCGACGCGCAACAAATCAGCGCTCGGGAGGTCTCACAGGGTGTACAACGGCACGTCCTTGACCAGACAACTTGGTTCGGCAGCACGGTAAGAAGCCGTTGCCATACCGATCATGGGGTCTGTCGATCGAACGGGAGTCTCGATCGGGTGATCGCGGGCCTGCCCGGCATGAGAGCAGGGCCT
>NZ_JBEXSW010000092.1:0-9861 GCF_040613775.1 Streptomyces sp. NPDC006208 | reverse complement strand
TCTCGGCTCCCCTACCCCCCTCACCCACCCCCCCTCAAAACTCACCACAATTTAAAACACCCCCCCCGCCGGGCGGGGGTTGGGGGGCGCGGGTGCTTCAGGGGAGCACCGGCGCCCACGGCTTCCCGGTCATACCGACTCCGGGGCAGGTGAAGTCGGCAGGGCGAGCCGGGTGATACCTCTGCGTGGGGCGCACCGATGTACTGGCCGCCGCGGGAGGAACGGAACGCGAGGTCTCCCGGTGAGCGCCACGCCGCAGCGGATGATCAGGTGACTCCTCCGCTGCGGACTGTGGAAGCGCTGCCGGCGACTCGTACCTGGGTGCCAGAACCGGCTCCTCCGAAGCGGCGTACAGTCCGTCCGCCTGCGACCCCATCCGCCCATCCGCCTCCCGCAGAGCGGAGGCCGTGGGACCTGCGTGATCCGACCAGACCTTCGGGATCCCGACGTGGGCGAGGATCTTCCCTTCGTCTCCCGGTCGGCCTGGGCCTGTGCGACCTCGAACCTGTGGTGCAGGCTGGCGAGTTCACCAGGACTGATGCCCAGTTCCCCCGGCGATGCGGGGCCGGGCCTCCTGCGATCAGCGGCGCGCTCATCCACCATCCGCAGACGGCCATGTCCGCGCGCGGCCCGACGGGGTGGGGCGACTGGGGCAGACTGCCCACCGACAACCAAGAATTGGGCACGTTCATCCGTACGTGACTGGGCGGGTTCAGGTTACGTCGACAGGTGCTGCATCGTCAGCCAGTAGAACCCCCGGGCGATCGTCTCTGCGGGCCGGGCGTGGGAATGGTGCTCATATGACCCCAGGAATACCCTCCAAGTCCAACGCTGCCGCGTCCGGGAAGAGCTCCGGCGCGCCCAGGGCGCACTCCGCCCAGACCGTCTTGCCGCTTCGGGCATGGCGCGTTCCCCAGTGCTCGGCGAGTTGGGCGACGAGGAACAGACCTCGTCCGCCCTCGTCGAAGACACGGGCCCGGCGCAGGTGCGGAGTCGTGCTGCCGGCATCCGCGACCTCGCACATGAGGGTGCGGTCGTGGATGAGACGCAGCTGGATGGGAGGCCGGCCGTAGCGGATGGCGTTGGTGACCAGTTCGCTGACGACCAGTTCGGCGGTGAAGTCGAGTTCCTCCAGCCCCCAGGTGGTCAGCTGCTTGGAGACGCACGCTCTGGCCCGGGCGACCTCGGCCGGGTCGGCAGCCACGTCCCAAGTGGCGACCTGACGGTCCCCGAGGGCGTGCGTGCGGGCCAGGAGGAGTGCCACGTCGTCGCGCGGTCGGTCTGCGGGCAGCAGCGTTTCGAGGACGGTGTCGCAGGTCGCCTCCAGGGAGGCGGAGGGCTGCGCGAGGGCGTGGCACAGTCGGGTGATGCCCGCCTCGATGTCGTGGTCGAGGGCCTCGATCAGGCCGTCGGTGTAGAGGGCGAGGAGGCTGCCCTCGGGCAGGTCGATCTCCGCCGTCTCGAACGGCAGGCCGCCCAGGCCGAGTGGCGGGCCGGCGGGCAGCTCGAGGATGTCTACAGTGCCGTCCCGGGTCATCACGGCGGGCAGCACGTGGCCCGCGCGGGCGAGGGTGCAGCGGCTGGCGACGGGATCGTACACGGCGTACAGGCAGGTGGCTCCGATGTCCCCCGCGGATTCTGTGTCCGTTTGGGCAGGGACTTCGGAAGAGACTTCGGCGGCCAGGCGGATGACGACGTCGTCCAGGTGGGTGAGGAGTTCGTCGGGCGGCAGGTCGATGTCGGCGAGGGTGCGCACGGCGGTCCGCAGCCGGCCCATGGTGGCGGCGGCGTGGATGCCGTGACCGACCACGTCGCCCACCACGAGTGCGACCCGGGCACCGGACAGCGGGATGACGTCGTACCAGTCGCCGCCCACGCCGAGCTGGGCGGCAGCAGGCAGGTAGCGGCAGGCGACCTCCACGGCGGACTGTGCGGGTGTGCTGTGCGGGAGCAGACTGCGCTGGAGGGTGAGGGCGGTGGTGCGCGCGTGTGTGTATCGGCGGGCGTTGTCGATGGCCACCGCGGCCCTGGCTGCGATCTCCTGGGCGAGTAGGAGGTCCTCGTCCCCGTACGCGTCGGGCTTGTGGTGACGGACGAACTGAGCGACACCCAGCGTGGTGCCACGGGCGCACAGCGGTACCAACAGCATGGAAGCGGACGGGCCGGGGTGGTGCCGTGAGGGCCGGCCGGTGACCAGGGCGCGAGCCGGTGGTGATCCGTCCGGGTACCTGTGGAGCTGCTGCGGCGGAACCGACGATTGCCCGTAGATCGTTTCCAGGTGGGTCGTCTCGGGGTGACTGTCCGTCACCGACCGCTGGGCGACCCGGCGGACCGCGAGTGTGCCCTTCGCAGGAAACTTCTCTCCGGAAGACGTGTCGAGGAGGTCGACGGTGACGGCGTCGGCGAAGTGCTCGGTGGCAAAGTCCGCCAACTCCTGGGCGGTGCGGGCGATGTCCAGGGTCGTTCCGACGCGTACGCTCGCCTCGTTCACCACCGACAGCCGCCACTGAACCTGGCGATCCCGCTCCTCCTGGAAGGCCAGGACGCCCGCCTCCGATGTGCGGTCCGTGTACTCGGTCGCCAGTGCAATCAGCTTGCGTGTCGCCGCGCTGATCGGCTCGGCATCGCTGGTGAGCCGGGGCAGCTCTTCGAGCAGCCGGTCGAGGATGCGGCTCTGCGCGAGCCGGAAGGCGCGCAGCATCGCTGTGACCGGCTTCCCGCGCTGAGCCAGCCGACGTGCGCGCTCTGCGTCGGCGGCCGGCGGATCGATCCGCCGTGGCTCGATGTCGTGCTCGATGCCGAAAAGCAGGGCGACGACATGCTCGGCGACGTTCTCCCCCGTCATCCGCGCGATGTCCGGTTCGTCCCACAGCTCGGGGACCTCGCGCCGCAGGCATTGCTCTACGTCGTGGATCAGCTCGTCCGCTCGCGGGCTGAGTTCCTGCGCGGCACGGGACAGAAGACTGTCCGCGGTGAAGTCCACACTGACGACGTTACGCCGTGCCGGTGGACCGCGAAGCCTCAGCCCGCATCTGGCTGCGCGGTGCCGGGAGGAGCCCGGTCTCACGGCTGGTCGAGGGGGACGAGGGTCCGCGCGGCCGCCGGCGGACGGGGTGGCGCCCACGGCTTTGCGGTGTCCACAAGGCCTGGCGCAGCCGGTGCTCCGGGTCAGCTGAGGTCGGGCAGCGGCCGCCGGGTCACCTGGTGGGCGTCGTCCGGCGGGACGCCCAGCATGCGCAGCACCATCTCGGCCAGGTCCGAGGCGGCCTCGTCGCCGTCGAGGTCGGGGCGGGTCAGCCGCAGCGCCACGAGGGACAGCAGGGTTCCGCCGAGGGCGGACAGAGCGGTGGTCGGGTTGGTGCAGGTGAAGCGGCCCGAGGCGATGCCGATCTCCAGGTCGCGCAGGGCTCGAGGGGCGAGGCCCCGGTCGGTGTGGATCTGGGCCAGACCGCGGTCACGCAGGATCCGCATGAGTTCAGGGTGGGAGTCGGCCATCCGGGCGGTGAGCCGGAAGCCCGCTGCGACAAGCTCGGCCGGGTCGTCGATTCCTTGGACGCGCTCGTCTATGACCTGCCCGAACTCGTCCAGGGCGTCTGTCACCGCGGCGTCGAACAGCTCCGTCTTGGACTCGAAGTGGTTGTAGAAGGAGCCGAAACCGACGTCCGCGCGCTCGGCGATGGCCTGGATGCTGGCGCTGGTGTCCCCGGTCTCCGCGAGGATCTGCCGGGCCGCACGGACGAGTGCCTGACGGGTCTCGGCGCGGCGCCGTTCGAAGCGGTTCTTGGGCGGGGCTGACGTCGGCATACGGGGAGTGTAGCAACCGTCGCGATGAGTCTGCCATAAATGATGAGATCATCAATTATTTGACTCCACCCTATTGACGATGAGTATCGGCAAAGTTGATGATTCCCTCATTACAGCAGTGTTGCTTGGAGGACACCATGTCCCACACCCCCGTTAACAGGGCCGCTTCCCAAACGCCCCACCAAGACCTCCACAGTGAGCAGGGCGCCCTGAGCGGAGAGCACCCCGGACGATCCCGGAATCCTGTGATCAAGGTGGCGGATCTGGCCTGGCTGGAGTTCGAGAAGCCGGACCTGGACCGGGCCGAGGTCTTCGCTCGTGACTTCGGCTTCGCGATCGCCGCCCGCACCGAGCACGAGCTGTGGCTGCGGGGCACGTTCGCCGGCCCGCCATGCATGGTGATCCGCAAGGGGCCTGCGTCCCGCTTCATCGGCCCGGCGTTCCGCGCGGCCGAACGGGCCGACCTGGAACGGCTGGCCCGCTCCACCGGCAGTGCGGTCCGGGACATCGGCGTACCGGGCGGTGGGCAGTCGGTCGCCCTGCTCGATCCCTCGGGCCTGCCGGTCCGGGTCGTGCACTGCGCCGAGCAGCTGCCCGCGCTGCCCGAGCAGCAGCCGCTGATCCTCAACTTCGGTACCGATCATCGTCGTACGAACGCCACCCAGCGGCCGCCCCGTGAGCCGTCCCGTATCCAGCGGCTGGGCCATGTGGTGCTGGAGACACGGGTGTTCGCCCGCACCCTGGACTGGTACCTGGACACCCTCGGGATGATCGTGTCCGACTTCCTGTTCCTGGACGGTCAGCGCGGGCGCGGGCCGACGATGGCGTTCATCCGCTGCGACCAGGGCGGCCTGGCCGTGGACCACCACACGCTGGCCCTGCACCTGGGGCCCGGAACCGGCTACGTCCACTCCGCCTACCAGGTCACCGACCTCGACGCGATCGGCGCCGGCGGGGAGTACCTGGCCGAGCGCGGCTACAAGCGCAGCTGGGGCATCGGCCGGCACATCCAGGGCAGCCAGCTGTTCGACTACTGGCGCGACCCCGACCACTTCATGCTGGAGCACTTCGCCGACGGCGACCTCTTCTCCTGCGATCTGGAGCCCGGCTGGGCGCCGATGTCGGCGAGCGGCCTGGCCCAGTGGGGCCCGCCGGTCACCCGCGACTTCCTGGGCACCAGCCCGTCTCCCGCCAAGCTGCGCGAGGTCATGACGGCCCTGCGCGGCGACAACGAACTCGACCCTGCACGCCTGCTGGGCCTGATGAAAGCGATGAGCTCATGAGCACCAACGTTCTGCGCACCACCGATGGCTGGTGGGTCGTCCGGGACGAGCGCGCCTTCCGCGTCGAGACCAAGGCGGTCACCACCGCCGAGCTGCTCGCCGACCGGGACGCGGTTCGCGAGGCCGCCGCTTCCGCCGAGAGCGGCACGCCCGTCGCCGACCTGGTGGTGCTGCCTCCGGTCACCACCCCCTGCCGGGTGGTCGCCCAGATGGTCAACTACCGCAGCCACGCCAAGGATTCGGGCTTCACCGGCGACATTCCGGCCACCTTCTTCCGCAAGGCGTCCGGCTCGGTCAGCGGACCGCACGAGAAGATCGTCCGCCCCGCGCACGTGAAGTTCCTCGACTACGAGGTGGAACTCGGCCTCGTCATGGGCGCGACCCTGCCCGTGGGCACCGTCGTCGAGGAGCAGGACCTGCCGCGCTACGTCGCCGGCCTTGTCCTGACCAACGACGTCAGCGCCCGCGACGTCCAGCTGACCAAGACCCAGTTCTACGAGAGCAAGTCCTATCCGACCTTCACGCCGACGGGGCCGTACCTGGCCCTGCTGGAGCCCGAGGACTTCGCCCACCTGCTCACCCTGCGGCTGCGGCTGTCGGTCAACGGCGTACCGCGCCAGGACCGCACGCTCGCCGACATGATCGTACGGCCCGCACAGGCGCTCACCCTGCTCGCCCGCTTCCAGACCCTCGACCCGGGCGACCTGCTGCTGACCGGCACTCCCGGCGGCACGGCCCTGAAGGCCCCGCCCAAGCCGATCGCGAAGATCAGCGCGTTGCTGCCGCCCGCGATGAAGTGGAAGGCGTTCTTCAAGGGCCAGGCCAAGAACCCCCTTTACCTGCGCGACGGTGACCTCATTACCGCCACGATCGCCACCCCCGACGGGCAGATCGACCTCGGCGAGCAGCGGACCCCCGTCACGGACGCACCATGAAGGCCGCATCCCGGACACCGGTGGTGATTATCGGTGCCGGACCCGTCGGGGTCACGGCCGCCCTCCTGCTCGCCCGGCACGGAGTGCGCAGCGTCGTCCTGGAACGCCACCGGGACGTCTACCCCCAGCCGCGCGCCGTCGTCGTGGACGACGAGATCCGCCGGATCCTGCAGAGCGTCGGTGTCCACGAGGAGTTCGCCGCCCTCGCACGCCCCGCGCGCGGGCTACGGCTGCTCGATGCCCGGCGCCGCATGATCACCGAATTCCCGCGGACCCTGCACGGGCACCACGGCTTCCCACAGACCAGCATGTTCGACCAGCCCGAGCTGGAACGTCTGCTGCGCGACGCCCTGGCGCGCCGCCCAGAGTGCGAGCTGTGGGGCGGGGTGGAGGTCGTGTCCGTCACCCAGGGCACCGACGGACCGAACGATCCCACGGGTCCGGTCCGGGTCGCCTTCCGTCGCGACGGCAGCGACGAGGTGGAGCACGTGTGGGCCGATGCCGTCCTCGGCTGCGACGGTGCGGGCAGCCTCACCCGCGACGCCATCGGCACCCTCTGGGAGGACCTGCACTTCGAAGAGAGCTGGCGGGTCATCGACGTGCGCACCAGCCGCCCGGTACGCACCTGGGAAGGCGCCGAGCAGATCTGCTGCCCCAACCGGCCGGGCACGTTCATGCGCGTCGGCGAGGACCGCTACCGCTGGGAGTTCCGGCTGGCCGAGAACGAGCACCTGGACGGCCCGGACGGGTGGGCGCGCCTGCGGGAGCTGGTCGCCCCCTGGGTGGACCTGCCGCCCGATGTCTCGCAGGCCGACGACTTCGAGGTGATCCGTCAGGCGCAGTACACCTTCCGGGCCCGTCTCGCCGACCGGTGGCGCCGGGGGCGCGTCTTCCTGCTGGGCGACGCCGCCCACCTCACCCCGCCCTTCGTCGGGCAGGGCCTGTGCGCAGGCCTGCGTGACGCTCACAACCTCACCTGGAAACTCGCCCGCGTCCTCCAACAGGGCGCACACGAGGGGCTGCTGGACACCTACGAGCGTGAGCGCAAGCCGCATGCCCGCCATGTGATCCGCGTCGCGGTCGCGGTCGGCTGGGCCATGACCGGCGGACAGGACCGCGGTGCGGCATTGCGCCGTGCCGTCGTGGGCACGGTCTGTCGCATCCCCGGCGTGACCGCGGCGGTGAGTCGTGACCTCAGCCCCGCCCTGACCGCCGGTCCACTCGTACGGCGCCGCCCGAGGCTGACCGGCCGCGTGCTGGCCGGCACCTTCTGCCCGCAGCCCTGGGTACGGCACGACGGCAGGCGAGTGCGCCTCGACGACGTGCTCGGGCACCCCTTCGCCGTCCTGACCGCTGTGCCGCCCACGGCGCAGATGACGGCCGTGGCCACGGCACTGGGCGCGCCGACGATCCACGTCGACGACCTGGGCGACGACGGCAACCTGGCCGCCTGGCTGGCACGCGGCCGGTCGGATGCCGTCCTGCTGCGCCCCGACCGCGTCGTGATGGACACCGTCCCCGCCGGCACCGGCGACTTCACGGACACCGCCGCCTGGGCTCCCCTGCTGCACACGGCCCGCCGTACCGCCGATGTCCGGCCCGTCTCCTGACGAGGAACACCACACCATGACCAGCCCGCACCCCACGCCGTACCCGGAACCCTTCTTCACCCCCGACCCGAAGACGGCCGCCCGCAGCCGCATCGCGGACTTCGCCCGATGGGCGGCCCGGCACCAGGGCGCCGAAGGGATCCAGGACCCCACCGACTACCAGGCCCTGTACCGCTGGTCCGTCACCGACCTGGAAGGGTTCTGGGCCGCGGTGTGGGAGTACTTCGACATCGATGCGACGACCGAGTACGAGCGGGTGCTGGCCGAGGAGACCATGCCCGGCGCCCGCTGGTTCCCCGGCGCCACCCTCAACTACGCTCACCACGCGCTGCGCAACCTGCAGCCGGACGCTCCCGCCATCACCGCCCTGGACGAGACCGGAGCCGGCTACGAGATCACGGGCCGGGAGCTGCGCTCACAGGTCGCCTCCGTCGCCGCCACCCTGCGCGACCTGGGCGTCGGGCAGGGCGACCGGGTGGTGGGCTACCTGCCCAACACCCCCCACGCCGTCATCGCCTTCCTCGCCACCGCCAGCCTGGGCGCGGTGTGGTCGGTGTGCGGCCAGGACTACGCACCCAAGGCCGCCGCCGACCGCTTCGCCCAGCTCGAACCCACGGTCCTCATCACCGCGGACGGCTACCTCTTCAACGGCACCACCCACGACCGTCGGACCGCCTCGCTCGAACTGGCCGCCGCCCTGCCGACGCTGACGGCCACGGTGCTCGTGGACCACGTGGGCCTTGCCTGGCCTGAGGGCGGCCACCCGGGGCTGACGGTTCCCTGGGAGGACGCCGCCATCCGCATCGAGTACCTCACCGTCGTCCCGGTGCCGTTCGACCACCCTCTGTGGGTCGTCTTCTCCTCCGGCACCACCGGCCTGCCCAAGGGCATCGTCCACGGGCACGGCGGGGTCCTGCTCGAACACCTCAAGATGCTCGGCCTGCACACTGATCTGGGCACCGGGGACCGCCTGCTGTGGTACACCACCACCCACTGGATGATGTGGAACCTGGTCGTCTCCACCCTGCTGACCGGCGCGACCACCTGCACGTACGACGGCAGCCCGGCACCGCTCGCGCGACCGGACATCCTGTGGGAGCTGGCGGCCCGCCACAAGGTCACCGTCTTCGGTACCAGCCCCCAGTACCTGCTGGCCATGAGCAAGCTGGGCATCGAACCCTCCGTGCACGACCTTTCGGCCGTCCGCGTCGTCGGCTGCACCGGCTCCGCTCTGCCCGCCTCCGCCTACCCCTGGGTCCGTGACCATGTGGGCCCCGGTGTCCAGCTGGCCTCCACCAGCGGCGGCACGGACGTCGTCTCCGGCTTCGCCGGCAGTGCCGCCACGACCCCGGTCTGGGCGGGGGAGCTGTCCGCCCCCGGCCTGGGCGTGGCCCTGGCCGCCTACGACGCGACTGGCACCCCTGTCCTCGACCAGGTCGGCGAACTGGTCGTCACCCGGCCCATGCCGTCCATGCCGCTGTACTTCTGGAACGACCCCGACGGCAGCCGCTACCGCGACGCCTACTTCGGTGCCCACCCCGGTGTGTGGCGGCACGGCGACTGGATCACGCTCACTTCGCACGGCTCGGTGATCGTCCACGGCCGCTCCGACGCCACCCTCAACCGCAACGGCGTGCGCCTGGGCAGTGCCGACATCCACGACGTCGTCGAACGCCTCCCCGAGGTCACCGAGGCCCTCGTGATCGGCGCGGAGGCCCCCGACGGCGGCTACTGGATGCCGCTCTTCGTGGTCCTCGCGGACGGGGTCGGCCTGGACGACTTCCTGCGCGAGAAGATCCGCGACGCGATCCGCGCCGGCGCCTCGCCCCGCCACGTCCCCGACGAGATCCTCGCCGTACCGGCCCTCCCGCACACCAAGACCGGCAAGAAGCTCGAGGTTCCCGTCAAGCGCCTGCTCCAGGGCGTCCCCGCCGAGCAGGTCCTGAACCCCGCGGCGGTCGACAACCCCGATCTGATCGCCTACTTCGCCCGCCTGGGCGCGGAGCGGAACAAGCGGTCAGCTGACCACACATGACGTCGGCGGGGCCACAATCCCACGTGGCAGCACCGGGTCCTTGTGCCCCGCCCGGCTCCGCAAACCCCGTCCCCACCGCGTCGTGGGGGGGGGGGGGGGGGCCCCCCCCCCCCCCCCCCAAAAAACAAACCCAAAAAAAAAAAAAAAAAATAAAAAGCAAAAAAACAAAAAAAAAAGACAACCCGAATAGGAAG
>NZ_JBEXSW010000091.1:0-9909 GCF_040613775.1 Streptomyces sp. NPDC006208 | reverse complement strand
CTGTCGGGGAAGACTTGTCGAGCACGTGGCCAGCGCCCCCGGTCCGGGCCCGTCCGGGCCGCCGGCAGGTTTTCCTGCTGTCGATCTGCAGCCAGCAGGAAAAGAGCACGGCTCCTGCCCGACCACGGAAACCGAGGGCCCCTCGATCACGTCCGTCGCCTCGACCGCCGACTGACCCGCCGGGCCGCCTCCTGGGACGCGCCCTGGGCGCGGCAGGTCGGCCCTCGAGCGTCCGCACCGGAGTGCACCACCCCAGCGGCATCGGTCTCGGCACCGTCATCGTCATCGCCTGTGCCTGGCTGGTCCCGCCTGCTGCTCCGCAGCCTGTTGTAGCGCGTCAACCAAAGGGATCCTTCTGCGACTGAGTGCGGCGAGCGGGCTCGGGTACCCGCCTGGCAACGACCCGTACACGACACGAAAGAGCTGAAGGCCCCCAGGGGGCCAACAGAAGGGGTCGGGTGACGACGATGAACAGGTCAGTGGATCACCCGCCGCGCCCTGACACCGAGGAATCGGTAGGCGAGCTGGTCAAGCAGGCATCGGAGCAGATCTCCCGGCGGATGCGCCAGGAGATGCGTCTGGCGCAGGCAGAGATGCAGCAGAAGGGCAAACGGTTCGGGATCGGCAGCGGCCTGTTCGGCGGAGCCGGGGTGATGGGCTTCATCGCCCTGCAAGCACTCGCGGCCACCGCGATCGTGGCCCTCGACCTGATGTGGCCGCCGTGGGTCTCGGCCCTGACCGTGACCGCCGTCCTTGCGGCGGTGGCCGGCGTGCTCGCCGCCGTGGGCAAGAAGCAGGTCAGCCAGGCCTGCCCACCCGCACCCGAGCAGGCCATCGACAGCGTCAAGGCAGACGTGTCCGAGATCAAGGAGAGTGCACACCGATGACGGACCAGTCCCAGAACAACGACTCCACCCCCACTCCCGAGGAACTGCGGGATCAGGTGGAGGAAACCCGCGAGGAACTCGGCGAGACTGTCGCGGCTCTGACCGCCAAGTCCGACGTCAAAGGCCAGGCACAGCAGAAGGCAACGAAGGTCAAGAGTCAGATCCAGGAGAAGGCCGCCCATGCTCTGCATGTCGCGCAGGACAGGACTCCCCAGCCGGTACGCGAGAAGGCAGCCCACGCCAAGCAGCAGCTGACCGAGACCGCCCACCTCCTGGGAGACAAGATCCAGGACAGGACGTCGGAGCCGACCCGGGAGAAGGCCTATCAGGTGGCCCAGTCCGCGCGCAGCGGCCGCAGCCTGCTAATCGCCGCCGCTGTGGGCGCGCTCGCCGTCGTCTTCTTCGCCAGGCGCAGCAGGAGGTGCTGAATGAAAGCGTCCAAAGTCGCCTGAAGCGGTGAGGCCTGACCGTGAACGCCGACGAGGCGGACGTGGAAGCGCTGATCGGCGCAAGTCGCCTTGAAACTGCGGGAGGAGGGGCCGACCTTGACCTTCGGCTCGCGTCAACGTGCTGGCATGGCTTGTGCGATGAGGATCGCGCGACGTCGTCGTGGTCGTCGGGGTGTCCCGCAGGAGCCACTGGCAGGTGTCGTTGAGGGCCGGCGCGGTTCGTCGAGAGTGTGCAGCAGCGTGTTGAGGCACCAATGGGGTGGTGGCGGGTTTCGACGAGGCCGTCGGTGTCGCTGAGCCCCTCGACCCGAGTCCCACAGCCCACGACGGCAGAAGACGGTGCCAGGGACCTGCGAGCGGGGTGCTGGTCCGAGGTCTTCTACTGCCGTCCCGGCATCGAGGGGCTCACGAGAAGGGCGGGGCGGAGGGGCGGCCAACCCCGCCGCAACCACTTCGTCCCCGTCCCGAGAGTCGACTCGCTGGCCGAGCTGAACGCGATGGTCGACCGCTGGGACGAGGAGGACGACGCGCGGCGGGTCCGCTCCCGTCCGCGGACCGTCGGCGAGTACTTCGCCGCGGAACAGCCGTTGCTGAAGCGTTGCTCGCCGAGCCGTTCGAGACGGGCCGTCTCTTCGTGCTGCGGGTGGACCGCTACAGCCAGATCAGTGTCCGCACGAGCCACTACTCGGTGCCGGTGCGGCTGATCGGAAGGCGGGTGCGGGTGATGCTGCACGCCTCTGATTTGGTGGTCTATGACGACGGAGTCGAAGTCGCCAGGCACGAACGGCTGATGATCATCCGGGGCGCGTCTGGTGCCGGACCACTATCTGGAGGCGCTGGTCCGCAAACCAGAGGCCCTGCCCGGGTCGACCGCGCTGAAACAGGCGTCGGAGTACGCCTGAGTCTGGCTCGGGCAAGATTCGCCGATACACTCGGCGCCCGCTGTCATGATGTCTCGCGCCGTCGTCGTGGCCGGATCCTTAAGATCGCGAATCGTTGGCTTCGCTGGCTCGAGTTCCCCGTCCAGGTCGCCTCACGCACCCGCGGTGGCAGCGGTCGGGGATGGCACCCTCTCGGGACCGGAAGCGATCTCGGGCGGACGCGATCGGCACTGGTCGGATGGGTCGAGGCGGCCTTGGTCTCCTTCGTCAGCGGCCCGTCCCGGCCTTCAGCGCCGACCATCCCTCGGACGCCAAACCCGTCCTGGGGCCGGCGGCCGGGACGGACCGCCCCCTGCAGACTGTAACCGCTGCGTATCGCCGAGTTGCCACGCTGGGCCCTGTGGGCGTGACCTGCGCACACTGGATGCATGAGCGGGATGACCATCGGCGTAACGGTGGAGCGTGAGGATCTGCTCGCCGCGGCCGTCGTCGAGGCCGTCGAAGGAACCGGCGCGTACGCGGGGAGCATTTTCCTCCGCTCCCGCGACCGCCGGTCGATCGTGCTCGCCGCGACGCGCGGGACGCCGCCGTCCCTCCTCGGTGGCTGGCGACTCATCCCGGTGAGCAGTCCCATTCCGGTCGCCGTGGCATACAGCTCGGGGCGCACCGTCCATCTGGCCGACGCAGAGGAGACGATGCGGCGATATCCCCAGCTCGCGGTGGCTCTGCCGTATGCCTTCGGTTCCTGCTCCGTGCCAGTGGGTGCGCGTGGGGAGACTTTCGGTTCGCTGGCGGTCGTCTGGGCGGCTTCACCGGGCAGTGAAGGGCTGTCCAAGGCGCAGCGGCGCCAGATGCGGACCGTCGCGAACCGGCTCGGGGGCTCCCTTGCCGCCCTGCGCGCCCGTACCGGTGATCCGGTCGAGTGCGAGCCGGGGACGGTTCCCGTCGAGACCCCGGCTCCCTCGGCAGCGGCCGTGCGGGTCGGCTTGTTCGACTGGAACCTCGCCTTGGGCACCTTCACTGTGGACGACGAGCTGTGTGCGATCTTCGGTCTCGACCCCGATGCTTTCGACGGACGGGCCGATACGCTTGCTTCCTGCCTGCACCCGGGCGATCGTGTCGCCTTCCTGGCCGGGGCCAGGGAGGCAGACGGCGCGGGCCGGATCACCGCGAGGCGCCTGCGCGTACGGGATTGCCGGGACGGCGGCGACGGCGAGGGGTGTCGCACGGTCGAGTTGTGGGGCCGGGTGCCAGCGGCCGACGACGCGCGGCCAGGCACCCACCTGGTGGGCGCGGTTGTGGATGCCCGGGCCGGGCGTGCGGCTGTTGCTGCGGTCGAGCGGTTGCGGGACGGGCTGTTCTCCCTCGCTCCCGACGGGCGGGTCACCCATGCCAATCGCAGCGCCTTGCGACTGTTGGGCGTTTCTGGTGATGAGGTGCTGGGCGGGTTTCTCTGGGAGGTGCTGCCGTGGCTGTCCGACCCCGACATCGAGTACCGGCACCGGTCCGCGATGATCTCGCAGACGCCGTCCTCCTTCCTGGCCCGCCGACCGCCCGACCAGTGGCTCGCCTTCTCCCTCCACCCGGAGGCGGACGGGGCGACGGGCCGGGTGGTGCCTTTGGGTCAGCCGCACCCGGCCCCGACACCATCCGCCTTTGCGGCCGAGGCGGCACCCGCCGCTCCGTCGGCGCGGCTGGGCGTCATGTATCACGTCCTGCAGCTGGGGAGCGCGTTGACTGAGGCGGTCACCGCACGCGAGGTCTGCGAGGCCGTCGGCGACCAGCTTCTGCCGGCCTTCGGAGGCCAGCAGATGGCGATCTACGTGGTTCGTGACAAAGCGATGCACCGGCTCTTTCACACCGGCCACCACGAAGACTTCCTCGACTGGCTGGAGGGCATGCCGCTGCACGCCCGCCTGCCCGGCACCGAGGCCCTGACCTCTGGCGCGCCGCTGTTCATCGAGTCGCAGCAGGACCTGTCCCGGGGTTATCCGGGCATCCCCACGGGCGAAGTGAGTTCCTGGGCGTATCTGCCGTTGATCGCCTCCGGCCGTCCTGTGGGCACCTGCGTCCTCGGCTTCGACGAGGTCCATCGGTTCACGGAGAAGGACCGCGGCGTCCTGACTGCCCTGGCCGGGCTGATCGCCCAGGCGCTGGAGAGAGCGCGGTTGTACGACTCGGAGTTCGCCGTCGCGCGCGGCCTGCAGCAGGCGCTCCTGCCGCACCGGCTGCCGGTAATCCCTGGAATCCATGTCGTTGCGCGCTATCTGCCCGGCACAAGCGGAATGGACATAGGCGGCGACTGGTACGACGTCATCCCCACCGACAACGGGACCTGTCTCGTCATCGGAGACGTCGAGGGGCACAGCATCGCCGCCGCGGCTACCATGGCCCAATTGCGCAGTGCGGTACGGGCCTTCGCAGCAGTGGGCCATACACCTGGGGACGTGATGGCGGGCGTCAACCGAACCCTCATCGACCTCGACTCCCCCCTGCTGGCCAGCTGCTGCTACATCCGCCTCGAACCTCACGGTCACCACGCCCACGCCGTCACCGCCGGCCACCCACCACCCCTGCTTCGCCATCCCGACGGCACGACCGATGCCCTCGACCTGGACATCGGCCCCGTCCTCGGAGTGGAACGCGCGAGCGCATATCCCACGACCCGGATCACCCTCCCGCCGGGATCCGTCCTCGCCCTCTACACCGACGGCCTGGTCGAGGAACCCGGAGCCGACATCGACGTGGGCATCGACCGCTTGCGAGCATCCCTGGCCCACGCCCGCGCGGACACGCTCGACGAACTCGCCGACCGCCTCCTGCACAACGCCCGCGGCTCCTCCTACCGAGCGGACGACATCGCCCTGCTGCTCACCGAATGCGGCCCCGAACGCGGCCTGCGTGCCGCCGGTGGTGGCGCGTCACCTGATGCCTGAGGCCGTCATTCACGACGAGTTCCTCCTTCTCGCCATCGGGGCCGAGCATGCCCTTCTCGTGCAGCCGCGTCCGGCGGGCGCGCAGCACGGGCCAGAGGGCGACCCACCGCCGCTCGGTGACCTCCGCCGACAGACCCGCCGCCCGCATGCGTCCCAGCGTGGTGGAGACGCCGTTGAGGTCCGAGTGCACCATGAGGAGCACGCCGCCGCGCCTCAGCAGCGGGGGCACGTCCCGGCAGATCCGGTCGAGGACCAACCGTCCGTCGCGACCCGCCTCCCAGGCCCGAGCCGGGCCCGGAACGTAGGGGCGGATTGGTGAGGATGAGATCGAACGTGCGTCCGGCGACGGGTGCCGTCAGGTCGCCGTGCAGCACGTGTACGGGCGTCCGCGCCAGGAGTGCGTTTGAGGCGTGCGGTCCACACGGCGCGACGGCAGATGTCGACCGCCGTGACGCCAGCGCCCCGGGATGCCGCGGCCAGTGCCAGGGCGCCGGTGCCGGTGCCGGTGCCCACGTCGAGGACGGCGGCCCGCGGCCGCAGCGTCTCGCGGTGGAGCGCGAACTGGAGCAGAGCCGTGTCGTCCTGCGGGGCGTACACACCGGGGGGGGGAACGATGAGCTTCACATAGCGCGCTCACCCACTCTTAACTGACCATATCTGGCCCCGGCAACGAGACCGTCTGGCTTCCCCTGAGGCAGTCGATCACCGCTGCCGACACCCCTCCCCTCGCCTGCGGCAGCTCCGGTTCCCGCTGGTTGGAACCCATGACCTACCTCTACCCCGATCCCGTCTCCTCCTTGCGACCCTGACGCCGTCGGGTCCTCGCCGAAGAGCCAGGGGAGTCGTGGCGGGTAGGGATGCTCCGTGGACCAGCACCGCAGCCCGTTGATCGTCTACGCGAACTTCTTCTCCGACGTGGCAGTCAGCCTCGCCGCCCACGACGTCCTGACCCAGTGGGCAGGGCAGGCGCCCCGTAAGATCTGGCTCCTGCGGCCCGGAGACGCGCTCGTCACGCCCGTTGCGCCGAGCGAGACGTTCCACCGCTACGCCTGCGGGCTGCTGGGGGTGCCGTACGGGTCGCTGACGGTGATGACGGCGCCTGCGGTCGAGGGACTGCCCATGGCGGAGGCCCTGGACCGGTCAAGGCTGATGGACGCGCTCTTCGATCTGGTGGCCGCGCGGCCCGGGGCGGAGCTCCTGCCCATCGTCCTCGATGCGTCCACAGCCGCCCTCGCACGACGGTTGGGTGTGACGGTGGCTCCCTACGGCCCAGGAGGCCCGAGTGCGAGCGCGGTGGACGCGGTGCACCGGCTCAACACCAAGACCGGTTTCCGCGCCCTCGCCGCCGAACTGGGCATCCGCATTCCTGAGGGGCAGGTGTGCAAGGGGCACACCCTGGAAGCCACTGCAACCGCGATGCTTCGGGAGTACGAGCGCGTCGTAGTGAAGCCGGACCGCTCAGCAGGCGGCCACGGGCTGTGCTTCCTCTCGCGTGCGGACACAGCGCCGGCACCATTTCGGAACGAGTCTGCCGGGACGTGGGTGGTGGAGGAGCGACTCGATGTCGTCCGGTCGGTCAGCATCCAGATGCACCTGGACGCATCCGGGCCGCGAGTGGTGTTCTCCGGAGAGATGCGCGTCCAGCAGGGCTCCTACACCGGCTATGTCTCACCGCTGGCCGGGTCCGGCGGGGCCGTTGCTGCAGAGCTGGAACGGTGGGGCATGGCATTGGGGGGCCAACTGGCGCGATCGGGCTACGCAGGACCGTACGGGGTGGACGCGATCCTCGCCGCCGACGGAAGGCTCTACGCGACGGAGAGCAATGTCCGCCGCACCGCCACCACCACGACGCAGTTCATGGCGGTCCGTCTGGCCCGTGCTGCGGGCCTGGACGCTCCGGCCTGGCTGCTCGGCAGACGACGCACACGTGCGCCCCACGACTTCGAGGACACCGTTTGCTTGATGGAGCGTGCCGGCCTGTCCTGGCCGGGGGATCTGGCCGGGAGAGCCGCGGGAGTGGTGCTGTACGAGGATGCGCCCTCCGACGGCCGCACGTGGCGCTACGCCGTGCTCGGTTCCACCCGGACTGCCGTATTCGAAACAGAGGAAGCCCTCGCCGCCGTCATGGAGTTCGAGGAGCCGCAACAAGCCTGAGGTGCCGAGAACACCACAAGCCTGAGGGAACCGAGGCCACAGGCCGGACACGCAGCTTGCGTGCGAGTTGGAGGACATCGTGCCAGTCGGCACGATCGGCCCTGATCATGCAGGAATGACCCAGGCCCAGACCGGTGCCGAACTGGGCCTCTCCCAGATGCACGTCTCCCGGCTGCTCGCCCGCACCCTGAACAACCTGCGCACCGACATGCTCGCCGAACAGTGACACCCCGTGTGCCGCGTCCGTCTCACAGAGGCAACTGAGGCAGCAATGCAAGGTGGGCGGCACAGAGGTTCCGGGGTGATGCTGGAGGTGGGGTACCAGCCGGGGTGAGCTCCCTGCGGCTGGGCCCGGCACGGAGCCACAAGTGATCACCAGCCCTCGGTGGCTCCTGCGGAAGCGGGCAGCAGCGGCCTGTGTCGCGCTGCCCGCAGCTGACTGACCGGTCAAGCATGCGCTTCCCGGTGGCATCGGACGACGCCACCGGGAGGCCATGATCGTTACCTGGCCTTGATTCTTACAGGGGCCGAGGTCGTCCCCGCTTGCGTTCCCCCGCTGCTCCGGCTGCTCGCGCAACTTGCGGGCCTGCTCTTTCAGCCGCTGCCGCTCATCGGGGTCAGTCACGCGCTCGGCGGTCTGTTTCGGGTCCTCGACTTACTGCCGCAGCTACCGGCTTGCGTCGCCGACCTCTCCTGAAATGCTCATGATCACTTCTCCGTGACGGCGGGAGCGTCACCACTGGCGAACCTCCGGCCGATCCAGCTACATCACCGCGGAAATCCTCAATGCAACCGGAGGGACCCCGCTGCCCTGACCCAGCCCGGGACGACCGAAGGAAGACGGGCGGAGCTCCGCCTCTCAAAGCCCTCCTGCTGTGGCGCCCGTTGAAGGCGTACGTGTGGACTGGTCGATCGCGGAGGTGGCCCGGATGTCGGGCGGGACCGCCCGGACCCTGCGGCACTACGACGAGATCGGTCTCCTCCCGCTGGCCCGGAACGGCCGATGGCAGCCGCTCCGCAGGGCTGTACGCAAGAGAGGCCACCGAACATCTCGACCGGTTCAGCTGACGTCGCTACGCCACCAAAGGCGGGCCGTTCAGGGACGGCGCTGCTCGTAGACCGCCGCGTGCAGGGCCTGCACGGCGTCCTGGGCACCCTGCCGGTCCTGGCCGTGGTCGATCGCCTCGAGAGCGGCGGCCGCCGCGGTGCGCACGGTGTGTGGAAGACCGTCGTCGGCGGCAATCCGATACGCAATGGTGCGGCGCGCGAGCCGCTCCTCGCCGGAGACGCCGGCCGGGCCGGTGAGCGGGAAGACGGCGGCCTGGTACGTAGCGATGCCCAACAGCACGCCCTGGGACAGTCCCTCGGCGTAACCCTGGACGTTCGCGTCCCGCTCCGCCTGCCCGAGGTCGGCGAAGACGCGTCGGCGTACCAGAATCGATCCGCCCCATGCCCCGACGCCGGTCACGACGCCGGAGAGGACCGCGGCAGCGGGCCCGGCCACGAGGTAGCCGCCGCATGCCCCGAGCGCTGCGGCGCCGATCGCCAGTTGCGTGGTGATCAGCACGTGGGCGCGGGTGACCGCTCGGGTGTCCATGCCTGGCAGTATGCCGAACGGCACCGAACGCGCCGGGCCCGCCCCTGACCGGACCGGCAGCGGCGAGAGTCGGGCAGCGACCACGGCGGCCACAGCGCGGTCCGGGTAGGGACGTTGCGGGGCGTCAGGCGTCGAAGGGGACGGTGTGCCCACACGGGCGGGGTGTCCTCGGCGCCACTGCACGGTGTGCCGACCTCAGCCCTGCGAGTCCGGCTTCCAGTCCTGGACGAGGAGCCCGAGCAGCACCTCATCCAGGAACTCGCCCATCACCCAGGCCGAGGAGCGCAGCACGCCCTCGCGGACGAAGCCGTTGCGCTCGGCCGAGCGCAGCATCGCGGCGTTGTCCGACAGCGTCTCGATCTGCAGCCGCTGCAAGCCGCGCACGACGAAACCGTAGTGGCACAGCACCGCGACCACGTCGGTGCCGTAGCCCTTGCCGCGAGAGGACGGCAGCAGTCCGAGGCCGATGTGTGCGGACCGGTTGTGGTTGTCGATGTTCCACAGCACCGCGGTGCCGACCAGCGTGCCGCCGTCCAGCTCCACCACAGAGAACGGGACGTGGCCTTGCTCCTTGTCGTCCACCACGAGCCGCGAGTCCTTCGAGCCGGGCGTGATCGGCCGCCACGGCCGGCCTTCGGCCCGCGAGGCGTTGACCACGTCGTCGTAGAGCTCAGCCCGCAGGATCGGGATGTCGTCCTCGTGCCGGGCCCTGAGCCCGACCTTGCTGCCTCTTAGCATGCAAGCTTCCTATCCGACCGGGCTCGCCGACGGCAAACCAATAGGGCAACTGCATTGGCACCTCCCAGGCCCCCAGGGCCTGGAGGCACGTCGCTGGGCCCCAGAAGGTCCGCCGGACAGGCCCTGGCGGTGAGGCGCTCCAAAATCAGTGGAGCAGCGCCGCTGTGCGCCATTAGTGGCTGTTGTCTTTCCGGGCTTGAGGGCTGCGTTTCCGCTGGTCAGGCGTGGGTTCGGCGGTCTCGGGGAGTGGTGACGTGTTGAGTTGTC
>NZ_JBEXSW010000090.1:0-10289 GCF_040613775.1 Streptomyces sp. NPDC006208 | reverse complement strand
CGGGTTATGTATGGGTGTGGGGCGGTTGGTTGTGATGACGGACCGGCCTCTCCCGGTGGGCGATACTGGGTTCGAACCAGTGACCTCTTCGGTGTGAACGAAGCGCTCTCCCACTGAGCTAATCGCCCGGGAACGCACTGAACCATACAGGGCGTCGCGCCGTTCCTTCAAACTCCTTCCAGGTAGGCCACGAGCCCACGCCGCCCTCCACGCATCATCAGCGCGTGATTGGCGAGGAAGACGGGGCGGCACGGCAGTGCCAGCCGCCTCATCAGCGGCTTGCGTACCTCGACCTCCTGCTCGTACACCGCCCGTGTACCGGTGTGGTGCGCCCCCAGGGTCCAGCGCACCCAGCCCTCGAGATCGCCGTCCATCCGGATCTCCAACACCCCCGCCGCCGGGTCGCTGCGCTGCGCGCGAGCGGTGACGAGAAGGTCGTAAGGGAGGACGGAGCGGAAACGGGCAGTGCCGCAGTCGTCGGCGGCCAGGGTGACCGCGCGGACCTGCGGCCACCACCTGGGATACTCCTCGGCGCGTTCCAGTACGCCGTAGACGGCGCCCGGGGCAGCCGGTAGATACCAGACACTGCGGAAGCGGAAGTGGCACCAGTCCATGGCCCCCAGTCTGCGCCGCGGGCCTACGTACCGGGAAGGTACTCACCAGGCATCTGAGTACTCGCACCCATGTCCGGCGCGTGTGGCCGCGGCCACACTGCGGCCATGGACAACGTTCCGCCGCCGGCCGAGGAGCTGGCCACTATCGACCGCGAGCTGAAACAACTGGATGCCCGACGGGCCCAGTTGCTGGCTCGCCGCGCCTGGCTGCTCAATGTGCTGCGCTCGCCCGCCGTGGCACCGCCGGCCCCTGCCCGCCCCTTCGCCGCACCGTCGGCCGAGACCTCCCCGCCGAGCGTGCAGAATCTGCTGCTGACCCTGGGCGGCATCCTGCTGGCCGTCGCGGCGATCGCGTTCACACTGGTCAGCTGGGGCTCCATGGGCATCGGCGGCCGCTCCGCCGTGCTCTTCACGGTGACCGTCGCGGCCCTCGGGGCGCCGGTGGTGCTGCTGCGCCGCGGTCTCGCCTCGACCGCGGAGTCGCTGGCCGCCCTCGGCCTGCTGCTGATGGTCCTCGACACCCATGCCCTGCACCGGGTGGCACTGCCGGACACGGACGGTCTCGGTTACGCGGCTGTCGCATCCGCAGCTCTCGCCGGGCTCTGGACGGCGTACGGCCTGTCCCTGCCGCGGCTGCGCGCACCGCTGCCGGTGGCCGTGCTGACCGCTCAACTCCCGCTCCCGCTCTGGTCCCTGGCCGCCGGGCCGCTCGATGTGCCGCTGGAGTGGGCGCTGCTGCTGACGGCCGCGCTCGATGTCGTGCTCGTGGTGCGGACGGAGCCTGCCGTGCTGCGCGGATTCGCCGGAGCGGGTGCGGTGCTCGCGGGCGGCTGGGCGCTGGTGATCGGCGGCTGGCAGTCGCTGACGGCGGCGACGGCTTCCGCTGCGGCGGGCCCGGCGGTGCTGCTGGTGGCGGCGGCCGCGGTCGCTCTGTTCACGGCGTGGCGGCTACCGTCCTGGGCCGTGGCGCTCTCGGCGGTGGCCGGTCTTGCGGCCGTCGCGGGTAGCGGCGGCGTGATCCGCGCGACGGTCCCGGACGGCTGGGCGATGACCGGGTATCTGCTGTGCGCGATCGCCCTGTTGGTCTCGCTTCGCGCACCGCTGCCGCGCCACCTGCTCCCGGGGCTCACGGCCGCGTCGGCGGCGGTCCACGCCGCGGCGCTGCTGTCCGCGCTCCCCCTGGTCGCCGTGGCCCTGGCGGGCCCGGCCCGGACCCTGACCGACATCTGGTCGGCGTCCCCGGCAGGTGTGCGCGAGGCCCTGGGGGGCCCGCTGCCTGTGCAGCCGCTGACCCCGGTCCCGATCATCCTGCTCGTCACCGCCGCCGTCGTGGCGGCGGTCGCGTCCTTCCGCCCGGCGCCGGCGGCTTCCGCCGCACACGTCGGCGACGACACGGCCCGTCCGCCGGGCACGCCCGGCGCCGCGGGGCCGGCGGCCGGTCCCTCCGGGCCGCGGTCCGACGCACCCGGGGCCCCTGGGGACCGGACCGCTCCGGGCAGCGAGCCCGACGGCAGTACGTGGGGACAGGCCTGGGATGCGGCCCGCTCCGCGAAGGTCGGCCCGTCGCGGGAGTCCCTGCGCGTCGGTGCTGCCGCGGGCGCGCTCGCCCTGGTCTGGGCCGCACTGCTCGTCGTGCCCGCCGTGGCCGGCTTCGGGTACGCCATGGGCGTCGCGTGGCAGCTCGCCCTGAGCGTCGGCCTCCTCGCGCTCGCCGTGCTGCGGCCCGGAGCGGACGCCCGGGGTGCCGCCGTCGCGATCACCGCCCTGGTCTGCGGGCTCGGCGGCGCGGTGAGTGTGGGGCTGCTGGCCCTGGCCACCGAGCCGGCCACGCTCACCGTGCTGGGTGTCCTGGTCGTGGGGCTCGCGGGCGCGGCGCTGCGCGCCGGCCGCTCCGTGCAGACCGTGCTCGCCTGCGCTGCCGTGCTCTTCGCGATCGGGCTCGTGTGGGCATCGGTCGCCACGGCCGGGCTCCCTCCGCACCGTTCCGCGGTGGTCCTGCTCGTCGTGCCCGCGGCTGTCGGGCTGCTCGGCGCCCGGCTGGGCCGCCAGCCGGTCGCGCTGCCGGTGGAGATCACCTCCGCCGCCGCGGGATTCGTGGCCCTGGGGCTCGCCGCCGGTGACCGGCCGTCGATCGCCCTGGTGCTCGCGCTGTGCGGAGTGATCGCGGCGGGCGCGGCCGTGCGGGCGGAGCGCCGCCCTGCCGCCGGGTATCTCGCGGCAACGCTGTTCGTGCTCGCCACCTGGGTGCGTCTGGCAGCGTCCGAGGTCGAGGCCCCGGAGGCGTACACGCTCGCGGTGACTGTCCCGGCACTGGTCGTCGGTGTGCTGCGCCGCCGCCGGGATCCGCAGGCGTCGTCGTGGACGGCGTACGGGCCGGGTCTCGCCGCCACCCTGGTGCCGAGCCTGGTCGCGGCCTGGGGCGACGAGCACTGGCTGCGACCGCTGGTGCTGGGCGTCGCGGCCCTGGGGGTCACGCTGCTCGGTGCCCGGCTGCGGCTGCAGGCGCTGCTGGTGCTGGGCGGAACGGTGCTCACGCTGGACGCACTGCACGAGCTCGCACCGTACGTCGTGCAGGTCGTCGGTGCGCTGCCCCGCTGGCTGCCGCCGGCCCTGGCCGGGGTGCTGCTCCTCGCGGTGGGTGCGACGTACGAGCAGCGGCTGCGCGATGCGCGCAGGCTGCGGGACACCCTGGGCCGGATGCACTGAGCACGACGACGCCGAAGGCCCCGGAGACGTGAAGTCTCCGGGGCCTTCGGTCCGGGTGGGCGATACTGGGTTCGAACCAGTGACCTCTTCGGTGTGAACGAAGCGCTCTCCCACTGAGCTAATCGCCCGGGCGCACCGCAAACATTACCCGATGTCAGCGGGTCCCCCTGACCACTTCGAGGTCACTCGTCGATCTTCCAGGGCATCACGATCCCGAACTTCCAGACATAGATCGCGACCAGCACCGTGATGATCACGACGCCGATCGTGGTGAGGATGATGTTGCGTCGGCGGACCCTGGGATCGAGCGCCCGCTGAGCCGCTTCGGTGACCTTGCGCTTGGTCCAGCGCAGCACCAGTTGGGCCCAGACGAACTCCGTCGCCCAGATCGCCATACCTCCGAAGATCACCAGCCAGCCGGGGCCGGGCAGCGGCAGCATCACGATGCCGGCGCCGACCACCGCCAGGCCGACGATGAAGACACCGACCTGCCAGCTCAGATGCAGCGGTCTGGACCGCTTGATGAAGTGCGGCGCCCGGGACCCGAGCTCCGGCTCCTCCTTGCGCACCACTTCCGGCTCCGCGGTCCGATCCGGCTGCACCGGCCCGCCCGTCACGTCCCCCGTCGCAGGGACCGACGCCGTCGCGGCGACGGCCTTCCCCTGCTCGTCACTCTCCGCATTCATGATGCCCAACCTACCGGATCCGAGCACGATTGAACGTGATCACCGAAATGGCCGTATAACACAAAGTCGAGCACGGCCGGATGAGCGACATGAGGGATCACAAAACGGTCAGAGGGGTTTACAACGGCACCGTAGGTGGCATGTCGATTTCGCCGACGTGCGAATCCCCGAGCGCACACTGAGCGAAAGGCCCTGGCGCTTATGAACACCACGGTCAGCTGCGAGCTGCACCTGCGCCTCGTTGTATCGAGCGAGTCTTCACTGCCTGTACCCGCGGGCCTGCGGTATGACACGGCCGATCCCTACGCCGTGCACGCCACCTTCCACACCGGAGCCGAAGAGACGGTCGAATGGGTGTTCGCCCGCGATCTTCTCGCCGAGGGTCTGCACCGGCCCACCGGCACGGGCGATGTCAGAGTCTGGCCGTCCCGCAGTCATGGACAGGGCGTCGTCTGCATCGCACTGAGCTCCCCGGAGGGCGAAGCCCTGCTCGAGGCCCCGGCGCGGGCCCTGGAGTCGTTCCTGAAGCGGACGGATGCCGCGGTGCCACCGGGCACCGAACACCGGCATTTCGACCTCGACACGGAGCTCTCCCACATCCTGGCCGAGAGCTGAGCCAGGCCGAGAGCTGCACGGCGCCGTCCGACTCGGGGAGACGGCGCCGCGCGGAACAACCGCATATCGCGCACGGCCACGCCGTCACCATGGGTTCCACCATGGTGACGGCGTCCAGGTGCCCGGGAACGAACCGCTAGAGTCAGCGCAATTCGGCGGGCACCGGCCCGCAGCAGGCCAGGGAGCGAATCGTGCTGATCCCCCACGACACCCGTTTTGCCCTCGACACCGTCGTCGATCTGGTGAACACCACACCGGAGAGCGAGCAGGACGACAGGCTCGCGGACGTCGCGGCACTGTACGAGTTCGTGCAACGCCACAACGTGAGCGACGTGGGTGAACTGGGTCCGCGGGACCTGAAGGCGGTGCACGGCGTACGCGCGCAGTTCGCGGCAGTCTTCGCGGCGCCCGACAGCCGCGGTGCCGCAGATCTGATCAACGGGCTGGTGGCGGGCGCGGGAACCACCCCGCGGCTCACCGACCACGACGGCTACGACTGGCACGTGCACTACTTCGCGCCCGGCGCCTCGATCGCCGACCATCTCGCGGCGGACTGCGGGATGGCGCTGGCGTTCATCGTGGTCGCGGGCGAGCAGGAGCGGCTGCGGCGCTGCGAGGCACCGGACTGCGGGCGGGCCTTCGTCGACCTGTCGCGCAATCGCTCCCGGCGCTACTGCGACAGCCGCACCTGCGGCAACCGCCTGCACGTCGCCGCCTATCGCGCGCGCCGCAAGGAAGCGGCGGGCTGACCGGCGCGGGGCGCGGCCTGCGCTCACAGCAGGAAGAGATCGTGCACGGCGGCCATCAGAAGCAGAAAGCCGATGACCCCGAGGAAGATCATCAGGGGTGGCTGGGACAGCGCGAAGAGGCAGCCACGGGGCTCTGGGGTCGGTGTGGGGGCCTGGCCCCGGGAGGTATCGAGCATCTCGGGGTGATGATGGCGCAGCACGGGGCGCAATGATCGACCAACACGCCTTCCGAGCTGGGTAGTTCATCACATCCCGGGCACCGCGAAGGCGGACTTTGCTGTCGCGGGGCGCTGCCCGCTCGCGCTCACGGCAGCGCCCGGAGTCAGATCCCGTGCTTCTTGAGGATCGCCTCGATGTCGCTGAAGTCGTCCCCGGTCCCGGCGGACTTCGGCGCGGGCCGGGCGGCGGCGCCGCGCGAGGGCGCCGGCGCCGGGGCGATCGCGTCGCGCTGCGCCCCCTTTGCGGCCTTGGGTTCCTTGCCGGCGCCGACGCGGCGCCGCTCGACGGCCCTGGTCGTCATGAACAGCAGCCAGGCCCCGCCGAGCAGGCCGAACCCGACCCAGGCAGTGGGACTGAAGGCCGTGTCGACGAGCCACTCGACCGCGCCGGTCAGCACCAGGCCGAGGGGGACGAGTGAATAGGCGGTGATGCGGGCCGCGGCGAGGAAGCGCCTGCGGTACGCCGTGATCGCGGCGATGCCCAGGCCCGCCGCGGACACCGCGGAACAAATGGTCTCGGCCAGCATCCGGTCCTCCAGCCATCGGCGGGCATCAGCGGGTACGTCCCTTCCATCCTGCACCGTCGCACGTGATCCGGGCCACGGTCACGGACGACCTTCAGGGACATCTCCGGGACGCCCTCCTCCCCAGGTCCCGGTTGGGGCAGGCGGAGCCGGGCTGGGAGACTGGTCCCATGAGCGACTCCACCCCCGGCCGCCCCGTCGTCCTCGACGTCTGGTGCGAGCTCCAGTGCACCGACTGCCATCGCGCCATGGAGGACCTGCGGGCTCTGCGCGCCCGCTACGGTGACCGTCTCGAGCTGCGGCTTCGGCATTTCCCGCTCGAGCGGCACAAGCACGCCTTCGCCGCGGCGCAGGCCGCCGAGGAGGCGGCCGAGCAGGGCAAGGGCTGGGCGTACACGGAGGCGGTGCTGGCGCGGACCGAGGACCTGGCGGCGAAGGGCGAGCCGGTCCTGCTCGAGGTCGCCCGTGAACTGGGTCTGGACGCCGAGGAGTTCGACACCGCACTGATCGACGGGCGGCACATCCTGATCGTCGACGCCGACCAGGCCGAGGGCAAGGCGATCGGTGTCACGGGCACCCCGACGTATGTCGTCGCCGGGCAGCGACTGGACGGCGGCAAGAGCCAGGAAGGTCTGCGGGAGCGGATCGAGGGGATCGTCGACCGGCTGCTCACCGAGCCGTCGGACGCCCAGCGCGGTTAGAGCAGTTGCTTGACGTAGTTGTGGTGCGTGACGCGGTAGCCGAGTGTCTCGTAGAGGCTGACCGCCGGGGTGTTGTCCGCGAAGACGTGCAGGGCGATCAGGCTCGCGCCCGCCTCGTGCGCGATCCGCTCGGCGAGCAGCATCAGCGCGCGGCCGCGTCCCCGGCCGCGGTGCTGCTCCGCCACCTCGATGTCGAACACGTACATGCCGCGCTCGCCCGTGCTCTCCTCGCGCGACGCCACCCAGACGTGGCCGACCACCGTGGCATCCGCGATCAGAACGCGCATCCAGGCGCCGGGAGTCGCGAGGCCGTCGGGGAGCTTGGCGCGGTGGTCGGCCTCGGACTTGGCGCGGGCCTGCTCCTCGGGCACTCCGCGGGCCATCCAGTTCTGCGCGTAGCTCTCGACGGCGCCTGCCCGCCAGGCGCCGAACTCCGCCTCGCTCATGGGTCGTCCTTCGACGCCCTCGGGCAGGGCGGGAGCCGGGCCGGACAGCTGCTTGGCCATGTTGCGGCTGCGTTCGGTGTAGCCGAGGGCGGCGGCCAGGCGCAGCGCCGTGGTGGCCTCCGCGGGGACGGAGGCGAGGATCTGGGTGCAACCCCAGCCGCGCAGCACTTCCTCGGCCGCGAGCGCGGCGACGGTGCCTCTGCCGCGCCGCTGGTCGGGCTCGTCGATCCGCAGGGCACGTACGACGCCGGCCGACGGTCCGAATCCGGGGTGGGTGGCGAGCTCGACGGCACCGACGGGTCTGCCGTTCACACAGACGTCGTAGGTACGCGAGGTGTCACCGGACTCGCCGCGCTGGATCGGCCCGGACGGCCGCAGGGTCGTGGTCATCAGGTGTGTTCTACCTGTCCCGCGGCCGCCCGTCACCCGTTATTACCGGGCCCGCGGATCCGGATCGGCCGCAGAGCGCTCGTCGAAGATCCGCATTGCCTTGGCGGTGACGGGTCCCGGGGCCCCCGTGAGATCGCGGCCGTCGACGCGGTGGACCGCCTGGACGTCACGGAGCGTGGAGGTCAGGAAGATCTCCTCGGCCCGGTGCAGTACGTCCAGCGGCAGATCGGTCTCCTTGGCCCCCGTCCACTGCACCGTCAGGGCGCGGGTGATGCCCGCGAGGCAGCCGGAGGAGACCGGCGGGGTGTGCAGTTCGCCGTCGAGCACCACGAAGACGTTGGAGCCGGTGCCCTCGCACAGCTGCCCCACGGTGTTGGCGAACAGCGCCTCGGACGCACCCCGCTCGCGCGCCTTGGCGAGCGCGACCACGTTCTCCGCGTACGAGGTGGTCTTCAGCCCGGTCAGCGCGCCGCGCTCGTTGCGTGTCCAGGGGACGGTGATCACAGCGGTGGTGTCGGGACGGCGCGGGCTCTCGCCGAGGGCGACGACGAGGGTCGGACCCTGCTCGCCGCGGTCGGAGCCGAGCGGTGAGAGGCCGCCGGTGTAGGTGAGACGCAGCCGGCCCAGGGGCATCGGGTTGGCGGCCAGGACCGCTTCGCACGCGTGCCGGATCTCGTCATGGTCGGGCTCGGGCAGGTTGAGACCCGCCGCCGAGCGGGTCAGCCGGTCGAGGTGGCGGGTGAGCGCGAAGGGCTGCCCGTGGACCGCTTTGATGGTCTCGAAGATGCCGTCGCCCACGGTCAGTCCGTGGTCGAAGACCGACACCCGCGCGTCCTCGGCGTCCACGAGTGCGCCGTTGACCCAGAGCTTCATCCAGCTGTCCTTCCGCTTGCCGCGTATGCGCCCGACGCTACCGCGAGCAGCCGCGACGCCTTGAGCTCGGTCTCGGCCCACTCCAGCTCGGGGTCGGAGCCCCAGGTGATCCCGGCGCCCGTGCCGAAGCGGAGGCGGGGGCCGTCGGCCGGTGTGCGGTCGATCCAGAAGGTGCGTATGCCGACCGCGAGCTCCCCGGTGCCGCGGTCGGCGTCCACCCAGCCGATCCCGCCGCAGTACGGTCCGCGGGGAGCGGTCTCCAGGGCGTTGATGATCTTGAGGGCGCTGGATTTGGGTGCGCCCGTGACAGATCCGGGCGGGAAGGTGGCGGCGAGCAGTTCGCGCCAGCCCGCGTCCTGCGCGAGCTCGCCGCGGACGGTGGAGACAAGGTGCACGAGTCCGGGGTGGGGCTCGACGGCGCACAGCGCGGGGACGCTCACACTCCCCGTGGCGCAGACCCGGCCCAGGTCGTTGCGGACCAGGTCGACGATCATCACGTTCTCGGCGTGATCCTTCTCGAGCAGGTCCTCGGCGGTGCGTCCGGTGCCCTTGATCGGGCCGGACTCCACCGTGTCCCCTATGCGCCGCAGATACAGCTCGGGCGAGGCGGTGGCGATCTCGACGCCGTGCGCCGGCAGCCGGATCGTTCCTGCGTAGGGGGCCGGGTTACCGCGGGCGAGCAGTGCCGTCAGTGCGTCGACATCGGCGGCCGCCGGGTCGGGCAGCGGGGCGGACAGCACCCGGCAGAGGTTGGCCTGGTAGACCTCGCCCGCCGCGATGTGCTCCCGGATCCGGCGTACGCCCGCGGTGTAGGCGGCGCGGTCCAGCGAGGTGATCCAGTCGTCGGCGGCCGGGCCCTGCCACTGGCCGGGCACCGGGTCGGGCACCGGCTCGATACGGATGTCATCGAAGCGGGCACAGGTCAGACGGCCCTCGAAGTCTGCGGCGACGGCCCAGAAGCCGGCGGAGTCGAGGGCAGCAGGGTCGTTGGTCACATCCCGCAGCCCGGTGGCGACGAGGTGGCCGAAGCGGGCCATAGGAGCAAGGTCGTGCACGTCTGTGAGTGTATGACCGGGGACTATGGAGTGCCGACGGCAGTGGGTCAGGCGTTGATCAGCCGCCGCCGAGCCGCGGATGACCTGCCGTGACGCGAACACACCTCAGCACGCTGCGGAAACGCGTTTTTGTGCTGGCCCAGGAATCCGCTAGAGTTCAACACGTCGCCGGGACGCGCAAGCGGGCCGGAAACGACAAGCGGACGTGGCTCAGTTGGTAGAGCATCACCTTGCCAAGGTGAGGGTCGCGAGTTCGAATCTCGTCGTCCGCTCGAGAAGAGGGGGATCTTCCCGAGCCCCCTGCACTCCGGGTGGAGTGGCCGAGAGGCGAGGCAACGGCCTGCAAAGCCGTCTACACGGGTTCAAATCCCGTCTCCACCTCCAAGGACGATTAGCTCAGCGGGAGAGCGCTTCCCTGACACGGAAGAGGTCACTGGTTCAATCCCAGTATCGTCCACTGGATCCGTCCGGATCCCCGCGCGATTAGCTCAGCGGGAGAGCGCTTCCCTGACACGGAAGAGGTCACTGGTTCAATCCCAGTATCGCGCACGTGGTTGCAGTACCTGCAGGTTCTCCTCCGGCTTCGGCACGGGGGACCCGCGCGATTAGCTCAGCGGGAGAGCGCTTCCCTGACACGGAAGAGGTCACTGGTTCAATCCCAGTATCGCGCACCAGCCAAAGCCCCCCGGCCGTCGAGACACCGACCGGCGTA
>NZ_JBEXSW010000089.1:0-11049 GCF_040613775.1 Streptomyces sp. NPDC006208 | reverse complement strand
CGAACAGACGACTCCCGCAGTTCCCCCACCGGCACGTGAGACATCGCAGGACCCGCCTCGAAGCAAGAGCCGAAGGCTGGACCGGAGACCTTCGCGGACTTCTGCGGTCCGGCACCCGGCCCATGCCCTGGCCTCCGGCTGTTGCTGGTCGGTTCCCCACCACGACCGGACGGCAGCAGACGCGGTCCAGGACCGAAGGTCCCTGGTGGGCGGCCACCCGGGCTCTGATGGCCGGCGGGTCCCATCCCCCAGCCGATGGCAGTCATACCTGCGGAACGACCGCGATCGGACACGGCGCGTGATGCAGCAGCGCGTGATTGACCAGGCCCAGTTGCAGACCGAGGTGCCCGCGTCGCCTGCGGGCTCCGACGACGAGCAGGTCGGAGCCTGACGCGGCCTCCAGGAGCGCCTGTCGTGCCGCCCCCTTGATCACCAAGCGGCTGACCGTGGCGTCCGGGTACCGCTCTGCCTGGCCACGCAACACGTCGTCGAGCACCTGCATCGGCGGGCGCCGATGGGCCTCCAGTGCGAACCCGGACGGGGGCGGAGGCTCGGAGAGAGCCCCGAAAGGGGCGCTCCAGGCGTGCACAGCCACCAGCCGACAGCGCCGCACGTGGGCCTCACGGGATGCGAACCGCACTGCCGTGCCGCTTCCCTCGCCGTCCTCGACGCCGACGACGACCCTTCCGAACCGGGCATCCCGGTACTCCGCCCCGCCGCGCACCACGACGACCGGACAATCGGCGCGGGCCGCCACGGCCAAGCTGACCGAACCCAGGAGCATCCCGGCGAGATCTCCGAGCCCTCTTGACCCAAGGACCAGCGCGAAGGCATTGCGCCCTTCGCTGACCAGAGCGGACGCCGCGTCCGCATGCAGCACCTCGCTCGACAGCCGCACCGTCGGAGCGGCCTTCCAGGCCCGTTCCGAGGCGGCAGCAATCAGGTCGGCCGCCGCGTGATCCGGCACGGCCGCATGCACGAGGTGGAGCGGCACTTCGTGCCGGACTGCCTCCTCGGCCGCCCAGTCCACCGCCTCCAGACTCGCCTCGGATCCGTCGATGCCGACCACCAGGGGAATCGTCACGACTGCGACCTCTTCCTCGTGCCGGAATCCGCACCACTCCGAGCCCTGCCGCATTGGGCTCCACAGGCGCCACAGCAAGCTCTGCGGTACTCCTCGAATGAGAAGAGGCCGTGCTTGGCCCACCACACTGGGACAGGCGGACTCATTCACCGTCCCTCTCCCAGCTTGTTACGAGATGGAGGCAGTCGCCATGGAGCCAGTCATCACCATGGGGCCTCGACGGCTCACGCGAGAGCCTTGCCGCCGCCCATTGGGCTGCCGACGAAGCCGAGCGGCGCAAGCTCACGCTGCGCCTGCTGCACGCATGGCCCCTGCTGGTGCCGGAACCGACCAACATCCCCTCGGAGATGGATCAGAACTACTGGGCCGAGCGGATCGTCCACAACACTCGGGCGGAGCTCCAAGCACGCCACCCGGGCCTCAAGGTCGTCGGCAACCTGGTGGCCGACGACGCCCAGGACGCGCTGCTGCAAGCGGCATCGGAGTCCGAGATGCTCGTACTCGGCTCGCGAGGGCTGCCGGCGGTCGAGAGCTCTCCATGCCCGGCATGATGGAGACCATCCTGGACATCGGCCTCAATGACGAGTCCGTCCACGGTCTCGCCAAGGCCTCCGGCCCGGACCGCTTTCGCCTGGGACTCGTACCGCCACCTTGTCCAGATGTTCGGCAGCACCGTCGTGGGTGAGGCAGAGTTCTTCTCCTTCGGCACCAACGATCTGCCCCAGACCACCTGGGGCTTCTCCCGCGAAGACGTCGAGGCGGCATTCTCCGCGTACCTCGACAGGGGCATCCTCACGGTGTCGCCCGTCGAGCCGATCGACCGCGAAGGCGTGGGCCGCCTGGTCCAGATCGCCGTCGCCGAAGGCCGCGCTGCCCGGCCCGAACTGAAGATCGGCGTCTGCCGCGAACACGGGGGCTACCCCGACTCGGTCCACTTCTTCCAGGCCTCCGCTCTCGACTATGTCTCGTGCTCACCGTTCCGCGTCCCGGTCGCCCGCCTCGAAGCCGGACGGGCCGCTCTCCCCCAGACCGAGGCGGGCGAAAGCAGGTGACGGCAGTCGCCACGACGACCCAGCGGCTCAGGCCGAGGCCACGCCGGGCGGGCGGGACGGCGCGGGCCGTGCACGCTTCCCCGTGACGCCACTGGCAACGGTTCTTTGGTCATGACCACGCCGTCCGCTGGTGGCGGCTGACCGCGTGTGCGACGCTCGAAAGAGAGCCGCCACGTCCTTGACGGCCTGACGGCCGGCCCGCTGCGCGTCAGTCTTGTGAATGAGGGCACCTGTCATGGCTCCTGCTCCGTACACCGTGAACGATGTGATGACCGAGACCGTCGTGGCAGTGGGGCCTGATGCCGAGTTCAAGGAGATCGTCGCCGCCATGGCGCAGTGGAAGGTCACAGCTGTGCCGGTCGTGGAGGGTGAGGGCCGCGTGGTGGGCGTGGTCTCCGAGGCAGACCTTCTGGCCAAGGAGGAGTTTCACGACTCCGACCCCAGCCTGATCGAGCAGATGCAGCAACTCGATGAGATGGCGAAGGCAGGTGCGGTGTGTGCGAGGGACCTCATGACGACACCGGCAATCACCGTGCGCGCGGATGCCTCAGTGTCGCAGGCCGCCCGGCGCATGGCCCGACAGAAGGTCAAGCGCCTACCGGTCGTGGACGACAGCGGCGTGCTGCAGGGCATCGTCAGCCGGTTCGACCTCTTGAAGGTCTTCCTGCGCCCGGACGCCGACATCGCCGCCGAAGTGCGCCGTGAGGTCGTCGACCGTCTGTTCCGGGTTTCCCACAGCGGTATTGGTGTCGACGTCACGGACGGCATGGTGACACTCACCGGCACGGTCCGCGACAGCCACCTCATCCCCGTCGCCGAACGCCTTGCTTTCGGTGTCGAAGGGGTGGTCGATGTGGCCTGTGACCTCACCGGCCCACCGCAGGTCTCCGGCGAGGACCGAGGCTGAGCCCTTCCCGAGCGCCGCTCCCGCCGGCGTCCCAGGGAGCCTGTGCTCCTGACCGGCGTTCACATCTGACTTCTGTCGTGATCCTCCGCGTAGGCGCGGTAGATGTCCTGCACTGTGCCACCAGTGTGCAGGAAACGCTCGTCGAGGATGTCGGCGAGATCCGCCAGCGCTGTCGTGAGCAGAGAGGCAGCGAGCCGTACCTCGGCGTGCCGGGCATTGCCGCCGCGGGCGGCGAGTTCCGCTGCGTATCGGACTCTCGTGGCCAGCGACGTGTGGTCCGCGCCGTCGTGAAAGTAGTAGGACTCGGCGTACTGGAGGAAGTCGACGCAGATGCGTGCCACTTCAGCGGCGAGGCCGTCCAGAATCGCGGCCCCTGCGGACGAGTCGAGCTCCTGCAGCGACGGGTCGTTGCGCTGCAGCTGCGACAGGCGCAGAGCCAGAGCCCGTCTGCGGGTGAGTGCCGGATAGATCTCCAGAACCCAGGAGACGGTGGCCGTCAGCAGTACAAAGCCGACGAGGGCTTCGGCGGGGGTGACGATGCGCAGCCAGGGCTCAGCTGGGGCGATGTCGCCGAGACCGAGCGTCGCCACTGTGACCAGCGAGATGTACAGCGCATCCACCAGCCCGCCGTGCTCGGCGGGCTTCAGGTCGGCGGCGAACGAAAAGGCGTCCGGCAGATGGGGCCAGTAGATCAGCGCCCAGCCCAGGGTGACGGTGCCCGCCCACATGGCCACCACCGTCACCATGGCGAGAGGGCCGGCGAGTCCGGCGGCCCCTTTGCGTAGAGGGAACTGCTGGGACAGTTTCCACAGCGCCGACATGACGTGCCGGCTGAGCCCTCCGCGTCGTGTGGGGTGCCACAGGGTGTGGAAGAGATCTCTCAGTGCGACCATGACCAGCGCCGCTCCGATCAATGAGACCAGCCATTTCATACGCGTCTCCCGAGGCCTGGCATAGGCGCCAGCATGCATGGCTGTCCACGCGGCCCTGTGCAGGCCACGCGCGGAGCTGGGGGAGAACTGACCAGGGTCATCAAGCGTGAATGCGTCCTTGCCCCCACCGACGAGGTCCGGCCCTGACCGTGTGCGCCGCAGGACGCCTACGCCGGGGCGAACTGTCGCAGGCATGGTTTCACCGGGCAGTTTGCGGTCCGGTGCGACCTCACCGGTGGTTTGCGCCCCGGCGTCGGTTGGGGCGACGGGAGTGGTGGTGGCGTGGGCCCTCGCGGCGGTGCAACAGTCGGTGGGATTCTGAACCGCGGGAGAGGAGCCTTATGTCGCAGCAGGCCGGAGCCCGCCACTCGGGATGGCATCGTTTCGTGCCCGGTGTACCCGGAATCGCTGTGCTCGCCAGCTACGAGCGCTCCTGGCTGCGCGGCGATCTGCTGGCCGGTGTGACCGTGGCGGCGTATCTCGTGCCGCAGGTCATGGCGTATGCGACCGTGGCGGGGCTGCCGCCCGTCGCCGGGCTGTGGGCGATCCTGCCCGCCCTGGTGCTGTACGCGCTGCTCGGTTCGTCCCGGCTGTTGTCGGTCGGTCCGGAGTCGACGACCGCGCTGATGACCGCCACCGTGGTCGGGCCGCTCGCCGCCGGGGATCCGGGGCGGTATGCCGTGCTGGCGGCCGCGTTGGCGGTTGCGGTCGGGCTGCTGTGCCTGGTGGCGTGGGCGGCGAGGCTCGGCTTCGTCGCCGATCTCCTCTCGCGGCCGGTCCTGGTCGGCTATTTGGCGGGTGTGGCGCTGATCATGATCGTGGACCAGCTGCCCGAGATCACGGGCGTGGAGACCACTGGTTCCGGTTTCTTTCCGCAGCTGCTGTCCTTTGTGCAGAACCTGACCGAGGCTCAGCCGGCCACGGTGGCCGTCGCCGTCGGCGCCCTGGCTGTCCTCTTCGCCGCTCCGCGCTTCCTGCGCGTTGTGCCCGGCCCGCTTCTGGTGGTCGTGCTCGGCACCGCCGCAGTGGCAGTCTTCGGTCTGGATGAGCTCCGCATCGCGGTGATCGGAGAGGTCCCGGCGGGGCTGCCCCATCCGGCGCTGCCGGGCCTGGATGAACTTCCTCACCTGATGCTGCCGGCGCTCGGCCTCCTCCTCGTCGGCTACACAGATGTGATCCTGACCGCGCGCGCCTTCGCCAAAGGCGGCGAGAGCGGGCGGCTCGACGCCAACCAGGAGTTGCTGGCCCTGGGCGCGGCAAACCTCGGCGCGGGTGCGCTGCACGGCTTTCCCGTGAGCAGCAGCGCCAGCCGCACTGCGCTGGCCGATTCCGCAGGCGCGCGCACTCAGGTGTACTCGCTCACCGCCGGCGCGGCCGTCCTCGCCGTACTGCTGGTGCTCAGCCCGCTGCTGAGCCTCACCCCCGTGGCCGTGCTGGGCGCCCTCGTCGTCTACGCGGCCGTCCGGATGATCGACCTTGCAGGCTTCCGGCGGCTGGCTTCTTTCCGGCGCCGGGAACTCCTGCTGGCGCTGGGGTGCCTGTGCGGTGTGCTCGCCCTGGACATTCTGTACGGGGTGCTCGTCGCCGTCGGCCTTTCGGTGACCGAGTTGCTGTCGAGGGTGGCCCGCCCGCACGACGCCGTCCAGGGCCTGGTGCCCGGCGTGGCCGGCATGCACGACGTGGACGACTTTCCGCAGGCGCGCACCATTCCCGGGCTGCTCGTCTACCGCTACGACTCTCCGCTGTTCTTCGCCAACGCCGAGGACTTCCGGCGCCGTGCACTCGCCGCCGTCGCCGAGCAGAGCTCGCCCGTCAGATGGTTTGTGCTCAACACCGAGGCCAATGTGGAGGTGGACATCACCGCGCTGGACTCCGTCGATGCGCTGCGTCGCGAACTGACGGGACGCGGCATTGTGTTCGCGATGGCGCGTGTGAAGCAGGACCTGCTCGACGACCTGGACGCCTACGGGCTGACGGAGTCCGTCGGCCGCGATCTGGTCTTTCCCACATTGCCCACGGCAGTGGCCGCGTACCGGGACTGGCGTCAGGCCCGTGGCGATGGTTCGGCTGAGTAGGGACGCCGCCGCTCGCTCGTGCATCGCCTGCGACGGCGCGTGCAGATGTGCGCCGAAGTGCCAGACGGCTTCGCTCTCACCTTGGTCGGCCGGGAGCCCGGGGCACGAGGGCCTTCTGTCACCGGGCTGAGATGTCGCAATCCACGCCGAGCCAGAAGGGCCCCACCCGTTTCACGATCACTCAACCGTGAACCCCTTCACGCCCCCTGTGGTCTGAACACCTATGGCGTCGCCGCGCCTGGTCCCGCGGGTGCTCGGCAACCGGTAACAGGCGCCGTCGCGGACCCGTCCGCTGAGGGTGACGGCGCCCTTCACCGCTTCGACTTGAATGGCGCTGCGGGAGGCGGGAAGCGGTCGACAACCACATGGTGCATCTCCGCAGCGATGTCCTCGTCCGGGCGCAGGAGGGCAGGAGGGCAGGAAGACGTTCAGCAGGTACCCACGGCTCACGATGCCCCTGAGCACGCCGTCTTCGTCGACGACAGGAGGGCGCTTGACGTGGTGGCGCGCCATAAGTCGGGCCGCGTGGGGCGAGGTCGCGGTGGCCCTAACCGTTGCGGCGGGGCTGGACATGAGGTCCCTCGCACTCACGGCGCCTGCCTTGGCGTAGTCGGTCAGCCGACGCTGCGGATCCATCAACGGTGGCGGGCACCGAGCAGCTCAGCCCCCGCCCGCAGCGTTACGCACTCTTCGGAACGACGGCCACCGGACATGCGGCGTGGTGCAGCACGGTGTGCCCGACCCTGCCCAGCTGCAGGCCGAACTGGCCCTCGCGCCGTCGCGCGCCAACAACCAGCAGGTCAGCGGCAGCGGAGAGGTCGACCAGAGCCTTGCGCGCAGATCCTTCGGCCGTGGTGGCCTGAATGAAGACGTCGGGGTTGTCGCGTGCGGCCGCAGCCAATGCCTCGTCCAGCACTGTCTCGGCTCGCACCTCGTAGTAGCGCGCCGGGTCCCCTTCCGGCAGGAAATGGTCCGCGCTCTCGTGCGAGGGCCGGCGCCAGGCACGGACGACGGACAGTGTGCAGCCGCGCGCCTTTGCCTCGCGGAACGCGAAGCGCACCGCTGCCGAATCCACGTCGGCGTCGCCGACGCCGAGCAGCACACGACCGTGTGAGCCTGCCAGGGCGGCATCGTCTCCGCGCACGACGATCACGGGGCAGTGGGCGCGGGCTGCCAGTGCCAGGCTCACAGAGCCCAGCAGCAGGCCCGTGATCTCGCCCCGTCCTCGCGAACCGGTGATCAGAGCGGTCGCCCGCCTGCTCTCGCGCAGCAGGGCCTTCACCGTGTCCTCGGGCAGCACATCGGTCGTCACTTTGACGTCCGGCGCACGCAACTGCGCTCGTTCTCCCGCCATTCCGATGATGTTCTCCCCCAGTACACGCGTGTCGGAACGGCCAAGGCTGGCCGCCAGCGCGGCCCCCTCGTACAGCTCCCACCTCGTCGCGTAGATCAGCCGGAGCGGCAGACGGTGACGCGTGGCCTCGTCCGCGGCCCAGTCCGTGGCTCGAAGGCTGGACTCGGAACCGTCGACGCCTACCACCAAGGGTGACTGCATCATCCTTCCCACCGCCTTTCATCGCCCTGTGAACGGGCTTGCTTCCACCGTCGCACCGGCGCAAGTGGCCCGACAGGGCCGGTCGGACTCCTGGCTGTTCCAAAGGGCCCGCTCAGGCCTTCACCTCGACGGTCGGGCGGACGATGACAACAGGGCACGTGGCGTGCAGCGCGCACTGCTGACTCACGGAACCGAGCAGCGTACGGCGGAAGCCGCCCAGTCCTCTGTTGCCCAGCACGAGCGCCGCGGCCCCTTCGGCCTCACTCAGCAGCACCTCGACGGTGTCGCCCCGCACGAGACGCTTTCGCACATGGGCCGCGCCCGACTCACCGAGAACCGTGCGCACCTCGTCGACGAGACCCTGCTCGGCGATCTCCTCGTCAAAATCGGCATCGACCGCAGGAGCGGACCATCCGTGCGCACCTGGGAGGTCCCAGGCCGCCACCGCCACCACATCGGCCCCGATCAGTTTCGCGTGGCTGACCGCCCAGCGAAGCGCTGCATGCGACGAAGTCGAGCCGTCGATACCCACCACGACATGCAAGGCCGAATCCTGGCTCTCCATGGCGTTCACCCTTCTCTTCATCTGCATCCACGCTGCGTGACCTGGGGGCTACCCGCCATATGAGAGCCGCCGACAGATACAACGCCACCCACTTGGGCCCGTGGCTTGGTGGCGAAACACTCGCTTTGTGGTCGCAGTCCTGAACTGGCTCGACGACATCGCTCGACCGGTCCCGGCTGGGCGCCGATCCGGTCATGGCTCGTTCTATATGCCTTCCGACCAAGGGCCTCATTATTCTTGTGTTGATCGAGTAGTCGCCTCACCGGCAGGCCGCAAGGCGGGAACAGGACGCGCGGCCGCAGCCCGGGTGGGGGCGGGCCGGACCACTCCGGAGATCCGGCGGTGATCGCGTTCAGCAGAACCTCGACTGGGTTGCCCCGCACGGGGTTCATCGTCCCAGCTCAAGGCACTTTCGCGTGTCGGCCAGCATCCGGACCAGCCCCAACCGAAACGGCGACGTCAGGGCTTCAAGATCACCCCATGGCCTCGTTTGGTCGACAGTTTCACACCGCTTGACCGCCCGGTGATCCAAACGGAACGGCCTAGTCGCGTACGTTCACGGTGGCCATCATGCCCAGGTCCTCGTGGTCGAGGATGTGGCAGTGAAATACGGTGCGGCCGGGGAAGTCGCTGAACGGGATCCGAAGACGCACCCACCCCCGCGCGGGGACGAGTACGACGTCTTGCAACACGCCGGCTGGCGGCACACCGGCGCTGCCCGCCAGCACGTGGAAGGGCCAGGCGTGCAGGTGGAACGGGTGATCCATGGGGCTGGTGTTGACCACGGTCCACTCCTCGGCGGTGCCAAAGGCGACGCTCTGGTCGTCACGGTTCGGGTCGTAGGTACGCCCGTCGATGGTGAAACTCATCCCACCCATGCCCCTCCGGGCCATGCCCATGGCGAAGGTGAGTCGGCGTTGCCCGGTTACCGGGCCTTGCGGGACGGCCGGGGCCGGCAGCGTCGCGGGTACCGATGGCGGCGTTGTGGCCGGGCCGGCGGCCAGGGTGACCAGGGTGACCGGACCACCAGCGGACGGGCCACCGTCCATCATGCCGAGACCGCCGCGGTCGTAGGGGTCGCTGACCAACGCGTACTGGCCGCTGCCGGTGGGGCGCACGAGCAAGTCGGCGCGGTTACCGGGGGCGAGCACCACCTGGTCCCGGTCGACCGGTGCGGGCAGGAACACTCCGTCCAGGGCGACCTGGGTGAGCCGGTGGCCTTCCAGCCGTAGCGGCAGGACTCGGGAGACGCAGCCGTTGATGACCCGCCACCGCTGCACCGACCCGGCTGCGACGGTGATGACTGGCTGGTGCTGGCCGTTGACCAACACCAGCTCGCCCTCGCGGCCCATCATCCTGGCCATCGTGGTCGGCGAGGCGACCCGGCCGGCCCCGTCCAGGGTGGTGTCGGTGACCAGCAGCAGCCGGTCGCCGCTGACCGGCACGTCCGCCTCACCCCCGACACCCTCGACCAGCAGCGCCCCGACCAGGCCGGCGAAGATTTGATCCGCGACGGTGCCGTGGTGGTGCGGGTGGTACCAGAACGTGCCCGCCGGATGCCGGGCGGGAATCCGTATGGCGTAGTCGTAGCTGTCACCGGGCTCGATGGTGATGAACGGGTTGTCGCTGTTGCCTGACGGGGATACGTGCAGGCCGTGGGTGTGCAGGTTGGTCGGCTGGTCGATGTGGTTGACCAGCCGCAGCCGCAGCAGATCCCCGGGCCGCACCCGCAACGTCGGTCCCGGCGAGGTGCCGTTGAACCCCCACGCCGTGGTGTCCCGCCCTGCCAGCCGCACGCCCGGGGCGGCGACAAGCCGCACGTTCAGCAGCCCGTCGCGGCTGGCGAGAACCCGCGGCTCGGCCAGCTCCTGGCCCTGGGCGGCCGGCTGAAGCCGGCCGTTGGGCGGGGCGCCAAGGCCGGTGGCCCAGCCGGCCGCGCCGGCTGTACCCAACCCGAGCAGGCCAAGCGCCCGGCGGCGGCTGATCGGTCCCCCGCTCATGGCAGCATGCTCCTGCGCTGCCGGTACGCCTGCTCGTTGATCTCCCCGCGTGCATAGCGCTCATCGCGGATCCGCCGGGCCGCCGACCCGGCCCCGGCCCCGATCTGGGAAGGCTTCCGGCCGCCACGCACCAGGTTCATCGTGGCGTAGCCGATGATCAGCAAACCAACCACGACCAGTGCCGACCACACCCACATCCAGCCGATCGCCTGACCGCCCATCAACGCGATCACGCCCCTCGGGCAGTTCCTTCGCCTCAGCGCCAGCCTAGCTCTGGCTCATCGCGACGGGCAGCCGGGGAGGCTCGGCATCCGCCCGCAAGCGCGACAGACACGGCGGGCAGCTCAGGGTCCGTCGACGACATGGCCGCGTACGCCCGCGGCCTGCGGCCCAAAGGTGTCCCCGTCCGCGAGATCGCGCGCAAGCTCGTCATCCCCTCGGGCAAGAACAAGGGCCAGCGTCCCTCGGTCGCCACCATCTACCACCTCCTCACCAAGGACGAGCAGGCCGACGGCGCATGTTCCTCCGGGGTGTTCTCCCCGCCGTGAAGCCCCAACGCGGCCATCGCCGCAGCAACCAGCTCGACCGTGGCCGGAGCCTCGCCCCGCCCCATCTACTCGCCCATCCCGGCAGGCCATCGACGCCGCCCACCCCTCGTGCGGCGAAGCCGAAGAATCCTCCCCGCACCGCGTACGGCACCTCTCCGCCCCTTCAGAGCTTCAAGATCATCCCAAAGCCCCTTTGGCGCGTATCCGGGTCACACCCCCACGGGACGCTTTCGCGCCTGGCTCTGCGTTCGGCCGTGGACGTTCCTCAGACCCCTGACCGCCTGGGGCGCACGCTTGCCGGTGCTCGAAGCGAGGGCCGTTCGGCCCTCGC
>NZ_JBEXSW010000088.1:0-11613 GCF_040613775.1 Streptomyces sp. NPDC006208 | reverse complement strand
TCGCCGACCGAGTGACCGGCCACGTAGTCGGGCCGGATGCCCCAGGACTCCAGGAGCCGGAACAGCGCCACCTCGACCGCGAAGAGGGCAGGCTGGGTGCACCCGGTCTGGTTGAGCTGCTCCGCGTCGGCGTCGAGCGTGACATCGAGGTGGGCACGGACCTCGTCGTGGGCCGCGGCGAAGGCCGGGAAGGCGTCGTAGAGTTCGCGTCCCATGCCGGCCCGCTGCGAGCCCTGGCCGGAGAACAGGAAACCGGTCTTGTCCCCGAGGCGGCCCGTACTCTGGACCACGGCCGCGGACGGGGTGCCCGACGCCAGTGCCCGTACGCCTTCGGTGAGTTCCTCCAGGCTCTCGCCGACGACGGCCGCCCGCCGGTCCCAGGCGGCTCGCGTCGTGGCGAGGGAGAAGCCGATGTCGGCCGGCGACCGGCCGGGGCCGCTCTCCAGGAAGGCGAGCAGGCGCTCGGCCTGGGCCCGCAGCGCCACGTCGCTCTTGGCCGAGAGCACCCACGGCAGCGCGCCCGCGGGGGCCTCGATGGTCTCCTCGTCGAGGGCAGGGGCCTGCTCGATGATCGTGTGGGCGTTGGTGCCGCTGACGCCGAAGGAGGAGACGGCGGCACGGCGGGGGTGGTCCGACTCGGGCCACTGGACGGCCTCGGTCAGCAGCCTGACGCCGCCGGCCGTCCAGTCGACCTGGGTGGTCGGCTCGTCGACGTGCAGCGTCTGCGGCAGCACGCCGTTGCGGATGGCCATCACCATCTTGATCACACCGGCGACACCGGAAGCCGCCTGCGTGTGACCGATGTTGGACTTGATGGACCCCAGCCACAGCGGCTGGTCACCCGAGTGCTCCTGTCCGTACGTGGCGAGCAGCGCGTCGGTCTCGATCGGGTCGCCGAGGGTGGTGGCCGTGCCGTGCGCCTCCACCGCATCGACCTGGGAGGCGGTCAGCCGCGCGTTCTCCAGCGCCTGCTGGATCACGCGCACCTGCGACGGGCCGTTCGGGGCGGTCAGGCCGTTGGACGCGCCGTCCTGGTTCACGGCGCTGCCGCGGATGACGGCGAGCACGTCGTGGCCGAGCCGGCGGGCGTCGGACAGCCGCTCCAGCAGGAGCACGCCGACGCCTTCGGCCATGCCCGTGCCGTCGGCGGTCGAGGAGAACGCGCGGCAGCGGCCGTCGGGCGACAGGCCGCGCTGCGCGCTGAACGCGATGAACGTGTTCGGCGTGGCCATCACGGTCACGCCGCCGGCGAGGGCGAGCGAGCACTCGCCGCGGCGCAGCGCCTGGGTGGCCAGGTGGAGCGCCACCAGCGAGGACGAGCAAGCCGTGTCGACGGTGACGGCCGGGCCTTCGAGGCCGAGGGCGTACGAGATGCGGCCGGAGACCACGGCCGCGGTGTTCGCGGTGACGAGGTGGGCCTCGATGTCGCTGTCGCCCTGCCGCTGGAGGTAGGCGTGGTCCTGGCCGTTGGTACCGACGAACACTCCGGCCCGGGTGCCCCGCGCGGTGGCGGGGTCGATGCCCGCGCGTTCGAAGGCCTCCCAGGAGGTCTGCAGGAGCAGCCGCTGCTGAGGGTCCATGACCAGGGCCTCGCGGGGGGAGATCCCGAAGAACGCGGGGTCGAAGTCGGCGGCGTCGTGGAGGAAGCCGCCCTCGCGCACGTACGTCCGGCCCGTCCGCTCGGGGTCGGGGTCGTAGATCGCGTCCAGGTCCCAGCCGCGGTCGGCGGGGAACTCGGTCACGGCGTCGCCGCCCGAGGAGACCAGGTGCCACAGGTCCTCGGGCGAGCCGACGCCGCCCGGGTAGCGGCAGGCCATCCCGACGATGGCGATGGGCTCGGTGTCCTTCGCCTCCAGCTCACCCAGCTGCCTGCGGGTGTGGCGCAGGTCCACCATCACGCGCTTGAGGTAATCCCTGAGCTTGTCGTCGTTCGACATGTTTTACGTCCTCGATAGCAGTGCGTGAGAAGAGTCAGGCAGACCCGAGCTCTTGGTCGATGAGGTCGAACATCTCGTCGTCGGTGGCGGCGTCGATCCGGTCGAGGTCGAAGTCGCGGTCGGTGCCGGGGCCGGCGTCGGCGGTGTTCGCCGCGGTGTCCTGCTGGGTGTCGGTCCACTTCCAGAGCAGCGCCTTGAGCCGGGCGGTGACCTTGTCCCGTACCGCGTCCTGCGGGTCGAGCGCGGCGAGCTGGGCTTCCAGCCGGTCCAGTTCGTCGAGCACCGGCGAGGTTTCGGCGCCGAGGTCGAGGACCAGGTCCTTGTGCAGGAGCCGGGCGATTGCGACCGGGTTGGGGTGGTCGAAGACGAGGGTGGGCTTGAGCCGGAGCCCGGTCGCGGCCTTGAGCCGGTTGCGGAGCTCCACGCTGGTCAGGGAGTCGAAGCCGATATCCCGGAAGGCCGTGGTGGGCTCGATCCGGTCCGCAGTGGCGTGGCCCAGGGCCGCGGCCGCCTGCTTGCGGACCAGGTCCAGCAGCACCTTCTCCCGGTCTGCCTCTGGCATCCCGGCGAGGCGCCGGGCCAGGGCGGGGGTGCTGGCGGCCGCGGCCTCCTCGGCCGTGCCGCCGGTGTCGCCGACGAGGCCGCGGAAGACCGCGGGCAGCATGCCGGCGCGGGCCATGGAGCGCAGCCCCGCGACGTCCAGCCGGACCGGCACGATCACCGGCCGGTCAACGGTGAGGGCGGCGTCGAACAGTGCCAGCCCCTCCGCGGAGGTGAACGGCACGACCCCGGCCTGGCCCATCCGGTTGCGATCGGCGTCGGTGATCCGGTCGCCCATGCCGCCGTTGTCCGTCCACAGGCCCCACGCCAGCGAGGTACCGGGCAGGCCCGCGGCCCGGCGCTGCCGCGCCAGCCCGTCCAGGAAGGCGTTGGCCGCCGCGTAGCTCGCCGCGCCGGCGCTGCCCAGGACTCCGGCGAGGGAGGAGAAGAGCACGAACGCGGAGAGGTCCAGGTCCTTGGTCAGCTCGTGCAGGTGCAGCGCCCCGTCGGCCTTCGGCCGCAGCACGGTGTCCAGGCGCTCCGGGGTCAGTGCGGTGATCACGCCGTCGTCCAGAGCGGCCGCCGCGTGCACCACGGCCACGAGCGGTTGCTCGGCCGGGACCGAGGCCAGGAGCTCCGCGAGGGCGTCCCGGTCCGCGATGTCGCAGGCGGCCACGTCGACGTGCGCGCCAAGCTCGGACAGGGCGGCGACGACTTCGCCGATGCCTTCGGCGGCGGGGCCGCGGCGGCTGACCAGGAGCAGCCTCCGTGCGCCGCGTTCGGCGACGAGGTGCCGCGCGAACGACAGTCCGAGGCCACCGGTCGCGCCGGTGAGCAGCACGGTCCCTTCGGGGTCCCACGCGTGATCGGTGGGCTCCTCGGACGGGGCGATCCGGGCGAGGCGCGGTACGAACAGCTTGCCGCCGCGCACTGCGGCCTGCGGCTCGTCGAGGGCGGCGAGCGCCGCCACCAGCGCGGGGTCAACACCCCCGTCCGCGACGGAGTCGTCCGCGTCGATGAGCAGGAGCCGGTCCGGGTGCTCGGACTGGGCCGACTTCACCAGGCCGACCACCGCGACGTGTGCGAGGTCCGGCGCCGCTCCGTCCAGGTCGACGGCTCCGCGCGTCATCACCACGAGCCGCGCATCGGAGAACTGCTCGTCGGCGACCCACTTCTGGACGGCCGACAGCACACCGGCCAGTAACTCGCGTGTCGCCGAGGCGGCACCGCCCTCGCTCGGGGCGCAGGGCAGGAGCACGTGGGCGGGCGGGGCCGCACCGTCGTCGACCGCCTTACGGAGCGCGTCGATGTCGGCGTAGCGGCCGTCGCCGCCAAGGACCGCCCACTCGGCCTCGGGAGCGGAAGCAGCCGGGGCGGTGTGCTCGACCCAGTCGACCTCGAACATCCAGTCCTGGTGCGCCACGCGCGATGCCAGCACCTGCTGTGGAGACACCGTCTGCGTCCGCAGGGACGCCACCGAGGCGACGGGAGCACCGTCGGCGTCGGCCAGTTCGATCGCCACCGCGTCGCCGTCGGCAGCGGGCCGGACCCGTAGGCGCACGGTCCCTGCTCCCGGGGCGTGCACGGACGTGCCGCTCCAGGCGTAGGGCATGAGCACCTGGCCGGGATCGCCGGCACGGTCGAGCGCCAGGGTGTCCAGGACGGCGTCCAGCAGTACGGGGTGAAGGCCGTAGCGGTCCGCCCGGTCCCGCTCCGCGAGAGGCAGCGCGGCCTCGGCGTACAGCTCGTCCCCGGCGCGCCAGGCGGCGCGCAGGCTCGGATGGTCCTCGACGTCCACCGGCTCGGCGCCCGCCGGCGGCCAGATCACCATGTCGAACTCCGCCGCCGGAGCACTGCGGGTGAGTTCTCCGGTGACGTGGCAGACCCACGGCTCGTCGGCGCCGCCGGCGGCGGCCCGGCTGAAGACCCGCACCGACCGCCGGTCGGTGTCGTCGCCCGCGCCGACCTGCACCTGGATGCGGACGGCGCCCTGTTCTGCCAGGACCAGCGGGGCGTCCACGTCCAGCTGTTCCAGATGCGGGAACCCGGCCTGCCGGCCCGCGCCCAGTGCGAGCTCCACGAACGCAGCGACCGGGAGCACCGGCACCCCGCCGACCGTGTGTTCCGCGATCCAGGGCGTGTCGGCCAGGGACAGACGGCCGGTGAACAGCACGTCCTGTCCCCCGGCAGTCTCCACCACCGCGCCGAGCAGGGGGTGACCGGAGGAGTCCAGGCCCGCCGAGGAGACGTCGAGCGCGGCCGTGCCTTCGAGCCAGTAGCGCTCGCGCTGGAAGGCATAGGTGGGCAGGCCGACGCGGCCAGCTGCGGGGAACAGCGCCTGCCAGTCCGGGGAGACGCCGTGGGTGTGCAGCCGGCCGACAGCGAGAGTGATCGCCTGCGGTTCGGGGCGGTCGGTGCGCAGGGCAGGGACGGTGACGACGTCGCCGTCGAGGCAGCCCTGGGCGAGCGCGCTGAGGACGCCGCCGGGGCCGATCTCGACGAAGGTCGTCACACCCAGGTCGTGCAGGGTCTGCACACCGTCGGCAAAGCGGACGGCCTCGCGAACGTGGCGGACCCAATACTCGGGGGTGTATGCCTCGGACACGCCGCCCGTGAGGTTGGAGACCACCGGAATCTGCGGCTCGCTGAAGGACAGAGCGCGTACGACGTCGGCGAAGTCCTCCAGCATCGGGTCCATCAGCGGCGAGTGGAAGGCGTGACTGACCTTCAGCCGCGACGTCTTACGACCCTGCTGCGTGAAGACCTCGGCGATCTCCAGCACGGCATCCTCGGCACCGGAAATCACCACGGACTGAGGCCCGTTGATCGCCGCGATACCCACGTGCTCGGTCAGGTGCGGCAGCACCTCGTCCTCGGAGGCCTGGACCGCCACCATCGCGCCACCGGCCGGCAGCGCCTGCATCAACGCAGCACGCGCCAACACCAACTTCGCCGCGTCATCGAGCGACAGCACGCCCGCCACATGAGCGGCTGCAATCTCGCCCACGGAGTGACCGGCCACGTAGTCGGGCCGGATGCCCCAGGATTCCAGGAGCCGGAACAGCGCCACCTCGACCGCGAACAACGCGGGCTGGGTGCACCCGGTCTGGTGAAGCGTTTCAGCATCGACATCGACCGGCGCATCCAGCCGCGCACACACCTCGTCATAAGCCGCAGCAAACGCGGGGTACGCCTCGTACAGCTCGCGCCCCATCCCCAGCCGCTGCGAACCCTGACCCGAGAACAAGAACCCGACCTTGCCCCGGGCGGCATCGGCGCGCCCCGTCACCACGTGTGCCGCGGGCTTGCCTGCTGCGAGTGCGGTCAGCCCTGCGCGCAACTCGTCGGCGTCGGCACCGACCACCGCAGCCCGGTGCTCCAGTGCCGACCGGGTGGCCGCCAGCGAGAACCCCACGTCGGCCGGCGACGCGGCCGCGAGGTCCACGGACGACAGCAGCCGCTGCGCCTGCTCCCGCAGCGCCTCCCCGGTCTTTCCGGAGAGCACCCACGGGACCACCGAGGTCCGCGGCCGAAGCGGCTCGTCGACCGCCGCACCTTCACCCCCGGCCGTGTCGTCGGCCGGTTCCTCCGCCGCCGGTTCGGTCGCCTGCTCAAGGATGACGTGCGCGTTGGTGCCGCTGATCCCGAACGAGGAGATCCCGGCCCGGCGCGGGTGGTCCGACTCCGGCCACACGACCGCCTCGGTCAGCAGCTCGACCGAGCCGGCCGACCAGTCGACCTGCGGGGTCGGCCGGTCGACGTGCAGCGTCTGCGGCAGCACTCCGTGCTGCATCGCCAGCACCATCTTGATCACGCCGGCGACACCCGCCGCAGCCTGCGTGTGGCCGATGTTCGACTTCAGCGAGCCGAGCAGGAGCGGCCGTTCGCGGTCCTGTCCGTAGGTCGCCAGCAGCGCCTGCGCCTCGATCGGGTCGCCGAGGTTCGTGCCCGTGCCATGTGCTTCGACGGCGTCGATCTCCTCGGCGGACAGCCCACCGCTGGCCAGCGCCTCGAGGATCACGCGCTGCTGCGAAGGACCGTTCGGCGCGGTCAGGCCGTTGGACGCGCCGTCCTGGTTCACCGCGCTGCCCCGGACGACAGCGAGCACCTGGTGGCCGAGCCGGCGGGCGTCCCGCAGGCTCTCGACCAGCAGCAGGCCGGCGCCTTCGGACCATGACGCGCCGTCCGCGGCCGCCGCGAAGGACTTGCAGCGGCCGTCGGGGGCGAGGCCGCGCTGGCGGCTGAACTCGACGAACGCGCTCGGGCCCGCCATGACCGTCACACCGCCGGCGAGCGCCATGGAGCACTCGCCGTTGCGCAGTGCCTGCACGGCGAGGTGCAGGGCGACGAGCGAGGACGAGCAGGCGGTGTCGATGGTGACCGCGGGGCCCTCGAAGCCGAAGGTGTAGGCGATGCGCCCGGAGGCGACGCTGCCGGAGTTGCCGGTGCTGAGCAGCCCTTCGACGCCGTCGGGGAGGACGCCGGGCGTGAAGCCGTAGTCGTGGTACATCAGGCCGGCAAAGACGCCGGTGCGACTGCCCTTGAGGGGGGCGAGGTCGATGCCCGCGTGCTCGAAGACTTCCCATGCGGTCTCCAGCAGCAGCCGCTGCTGAGGGTCCATCGCCAGGGCCTCGCGCGGGCTGATCCCGAAGAAGTCCGCGTCGAAGTCCGCCGCGTCGTGGAGGAATCCGCCTTGCCGGGTGTAGACCTTGCCCGGCTGCTCGGGGTCGGGGTCGTAGAGCGAGTCGACGTCCCAGCCGCGGTCCTCGGGAAACTGCGAGATCGCGTCGCCGCCCTCGGCCAGCAGCCGCCACAGCGCCTCGGGGGAGCCGATGCCGCCGGGGAACCGGCAGCTCATGCCCACGATGGCGATCGGCTCCTGGTCCCGGGCCTCCAGTTCGCGCACGCGCCGCCGGGCCTGGCGCAGGTCGGTGGTGGCCCGCTTGAGGTAGTCCCGGAGCTTGTCTTCGTTCATCATCGGTGTTGCCCGCCCCTTTTCGGCCTGCGCAGTTCAGGAGATGCCGAGTTCGTCGTCGAGGAGCTCGTACAGCTCCTCGTCGCTCGCCGAGCTGAGGTCGTCCTCGTCCTCGGCTCCGCCGGCGCCTCCCGGATCGGCCGGCTCGTTCCCGTTCCAGCGGGCGAGCAGCGCCTGGAGACGCATGTTGATCTTGGTTCGGGTGATGTTGTCGACGCTGTCCGCTCCGGCGCCTTCGAGGGCGGCGGCGAGGCGGTCGATCCCGTCGAACACCGACACCGTCCCGCCCGTGCCGCCGGGGAGGTCCTTCAGCACCCGCTGAGCGAGCACCGTCGGCGTCGGGTAGTCGAAGACCAGCGTTGCGGGCAGTCGCAGCCCGGTGGCCTTGTTCATCCGGTTGCGGAGCTCCACTGCGGTCAGCGAGTCGAAGCCCAGGTCGCCGAAGGCCTGGTCGGGCTGGACGGACTTGGCCGAGCTGTGCCCGAGGACGGCGGCGACCTCGGACCGGACCAGGTCCAGCACCACCTCTTCGCGCTCGCTCTCCGGCAGGTCCGCGACCCGCTGCGCCAGCGGTACGGCGGCTGCCCGGTCCGTACGCCGCGGCCGGCCGCCGACCAGCGTCCTGAGCAGCGGCGGCACCGGGGCGGCCGCGTTCCGCAGGGCGGCGATGTCCAGCCGTGCCGCCACCACGAAGGGCTCCTCCAGCGCGAGCGCGGCGTCGAGGAGTTCCAGGCCGTCCTGATCGGACAGCGGCACGACGCCGCCGCGGGCGAGCCGGGTCCGGTCCGCTCCGCCGAGGTCCTCGGTCATGGTGCCGGTCCGCTGCCACAGGCCCCACGGCAGCGACACCGCGGGGAGCCCCTGCGCATGGCGGCGCCCGGCGAAGGCGTCCAGGAAGGCGTTGGCGGCTGCGTAGTTCGCCTGGCCGGGGGTGCCGAGCGTGCCCGCGAGCGAGGAGAAGACGACGAACGCCGACACCTCGCCCGTCAGCTCGTGCAGGTTCAGCACGGCGTCGACCTTGGGGCGCAGCACCGCGTCCAGGCGCTCCGGGGTGAGCGAACCGATCACGCCGTCGTCGAGGACACCGGCCGTGTGGACCACGGCCGTCACCGGCGTCCCGGCGAGTGCCCCAGCGAGGGCGTCGCGGTCGGCCACGTCGCAGGCGGCCCAGTGCACTTCGGCGCCCGAGGCGGTGAGCTCCGCCTGGAGCTCCGCCGCGCCCTCGGCATCCGCGCCGCGCCGGCTCATCAGCAGCAGGCTGCGCACGCCGTGCTCGGCGACCAGGTGCCGGGCAACGAGTCCGCCCAGGGCGCCGGACGCGCCGGTCAGGAGCACCGTTCCGGTTCCGAAGTCCGGGGCGCCCTGCGGGGCGTCGGCGGCGGCCCTGGCGAGCCGGGGCAGCAGGAGCGTGTCGCCGCGCAGCGCCGCCTGCGGCTCCTCGGAGGCGACGAGCCGGGGTACGGCCGTCGCCACGGTGTGCTGCCAGTCGGTGTTCTTGTCGGTGTCGAGGAGGACGATGCGGTCCGGGTTCTCGGACTGCGCCGACCGCACCAGGCCCCACACGGCGGCCTGTGCAGGATCGGCCTGTGCCGGGTCGTCACCGGCGGCGACCGCGCCCCGGGTCACCAGCACCAGGCGGGCGGCCCGGTCCTCGCCCAGCCACGCCTGCACCAGCCCGAGCACCTCGGCCAGGACTTCCCGGACCCGCTCGGCGTCGGTGCCCGACCCGGCCGGGCAGGGCACGACGACGGCGTCGACGTCCGCCTCCGCCCCGGTCTCCGTCTCCGGGGCGCAGAGGAGGGAGGCGATGTCGTCGTAGACGCGTAAGGCCGGGCCGTTCGCCTCAGACAGCGCAGCGAGCGGCGCCCACTCAACGGTGAACAGGGAGTCCCGGGAGCGCGTACGGAGCTGGTCGGCCGACACCGCGCGCAGCGTCAGCGATTCCACCGAGACGACGGGCCGACCCGTGCCGTCGGCGACCTCCAGCCGTACCGCGTCGCCGCCGGCCTGCGAGAGCCGTACCCGCAGGGCGGCCGCTCCGGTTCCGTGGACCGTGACGCGGGACCACGTGAAGGGCAGCAGGGGCCCGTCGGCTGCCGGTACGAGCCCGCCCGCCCCCAGAGCATGCAGGGCGGAGTCGAGCAGGGCCGGGTGCACACCGAACGCGTCCGCGTCGGCGTGTGCTTCGTCGGGGACGGCCAGTTCGGCGTAGACCGCGTCGTTGCCGCGCCAGGCGGCGCGCAGCCCCTGGAAGAGCGGGCCGTAGCTCAGGCCGAGGTCCGCCAGCCGGTCGTAGAAGCCGTCCAGGTCCACCGGCTGCGCGTCGGCCGGTGGCCAGCTGCTCAGGTCGGTGCCGGAAGGGGCCCCGCCGGTGGCGAGGGCGCCGGTGGCGTTGCGGATCCAGGGGCCTTCCCCGGCGCGCGAGTGCACGCTCAGCGGGCGGCGGCCGGAGTCGTCCTGGGCGCCCACGAGGACCTGGATCTGAACGCCGCCGTGCTCGGGCAGCAGCAGCGGTGCCTGCAGAGTGAGCTCCTCGACCACGTCGCAGCCGGTCTCGGCCGCGGCGTGGGCGGCCAGCTCGACGAAGGCCGTGCCGGGCAGCAGCACCGTGCCCAGCACCGCGTGGTCGGCCAGCCAGGGCTGGGCCTTCAGCGACAGCAGACCGGTCAGCAGGTGACCGCCGGCGTCGGGCAGTTCCACCGCCGCGCCCAGGAACGGGTGGTCGGCGGAGTCCAGTCCGGCCGCCCGTACGTCGCCGCCCGGCGCGCCCGCTTCCAGCCAGTAGCGCTCGTGCTGGAACGCGTAGGTCGGGAGGTCGACGCGGCGGGCACCGGGCAGGACGGCGTTCCAGTCGATGGCGACGCCGTGCACGTGGGCCTGTGCCAGCGACAGCAGCAGCCGGTGCCGGCCGCCGTCGCCACGGCGCAGCGTCGGGATGACCACGGCCTCGGCCTCGGCGGCCTCGATGGCGTCCTGGATGCCCGCCAGCTGCACAGGGTGCGGGCTGACTTCGACGAACACGTCGTGCCCGTCGGCCAGGGCGAACCGGATCGCGTCGTAGAACCGCACGGTCTGCCGCATGTTGCGGTACCAGTAGCCGGAGCCGAGCTCGCCCGCGTCCAACCGCCCGCCCGTCACCGTGGAGTAGAAGGGCACGGCGCCGGGGAGGGGGCTGATGCCGGCGAATCCCTCGCCGGCCTGCGTTTCGACCTGCTTGATCTGCGGCGAGTGCGCGGCGTAGTCGACGGCGACCTTGCGGGCCTGGATGCCCTCCTTCTCGCAGTGCGCGAGCAGTTCGTCCAAGGCGTCGGTGTCTCCGGAGACCACGACGGTTCCGGGCCCGTTAACGGCGCCGATGCCGAGGCGGCCGGCCCACCGGCCGATCAGTTCCTGTGCTTCCTCGTCCGGGAGCGTCACCGAGGCCATGCCGCCGCGACCCTGGAGTTCGCGCACCGCGAGGCTGCGCTGCGCCACGATGCGCGCCGCGTCCTCCAGGGAGATCGCTCCGGCGATCACCGCCGCGGAGACCTCGCCCTGGGAGTGTCCGACGACCGCGTCGGGGGTCACCCCGAAGGAACGCCATACCTCGGCCAGCGCGACCGTCATCGCCCACAGCACAGGCTGCAGGACGTCGACCCGATCCTGCTCCACATCGGACGCCCCGCGCAGCACAGCGGTCAGCGACCAGTCCACGTGCGGCGCGAGGGCGCGCTCGCAGGCGTCGATCCGGTCACGGAAGACCGGCGAGGTCTCCAGCAGGTCGGCGGCCATGCCCACCCACTGCGCCCCCTGCCCGGGGAAGACGAAGACGGTCTTGCCGCCGGCGCGTGCGGTGCCCGTCACCACGCCGGGCAGCGTGGAGCCGTCCGCGACGGCGGCCAGCCCCTGACGGAGCTCCTCAAGGGTGTCCGCGACCACCACGGCGCGCTGTTCGAAGGCCGCCCTGGTCGTGGCCAGCGAGTAAGCCGCATCGGCCGCCGGGACCGCGGTGTCGCCGTCGCTGTCCTCCAGGAAGGACGCGAGGCGGGTGGCTTGCGCCCGCAGTGCTGCTTCGGTCCTGCCGGAGAGCACCCACGGCACGACTGCGCCGGAGTCGGGCGTGGGCGGCAGCGCCGCCGAAGCGGGTGCCTGCTCGATGATGGTGTGGGCGTTGGTGCCGCT
>NZ_JBEXSW010000087.1:0-14985 GCF_040613775.1 Streptomyces sp. NPDC006208 | reverse complement strand
CCAGGACGGCCCCGCTGGGCTCCCGCAGGTCGCTTCGTTCACACCGAAGAGGTCACTGGTTCGAACCCAGTATCGCCCACCGGGAGAGGCCGGTCCGTCATCAGACGGACCGGCCTCACACGTTTCCTGACCCGGTTCCGTCAAGAAGACTCCACGAAGTAGCGGGCCTTGGCGGTGTCGCCGCCGACTGCCCCGTCGGTGGTGACGGCCAGGGTGCCGGAGGCCGGGGACGCGTTGCCGGCGGTGCCGTGACCGTGCGTGCGGCCCCATCTCCCGGGCCTGCGGGGGTTGTCGGCCCGCGGTGGCTCTTGACGGGCGCACGACACTTCGCTTCAATCCGCCACGCAGGTCCAGACCAATCGTGGCGCCGCGACAGGTCCGCATCACCGTCCCCACCCCCACAACGGGAGGTCACGTGCGTCCCAGACAAAGGCTCCTGGCCGGCCTGAGCGCGGCCCTGCTCGCAGCAGCCGCCGCCATCGGCCTGCCCGGCACCGCCCAAGCCGCCAACCTTCTCACCAACCCCGGATTCGAAACCGGAACCCTCTCCGGCTGGTCCTGCACCGCCGGACTCGGATCCGTCGTCACCACCCCGGTGCACAGCGGGACCAGAGCACTGGCCGGAGCGGCGACCACCGGCGACAACGCCAAGTGCACCCAGACCGTCCAGGTGCAGCCCAACACCGCCTACACCCTCTCCGCCTGGGTCCGCGGCAACTACGTCCACCTCGGTGTCACCGGTGGAGCTTCCACCTGGACCCCGTCCGCCACCGCCTACACCAAACTCACCGTCGCCTTCACCACCGGTGCGACCCAGACCAGCGCAGAGATCTACCTCCACGGCTGGTACGGCCAAGGCACCTACCACGCGGACGACATCAGCCTCGACGGCCCCGGCGGCGGAGGCGGCGGCGACACCCAGGCACCCACCACCCCGACGGGTCTGCGCTCCACCGGCAAGACCTCGTCCACCGTCTCCCTCGCCTGGAACGCCTCCACCGACAACACCGGCGTCACCGGCTACGACGTCTACCGCGGTACCACCCTCGCCTCCACGGCGACCGGCACCACCGCCACCGTCAGCGGCCTCGCCGGGGGCACCGCCTACAGCTTCACCGTCCGAGCCCGCGATGCCGCAGGCAACGTCTCCCCGGCATCAACTGCCCTCAGCGTCACCACCGACCCGGGTGGAGGCGGCGGCACCGGCTTCAAACAGGCCGCGCCCTACCTCTACCTCGGCTGGGGCGACCCGCCGAGCGCGACCTCCGTCATGAGCGCCACCGGCATCAAGTGGTTCACCATGGCGTTCATCCTGTCCTCCGGCGGCTGCAACCCCGCCTGGGACGGCAACCGGCCGCTCACCGGCGGCACCGACCAGTCCACCATCAACGCCATTCGCGCCGCGGGCGGCGACATCGTCCCCTCCATCGGAGGCTGGAGCGGCAACAAACTCGGCCCCAACTGCTCTACCCCCCAAGCGCTCGCCGGCGCCTACCAGCAGGTCATCAACGCGTACGGACTCAAGGCCATCGACGTCGACATCGAGAACACCGACGAGTTCGAGAACGAGGTCGTCCAGGACCGCATCCTGGGCGCCCTGAAGATCGTCAAGCAGAACAACCCGGGCCTGAGGACCGTCATCACCTTCGGCACCTCCACCACCGGCCCGACCTGGTGGGGCAACCGCCTCATCGAGCGTGCGAACGCACTCCAGGCGGACATCGACGTCTTCACCATCATGCCGTTCGACTTCGGCGGCGGCGCCGACATGTACGGCAACACCGTGAACGCCACCGAAGGACTCAAGAACAAGCTCAAGTCCACCTTCGGCTGGGACGACACCACCGCCTACGCCCACATCGGCATCTCGGGCATGAACGGCCTCAGCGACCAGCAGGAGCTGACCAGCCCGGCGACCTGGACCCAGATCAAGGACTGGGCCAACTCCCACCACATCGCTCGACTCGCCTTCTGGTCCGTCAACCGGGACCGGCCCTGCCCCGGCGGCGGAGTCGTCAGCAACTGCTCCGGCATCAGCCAGAGCAACTGGCAGTTCACCTCCGTCACGGCAGGATTCACCGGCTGACCCGAGGCCGGGGCCCTGAGGATGACGAGCCGTCATGCTCAGGCCGCGGCAGGCAGCTCCGGCCGCAGCGGCCACGCCGGATCAACCACCTCCGGCGTGCCGCTGCGGGCGAACCACGCCTGCAGGCCCCGTGCCTGCGCCGCGTGCCACACCGCCTGCAGCGTATGCAGCTCCGCCGGCGACAACCGCTCCAGCCGCGACGTGAACCGACGCCCCACCGCCCGTACGACCTCCAGCGCTGCCGCCGCGTCGGCCGCCGCGTCATGAGCGCCGTCCAGCACCACCTCGTAGTGCGCACACAGATCGGTGAGCGTGCGCCGGCCCTTGCGATAGCGGTCCAGATGCTTGTCCAGCACCCGCGGATCCAGCACGCACAGCGGCGAATTCTGCAGATAGCGGCCCAGCGACGACGCCCGGTGGCGCCGCAACTCGCGGTCCAGAATGGTGAGATCGAACGGCGCGTTCATCACCACCAGCGGACGCGCCGCCGCACAGTGCTCCGCCAGCGACCTCGCTATCTCCTCCATCACCGGCGCCGGCCAACGGCCGTTGCGCTGGAGATGATCATCTGTCAGGCCGTGCACCTCCGTGGCACCAGGAGGGACCGGCACTCCCGGATTCACCAGCCACCGCGTCACCCGCGGCCGCCCGCCCGGCGTGTCCTGGACGACGACCGCCGCCGACACGATCCGGTCCTCCTCGACATCCACGCCTGTGGTCTCTGTGTCAAATGCGGCCAGTGGGCCGTCGAACCAGTACGTCATCCCCGAACTCCTCGCACGTACCCGGCAGATGGCGACAACCCCTGCCCGAATCGGTGATACCCGGACCGTTTGCGCTGTACGCAGGGCGGTGACAACACAGATGACGGGGCGCGGATTTGACGGCAGGACGACTCCGTCGTGCGAAGACATCGACCGGCACAGCCCGAAAGGCACACGGAGCCATGGCGCTCGCGCAGCCCGAATCGGGAGGGCTGCTGCCCCAGCGGACGGTCCCGCTGCGCGGCGCTCTCGCCACCACCGCCTGCATGGAGACCCTTCAGGTGGGCTATCTGCATGCGGTCGCCGCCGCAGCCGGATGCTCGCTGTCCCAGCCCTTTCCCGACAACGGCATCGACTGGCACGTCAGCCACAGCTCGGCCCGGCACACCGTCGACGACGAAGTCACCATCAAGGTGCAGCTCAAATGCACCTACCAGATCCCCCCGCACCCGCCGGGACCGGCGTTCTCCTTCACCCTCGACAACGACCACCTGGTGAAGCTCGCCCGCACCCCCGTCTCCGTGCACAAGATCCTCGTCGTCATGCTCGTCCCCCGGACCCAGGACGAGTGGCTGCGCGCCAGCCACGACCGCCTCGACCTGCGCCACTGCTGCTACTGGACCAACCTGGCCGGCCACCCTGTCACCGGCCGACGCAGGACCACCGTGCGGATACCCACCGCACGGATCTTCGACGACCGGGCGCTCTGCGAGATCATGACGCGCGTCGGGGCGGGAGGGAGACCCTGATGCACCGGCCATTCGACGAGCCCATGCGCCCACACCCGGCGAGCGAACCGCCCGGCCCCTGGTACGGCGGAGGGCAGCCCGACCCCGCAAAGGTCGACCCCGCCGTCCTCGGCGCACTCCTCGACCGGCACGGCTGGCGTCGCCGCGGAGGAGCCGCCGGACGCTACACCCGCTGGACACCGCCTCCGCCTGCAGGGGGCGGCACCAGTCTCCTCGTGCCCGACAGCAGATCCTTCCCCGACAGCGAAGACCTGCTCGGCGAGGCGCTCACCGCCCTCGCCCGCAGCGCCGCACCCTCCGCGCGCGAGGTCCTCGTCGGCCTGACCGTGCCCAGCGACGAGATCCGCTGGCGGCGGGATGTGCCACCGGGCCCCTCGGGCACCGCCTCCTGGCCCGTACAGGAACAACTGCGCTCCGCCGCCCGGCAGATGCTGCTCGCCGGAGCGCTCGCGGTACGCGGCCGGGCCGGCTACTACGGAGCACGCCACCGCAGGACCGCCCAGGCCTCGCTCGAAGGGATCCTGGTCGGCCCCGCCCCCGGCGACCGGTCACTGACCGCCTTCGTCCCCGTGCAGAGCGGACGCGCCGTCGCCGTCCGCCTCAGCCACGCGCTGCAGGCCACCCGGGAAGCCATCGACTTCCAGCGCGCGGCCGGGGGCATGGAGGCCTTCGACGCCGGGGTCCAGGCAGGAGTCAGCAGAGAGCTCACCGAGGCCGTGATCGCCCTCGTCCGCGGCTCCGAAGGAGCGAGCATCGCACTGGAGTGGTCACCGGCCGCGGGCGTGCCGCACGGGTGCGCCGCCCGGATGGAGCCGGTGGAGTTCTCGCCCGGCGATCTGCCCGCCCTGCGCGAGGCGGGCGCCCGCTACCTCCAGGACGAGCCGTCCGTACCCGTACGGATCACCGGAACGGTCGTCCGCATGCGCCGCTCGGGGCCGCGCGGCGCCGGGACCGTGCGGCTTCGGGTCCTGGGCGGCGCCGAGGTGCCCCACGTACGGGTGGCGCTCGACGAGGAGGCGTACCGCACCGCAGGCCACGCCCACCTGGTGGGCCTGCCGATCAGGGTGGTGGGACGGCTGGAGAGCCGCGGCGGCTTCCGGCGCCTGACCGACGCCACCGATGTGGTGCCCGTGCAGGTCGACGAGGCCGAACGGGACCGGCTGATGAAGTCCCTGCACGAGAATCTCGACATCTTCGAGGACGCCTGCGGACCAGGGGAGGCGTAGGGAGCGCGCCAGACAAACCATTTCGCGAGTGGTCCCCGCGGCTCGGTACGATTCGTAGCGCGTGCGCAATACGAATGCGGCGTACCCCTTCAGTCAGGAGAGACCGGTGTCAGACGTCCGTGTGATCATCCAACGCGATTCCGAGCGGGAAGAGCGCGTGGTGACCACGGGCACCACGGCGGCGGACCTCTTCGCAGGTGAGCGCACCATCGTCGCTGCCCGCATCGCCGGCGAGCTGAAGGACCTCGCGTACGAGATCAAGGACGGCGAGGAGGTCGAGCCCGTCGAGATCTCTTCCGAGGACGGCCTGAACATCCTGCGCCACTCCACCGCGCACGTCATGGCCCAGGCCGTGCAGGAGCTGTTCCCTGAGGCGAAGCTCGGCATCGGCCCGCCGGTACGGGACGGCTTCTACTACGACTTCGACGTCGACAAGCCCTTCACCCCCGATGACCTCAAGGCCGTCGAGAAGAAGATGCAGGAGATCCAGAAGCGCGGCCAGCGCTTCTCGCGCCGCGTCGTGACCGATGAGGCCGCGCGCGAGGAGCTGGCGGACGAGCCGTACAAGCTGGAGCTGATCGGCCTCAAGGGCTCCGCGTCCCACGACGACGGCGCGGACGTGGAGGTCGGCGCCGGTGAGCTGACCATCTACGACAACCTGGACGCCAAGACCGGTGAGCTGTGCTGGAAGGACCTCTGCCGCGGTCCGCACCTGCCCACCACCCGCAACATCCCCGCGTTCAAGCTGATGCGCAATGCCGCCGCGTACTGGCGCGGCAGCGAGAAGAACCCGATGCTGCAGCGTATCTACGGCACCGCATGGCCGTCCAAGGACGAGCTGAAGGCGCATCTCGACTTCCTGGCCGAGGCCGAGAAGCGCGACCACCGCCGTCTCGGTACCGAGCTGGACCTCTTCTCCATCCCGGACGCGATCGGCTCCGGCCTCGCCGTCTTCCACCCCAAGGGCGGCATCATCCGCCGGGTCATGGAGGACTACTCCCGTAAGCGGCACGAGGAGGAGGGCTACGAGTTCGTCTACAGCCCGCATGCCACCAAGGGGAAGCTCTTCGAGATCTCGGGCCACCTGGACTGGTATGCCGAGGGCATGTACCCGCCCATGCAGCTCGACGAGGGCGCGGACTACTACCTCAAGCCCATGAACTGCCCGATGCACAACCTGATCTTCGACGCGCGGGGCCGGTCCTACCGTGAACTGCCGCTGCGTCTCTTCGAGTTCGGGACCGTGTACCGCTACGAGAAGTCGGGCGTCGTGCACGGTCTGACCCGTGCCCGTGGCTTCACCCAGGACGACGCGCACATCTACTGCACCAAGGAGCAGATGGCGGAGGAGCTCGACAAGACGCTCACCTTCGTCCTGAACCTGCTGCGCGACTACGGTCTGAACGACTTCTACCTGGAACTGTCCACCAAGGACCCGGAGAAGTTCGTCGGCAGCGACGAGGTGTGGGAGGAAGCCACCGAAGTCCTGCGCCAGGTGGCCGAGAAGCAGGGTCTCCCGCTGACCCCTGACCCGGGCGGCGCGGCCTTCTACGGCCCGAAGATCTCGGTGCAGGCGCGGGACGCCATCGGCCGTACCTGGCAGATGTCCACCGTGCAGCTCGACTTCAACCTGCCGGAGCGTTTCGACCTGGAGTACACCGGCCCGGACGGCACCAAGCAGCGTCCCGTCATGATCCACCGCGCGCTGTTCGGCTCGATCGAGCGCTTCTTCGCGGTGCTCCTCGAGCACTACGCGGGCGCGATGCCGCCGTGGCTCGCGCCGGTGCAGGCCGTGGGTATCCCGATCGGTGACGCGCACGTCGGGTACCTGCAGGAGTTCGCCGCGGAGGCGAAGAAGAAGGGCCTGCGGGTCGACGTGGACGCATCCTCGGACCGGATGCAGAAGAAGATCCGCAACCAGCAGAAGCAGAAGGTCCCGTTCATGATCATCGTCGGCGACGACGACATGAACGCCGGCACGGTGTCCTTCCGCTACCGCGACGGTTCGCAGGAGAACGGGATTCCGCGTGACGCGGCGATCGCGAAGCTCGTTGACGTGGTGGAGCGCCGCGTACAGGTGTGACATGGTCCCCGCACAAGCGGGGTTTCGAGGGGCGGTCCCGGCCGGGGCCGCCCCTCGCCGCATCATGTCGGCCCCAGCGAATATGCTGGCCCGCATGACGACTGAGCCGGAGCAGCAGATCGGAGTCGGGACGCCTGACGCGTTCCAGCGCCTGTGGACTCCTCACCGGATGGCGTACATCCAGGGTGAGAACAAGCCCACCGGGCCGGGCTCCGACGACGGCTGCCCGTTCTGCTCGATCCCGTCGAAGTCGGACGAGGACGGTCTGATCATCGCTCGTGGCGAGACGGTCTACGCGGTGCTGAACCTGTACCCGTACAACGGCGGCCACGCCATGATCGTCCCGTTCCGGCACGTCGCCGACTACACGGATCTGGACGACGCCGAGACGCTCGAACTCGCCGACTTCACCAAGCGCGCGATGGTGGCGCTGCGTACCGCGTCCGGTGCGCACGGCTTCAACATCGGGCTCAACCAGGGCAGCGCGGCGGGCGCCGGTATCGCCGCCCATCTGCATCAGCACATCGTGCCCCGCTGGGGCGGCGACACCAACTTCATGCCGATCGTCGGCAACACCAAGGTGCTGCCGCAGCTGCTCGCGGACACCCGCAAGATGCTGGCGGAGGCCTGGCCCGCGTAGCACGGGCCAGGCGGCCGGAGGGTCACGCGTCGTAGAGGTCGGCGTTCCTCGGTGTGGGGTCCTGGACGAACCCGCTGACGACCATGGAGCGGTTGTCGAACTTCTCGGTGTCGACGCCGTTGTCCGCGAGCACCCTCATCGCCGCTGCGTGGGCCACGCGCAGGACAGGTGTGGCGGCGCGCATCGCGTCGTCGGCCATGAACCGGTGCCGCCAGGGCTTCTCGGCCCAGGCGTGGCGCAGCCCGAAAGGTTCGGGGAGTACGAGCTTGCCGCCGAGGTAGTCGAGGAGCGGCGGGTACCAGGTGAAGGGGGCGCGTACGGCGAGCCGTACGACCTCCCTGGTCTCGACCAGGGGCAGCACCCGGTCGACGGTCTCCCAGAACCTGATCGTCTTGTTGACGGTGACGATCTTGGGCTCGGGCTTGGTGGTGAACAGGGAGTGCACCGGGCCGAGGGCGTGGCCGGTGACCTCGATGCGCAGGGTCTCGTGCAGGACGGTGACGGTGATCATCATGGTGATCACCAGCTGGCCGTCCCAGAGGGTGAACTGGACCCCGAGGTAGTGGCGGTTGCCACCGCCGAACTGCTGCTCGTTGCAGATGCGCTGTATTTCGTGGTTCCGGATCTGGAAGGCGTCCACGTCGCCCTCGGGCCGGGTGACGGCCACGGCGTTCTCGCCGACGGGGGCCACGATCCAGTGCTTGACCGACGGGGTGGGGAATCCGCCGGAGTGGAGCGGGCCGCGTTCGAGCATCTTGAGCTTGTCGTGGATGGCCCGTATGACGTCCCAGCTGCGGAACTGGTTGATCTCCTTGCCGGACTCCTTGGAGACCAGCTCTTCGGCGAGCTGCCAGCTGCCCCAGCGGGTGCCCATACCGAGGATGCCCTTGGGGCCGGCGTAGAAGACGGCGTTGGAGTTCTGCTCGGCCGTGAGTTTCTCCAGGCTCTGGCGCAGCTGCTCGCGTGCGGCGTCGCCCGGATTGCCGGGTACGGCCTCGGGGACCTTGGCGCCGATGCCGCCGCCGCTGAGGAGGCTGTCCCAGCGTGCGCGCATGTCCTTGGCGGTGGTTTCGCAGATCCGCTTGGCGAGGACCCAGCCGACGATGGGTGCGACGATCATGCCGCGGATGTAGTAGCCCCACAGTCCGCTGAAGGGCAGCCGGATCAGGAAGAGCATGGCGAGGCCGGCGATGCCGACGAGGAGCAGGGTGCCGAGCGCCCCGGCGCTCTTGTTCTGGGCTCCGGCGATGGTACGGCGGAGCTGGAAGACTCCCATCCACAGCAGGAGTCCGGGCAGGAACAGCAGCCCGCACACCGCCATGACCGCAGTGAGCTTGGTGTCGCGCTCCTTGCGGATACGGGTGGCGGCGAGGCAGTGCTCGACGACGGACTGTGGTTCGGTGCCGAAGGACTGGATGAGTGCCGCGCGGGCGCCGCCGAGGAGCCGCACCTGCACGGCTCGTGAGAACGCCTCGCCGAGGTTGGGTTCGAAGAGGGAGAACCTGCCTTCCTTCACGTCGGAGGCGTGCCAGTCGCTGTTGGCCTTGAGGATGTCCTTGACCGGGCTGTCGCGGTACGCCGCCGACGCGAGTGCGTGCGTCGCCGCGGTCTGGCCGGCCGACCCCATGAGCGGGACCTGGGCCCCGGGTGTGAAATCGAATCCGTCTGTCACTGCCGCCCCCATCGCCGCGTGCGTCCGCACAGCGGCCTGTTCCCAACTACCGTGCCCCGCACACCTGCTGAGCTGGGCACCCCAGCGTATCGGGGGTGCGCCCGGCGCGGCAGGGGACGTGGAAATGACGCCCGCCCACCGGGTGGTGGGCGGGCGGGAGGGGTAACTGTCAGTGGCTGTCGGTCTGTTCCCGCATGCGTTCGGCGACCGCGTGGGGCATGGCCTCGTGGCGCGCGTAGGAGCGGCTGAACTGGCCGGTGCCGTGGGAGATCGACCGCAGATCGACCGCGTACCGTCCGATCTCGATCTCCGGCACTTCGGCGCGTACGAGGGTGCGGGCCCCTCCGGCCTGTTCGGTGCCGACGACGCGGCCACGCCGTCCGGACAGATCGCTCATCACGGGGCCCACGTATTCGTCGGAGACCAGGATCTGCATCTCCGCGACCGGTTCCAGCAGGTGGATGGGGACCTCGGCGGCGGCTTCGCGCAGGGCGAGTGCGCCGGCGGTCTGGAAGGCGGCGTCGGAGGAGTCCACCGAGTGAGCCTTGCCGTCGCGCAGGGTGATGCGCACGTCGACGAGCGGGTATCCGGCGGCGACTCCGCGAGCTGCCTGGGCCCGTACACCCTTCTCGACGGAGGGGATGAACTGGCGGGGCACCGCGCCGCCGACGACCTTGTCGACGAACTCGATGCCTGATCCGGGCGGCAGCGGGTCGACGTCGATCTCGCAGATGGCGTACTGCCCGTGGCCACCGGACTGCTTCACATGCCGGCCGCGTCCGGCGGCCTTGGCGCCGAACGTCTCGCGCAGGGGCACCTTGTGCGGTACGACATCGACCTGGACCCCGTAGCGGTTGCGCAGCCTCTCCAGGGCGACGTCCGCGTGTGCTTCGCCCAGGCACCAGAGCACGACCTGGTGGGTGGCCTGGTTCTGTTCCAGTCGCATGGTCGGGTCCTCGGCGACCAGCCGGGACAGCCCTTGCGAGAGTTTGTCCTCGTCGGCCTTGCTGTGGGCCTGGATGGCCAGGGGCAGCAGCGGGTCGGGCATGCTCCAGGGCTCCATGAGCAGGGGGTCGTCCTTGGCCGACAGCGTGTCGCCGGTCTCGGCGCGGGACAGTTTGGCGACGCAGGCGAGGTCGCCCGCGATGGCCTGGCCGAGTGGGCGCTGCTGTTTGCCGAAGGGCGCCGTCAGGGCTCCTATCCGCTCGTCGACGTCGTGGTCCTCGTGGCCGCGGTCCGCGAGACCGTGGCCGGAGACATGGACGGTCTCGTCGGGGCGCAGGGTGCCGGAGAAGACCCGTACGAGTGATATCCGGCCGACGTAGGGGTCGGATGCGGTTTTGACGACCTCGGCGACCAGCGGGCCTGCGGGGTCGCAGGTGATCTGTGGACGTGGTGCGCCGGTGGGGGTCGTGACGGCCGGTGCCGTCGGCTCGAGCGGGGTGGGGAAGCCGCCGGTGATGAGTTCGAGAAGTTCCACGGTGCCGAGGCCCTGTTTTCCGCCGTCGGATGCGGGCGCCGCGGCGAGCACGGGGTGGAAGGTGCCTCGGGCGACCGCTTTCTCGAGGTCGTCGATGATCGTCTTGATGTCGATCTCCTCGCCGCCGAGGTAGCGGTCCATGAGGGTCTCGTCCTCGCTCTCCGCGATGATCCCTTCGATCAGGCGGTTGCGGGCTTCGCCGATCAGCGCCGACTGCTCGGCGTCGGGCGGGCTCTCCTTGCGCTCGCCGGAGGTGTAGTCGAAGACCTTTTCGGAGAGCAGGCCGACCAGTCCGGTGACCGGGGCGTGCCCGTCCGCGTGCTGGGGTCCGTACTGCGGCAGGTACAGCGGCAGTACGGCGTCCGGGTCGTCGCCGCCGAAGATGCTTCCGCAGACCTGGGTGAGTTCTTCGAAGCCGGTGCGCGCGGTCTCCAGGTGGGTGACGACGATGGCGCGCGGCATGCCGACCGCGGCGCACTCCTCCCAGACCATGCGCGTCGCCCCTGCCACCGCGTCGGCCTCCTGGGCGGCCGAGACGACGAAAAGGGCCGCGTCGGCGGCGCGCAGACCGGCCCTCAGCTCGCCGACGAAGTCGGCGTATCCGGGAGTGTCCAACAGATTGATCTTGCACCCGCCCCATTCGAGCGGGACGAGGGAGAGCTGTACGGATCGTTGCTGACGGTGCTCGATCTCGTCGTAGTCGGAGACCGTGGCGCCGTCCTCGACCCGGCCGGCCCGGTTGACCGCTCCTGCGGTCAGCGCGAGCGCCTCGACCAGGGTCGTCTTGCCGGAACCGCTGTGGCCGACCAGCACCACATTCCGTACGGATGCGGGGTGGTCGGCCGTTACTGCCCTGCCGGCGGCCCCGGGGTGTGCATTCGCCTTGTCGCCCATGATTCATGCCTCCCGATCGATTGCCCGGTGAGGAGTGGGGAGCTGCGGGCGCGGGGGAGATGGGTGGTGGACCCCGAACGGCGTCCGGGGCAGCTCCGGCGGTGCCCGCGGGTGGTCTTTCGAGCTTTCCACTCCCGTCATGGTGCGTCCATACGTCGTACGCGAACCCGGGAGGCCGGGTGCCGCCCATGCGGTGCTGACGTCGTGGCTACGATGGGCCAGCCGGTGGCCGTAGGGGCCACTCGGCCCACCGAACCCTCGGGAAGGCCATGCTGAACAAGTACGCGCGTGCATTTTTCACGCGTGTTCTCACACCGTTCGCCGCGTTTCTGCTCCGCCGCGGGGTGAGCCCGGACGCGGTCACCCTGATCGGCACGGCGGGAGTCGTGGCGGGAGCACTGGTCTTCTTTCCCCGGGGCGAGTTCTTCTGGGGCACGATCGTCATCACGATGTTCGTGTTCTCGGACCTGGTGGACGGGAACATGGCGCGGCAGGCGGGGACCTCCAGCCGCTGGGGTGCGTTCCTGGACTCGACGCTGGACCGGGTCGCCGACGGGGCCATCTTCGGCGGGTTCGCGCTCTGGTACGCGGGCAAGGGCGACGACAATGTGCTGTGTGCGGTTGCCATCTTCTGTCTGGCCAGCGGCCAGGTGGTGTCGTACACGAAGGCCCGTGGCGAGTCGATCGGCCTGCCGGTGGCTGTCAACGGGCTCGTCGAGCGTGCCGAGCGGCTGGTGATCTCGCTGGTGGCCGCCGGTCTGGCGGGTCTGCACGGATTCGGTGTTCCCGGGGTCGACGTGCTGCTGCCGATCGCCCTGTGGATCGTGGCCGTCGGCAGCCTGGTGACTCTGGGGCAGCGGGTGGTGACCGTACGGCGTGAGGCGGCGGAAGCCGACGGGTCGCCCACCACGCACGGCACTTCGCAGGGGAGTGAGGCATGAGCGGAGCCAGGGACCGGTTGACGGACGCGCTGTACGGACTGGGCTGGGCTGCGGTCAAGAAGCTCCCCGAGCCGGTCGCGGCGGCGCTCGGCCGCACCATCGCCGACATCGCCTGGAAGCGGCGTGGCAAGGGGGTGCTGCGCCTTGAGGCCAATCTGGCGCGGGTGGTGCCCGACGCCGGGGCCGAGCGGCTGGCCGATCTGTCCAAGGCGGGCATGCGCTCCTACATGCGGTACTGGATGGAGTCGTTCCGGCTCCCCACCTGGAGCCAGGAGCGTGCGGCACAGAGCTTCTCCGCGAAGGATCTCCACCACCTGACCGACGCTCTGGCCTCGGGGAAGGGCGTGGTGGTCGCGCTGCCGCATCTGGCCAACTGGGACGTGGCGGGGGTCTGGGTGACCCGTGCGCTGGGCGTGCCGTTCACGACGGTCGCCGAGCGGCTCAAGCCGGAGACCCTGTACGACCGGTTCGTGGCCTACCGGGAGAGCCTCGGCATGGAGGTCCTGCCGCACTCCGGGGGCTCCGCCTTCGGCACACTCGCCCGCCGGCTGCGGGACGGCGGTCTGGTCTGCCTGGTGGCCGACCGCGATCTGTCCGCGTCCGGCGTCGAGGTGAAGTTCTTCGGCGACACGGCCCGGATGCCGGCCGGTCCGGCGCTGCTCGCGCAGCAGACCGGCGCGCTGCTGGTTCCGGTGACTCTCTGGTACGACGAGTCGCCGGTGATGAAGGGGCGCATCCACCCGCCCGTCGAGGTACCCGAGACAGGTACCCGGGCCGAGAAGACGTCTTCCATGACACAGGCGCTGGCCGATGCCTTCGCCACGGGAATCGCCGACCACCCGGAGGACTGGCACATGCTGCAGCGGTTGTGGCTCGACGACCTCGAGGAGCGCCGTACGTGAAGATCGGCATCGTCTGCCCGTACTCGTGGGACGTGCCGGGCGGCGTGCAGTTCCACATCCGTGACCTGGCGGATCATCTGATCCGGCTCGGGCACGAGGTGTCCGTCCTGGCTCCGGCCGACGACGACACTCCGCTTCCGCCGTACGTGGTCTCCGCGGGCCGGGCGGTGCCCGTGCCGTACAACGGCTCGGTCGCCCGCCTGAACTTCGGTTTCCTGTCGGCGGCGCGGGTGCGGCGCTGGCTGCACGACAACGCCTTCGACGTCATCCACATCCATGAGCCGGCCTCCCCGTCGCTGGGGCTGCTGAGCTGCTGGGCGGCGCAGGGCCCGATCGTCGCGACCTTCCACACCTCCAACCCGCGCTCGCGCGCCATGATCGCGGCGTACCCGATCCTGCAGCACGCGCTGGAGAAGATCAGTGCCCGCATCGCGGTCAGCGAGTACGCCCGGCGCACGCTGGTCGAGCACCTCGGGGGCGACGCTGTCGTCATTCCCAACGGTGTCGACGTCGGTTTCTTCGAGAAGGCCGAGCCCAAGAAGGAGTGGCAGGGCAACACCATCGGCTTCATAGGGCGCATCGACGAGCCGCGCAAGGGGCTGCCGGTGCTGATGAGGGCGCTCCCGGCGATCCTCGCCGAGTGCCCGGACGTGAGGCTGCTGGTGGCAGGGCGTGGCGACGAGGAGGAGGCCGTCGCGACGCTGCCGAAGGAGATGCGCTCGCGCGTCGAGTTCCTCGGCATGGTCAGCGACGAGGACAAGGCGCGGCTGCTGCGCAGCGTCGATGTGTATGTCGCGCCCAACACGGGCGGAGAGAGCTTCGGCATCATCCTGGTTGAGGCCATGTCGGCGGGGGCGCCGGTGCTGGCGTCGGACCTGGACGCGTTCGCACAGGTGCTGGACCAGGGGGCGGCAGGTGAGCTGTTCGCCAACGAGGACGCGGGGGCGCTCGCGTCGGCGGCGGTGCGGCTGCTGTCGGACCCGGCGCGCCGCTCGGAGCTGAGTGCGCGGGGCTCGGCGCATGTGCGGCGCTTCGACTGGTCGACGGTGGGCGCGGACATCCTGGCGGTGTACGAGACGGTGACGCACGGTGCGGCGTCGGTGGCGGCGGACGAACGCAGCGGCTTCCGCTCCCGCTTCGGCCAGGCTCGCTGACGCTCGCGGGGCGTGGCGCTCCACGGGGCGGGCCGCGCGCACACCGGGCGGCCCGCCCGTGGGTGTTGCTCCTGGGGCGGGCCGGCCTGTGCATCGGGCGGGTCCGTCCGTGGGTGTTGCCCGCAGGGCGCCTGTCCGGTGGGTGGTGCGGGGGCCGGGGCCTCCGGAGTGGGGTACCCGGACTGCTTTCCCCGTGACCTGCCTCGCCCAAGGCTTACGACGCCTTACGTCCGGGCACCCCTCTCCTGCGACCCCGACCCCCTCACGAGGTCGCGCGGCCGCGGGCCGCCGGTCGTTCCCGGCGGGGAGCCGTGCTTTGCGGGCCTCCGGTCGTTGCCGGGCAGGGCGTCTTTCCTCTGCGGCCGGTGGGGCTTTGGGTCGCCGGGCAGCGCCG
>NZ_JBEXSW010000086.1:0-15554 GCF_040613775.1 Streptomyces sp. NPDC006208 | reverse complement strand
ACTAGTCCGGGTGGGGGGCGGGGGGGCGGGGTGGGGCGCGGCTTGCGCGGGCGCGGGGTTTGCCCCGGCCCCCCCCGCCGCCCAGAAGGCTGCCGGGGTCCGGGTCTGGCGCCGGGTACCGCTTCGCCGCCATCGCCGGTGGAAGCGGATCAGCACACTCCCGGCAGTACCGCCGGCGCACCCCACCAGACGCCACAGGTCAGATCAGCCGGCCGGACAGACCTCACGGCCGGAGTTCAAGAGAACCCCCTCATCTGTGTGGTCAGCGCCTTCCGCTGTCCGCCGGCTGTCCGGCGCCCTGAGGTGCGGCTCGTGCACTGCTGTCCGAAGCCCGGTGACCCCGTACGGGCGGCTGTCGACAACCGGGACCGCACCGGCGCGGTGATCACAACCGGTCGCGATGCCGGGCATTCGCTCGCGGCCGCGAGAGGCGTCGCGGATGCTGTGCTGCTCGATGTCAGCCGGCACGAGCCCTCTGACAGACGTGGGTCCGGCCGACCCCGGCGCTGTGTCCGCCGCACCCCGGCGGTGCTGCTGCACCGCGGAACACCACAGTGAGGCCGGCCATCAGCACCGCATGGGCCGTTCGGCCCTGGTGGAGTCCGTTCGGCCCCTGCCCCCTCAGCCGGCCGGCCGCCACGCTGGAAGCACCAGAAGGAGGCCACCGTGCTCACACAGACGATCGACACCTCGACCGTGGAGTTTCTCGTCGACCGTGCCACTGCCGCCCCGTCCATGCACAACGCACAACCCTGGCAGTTCCGGTACATACGCAGCCGCGGCACACTGCAACTGCGTATGGATCCCGCCCGTGCCATGCCGGTGGCCGACCTGGCTCACCGTGCGCTGCATCTGGGCTGTGGAGCGGCGCTGTTCAATCTCCGCGTAGCCGCAGCCCACGCCGGCCTGGCGCCGCACATCGAGCTGCTGCCCGATGCGGCCGATCCCGAGCTCCTCGCCGACATCACCTTCACCCCGCACCCCGTCGCCGACGACCGGCTTGCCGCGCTGTATCCGGCGGTCGCACTGCGGCGTACGAGCAGGGAGCCGTTCACCGGCGGGTCCGTCTCCGAAGCACTGCGCGACGGGCTGGCCGGCGCCGCCGTGGCCGAAGGCGCCCGGCTGGCGTTTCTCGGGGACTGGCAGGTGCACTCCGTCCTGGCCCTGGTGCAGGAGGCCGGGGAACGGGTGGCCGCGGATCCGGAGGTCCAGGCGGAGACCGAACGCTGGACACGGGCCGGCACGGGTGACCGTCAGCACGAAGGAATCCCGGCCTACGCCTTCGGGCCCCGCCGCTACACGGGCCGGGCACCGGTGCGCGACTTCGTGCCCCGGAGCGGTACGGGCGAGCGGCGGCGGGCCGTCTTCGAGCAGCACCCCTGCCTGGCCGTGCTCGGTACCCGGCGTGACCGCCCGGTGGACTGGCTCGACGCAGGTCAGGCCCTGGAGCGCGTGCTGCTGGAGGCGACGCTCGACGGGCTGTCCACAGCTCTCGACTCGCAGGCCCTCGAGTGGCCCGAACTGCGCTGGGCGGTGCGTGACCCGCTCACGGCGATGGGGCACGCCCAGATGCTGATCAGGTTCGGCTACGGTCCCGAAACGCCTGCCACACCCCGTCGGCCGCTGCGCGACGTGCTCGAGTACGTGTGAGTCCGACCCGTCACCGAGAGCGGCCGAGTCCGGAGCCGTCACCGGCCTGGAGCGCTCCGATGCCGGCCGCACGGATGTCTCCGAGGAGCCGGCTCGGGGGCGCCCGTCATCAGGCTCGACGCTCGCCGGCCGCAACGGAAGCGAGCGCTGCTCTGCCCGCCTCCAGCCGGGCGACCGGGATGCGGAACGGCGAGCACGAGACGTAGTCGAGTCCCACGCCGTGGAAGAAGTGCACCGACTCGGGGTCGCCGCCGTGCTCCCCGCAGACCCCGATCTTGAGATCGGGCCGGGCGGCGCGGCCTTCACGGACGGCGATCTCGACGAGGCGGCCCACCCCCTCGCGGTCGATCGTCTCGAACGGGGAAGTCTCGAAAATACCTTTGTCGAGGTAGGCCGAGAAGAACGCCGCCTCCACGTCGTCGCGGGAGAACCCCCAGGTCGTCTGCGTGAGGTCGTTCGTACCGAAGGAGAAGAACTGCGCGTCCCGTGCGATCTTCCCGGCGGTCAGGGCAGCCCGGGGCAGTTCGATCATGGTGCCGACCGGGCAGTCGACCGTGATGCCCGTCTCCCGGGACACTTCGGAGAGGACCCGCTCCACCTCCTCCTTCACCAGGTGCAGCTCCTCGACCGCGTCGACGAGCGGGACCATGATCTCCGCCCGGGGATCTCCGCCCGCACGCCTGCACGCCACCACGGCCTCGGCGATGGCCCGCACCTGCATGGCCACCAGCCCCGGGACCACCAGACCGAGACGGACACCGCGCAGGCCGAGCATCGGATTCTCCTCGTGCATGCGCGTGACAGCCGCCAGCAGCTCGGCGTCCCGCGGCTCCGGTGCTCTGCCGAGTGCCTCGTCCCGGGCGAGCCGTACGGACAGTTCGGTCCGGTCGGGCAGGAACTCGTGCAGCGGTGGATCGAGGAGCCGGATGGTGACCGGCAGAGAGTCCATGGCCTCGAGGATGCCGGTGAAGTCCTGGCGCTGGAGCGGCAGCAGGGCGGCGAGCGCCGCTGCGCGGCCGGCGTCGTCGTGCGCGAGGATCATGGCCTCCACCAGGGTGCGCCGGTCGCCGAGGAACATGTGCTCGGTACGGCACAGCCCGATGCCCTGCGCGCCGAACCGGCGGGCCCGGGCGGCGTCTTCGGGCGTATCGGCGTTGGCACGGACCTCGAGCCGCCGTGCCTCGTCGGCCTGCTCCATGAGCCGGTGCACCTCGCGTACGGTCGGCGCCGCGTTCTCGTCGGGCAGCTCGCCGCCGCTGTCGAAGTAGCTCATGACCTCCGAGTCGATCAGCGGCACGGCACCGAGGTGCACCACACCTTCGGAGCCGTCGACGGAGATCACCACGCCCTCGGGCACGGTCACCCCTTCGGCGACGAAGCAGCGCTGCCGCGGGTCCACGACGATGTCCTCCGCGCCGCACACGCACACCTTGCCCATTCCGCGGGCCACCACGGCCGCGTGACTGGTCTTGCCTCCGCGGCTGGTCAGGACCGCTTGCGCGGCGACCATGCCGGGCAGGTCGTCCGGTGCTGTCTCCTGGCGTACGAGGACGACCTGCCGGCCCTCGGCCGCCCGCCGGACGGCTTCGGCCGAGTCGAACACCGCCTCGCCCACGGCGGCGCCGGGTGAGGCGGCAATGCCGTGCGCGATCACGTTCCCGGCTGCCGAAGTGTCGAAGCGCGGAAACATCAGACGGGCGAGCGCTCGGCCGTCGACCCGGTCGAGGGCCTCCCGCGCCGAGATCAGCCCCTCGTCGGTCAGCTGCGAAGCGATGGCGAACGCGGCCTGCGCCGTGCGCTTGCCGACCCGGGTCTGCAGCATCCAGAGGGTGCCGCGCTCGATGGTGAACTCGATGTCGCACAGGTCGCGGTAGTGAGCCTCGAGCCTTTGCATGGTGTCGCGCAGCCGGGCGAACGAAGCGGGATCGAGCCTTGCCAGGTCCTGCAGCGGCAACGTGTTGCGGATGCCGGCGACGACGTCCTCACCCTGTGCGTTGGGCAGGTAGTCCCCGTAGATGCCGGGGCGTCCGGTCGCCGGGTCCCGGGTGAAGGCGACGCCGCTGCCGGAGTCGGCGCCCAGGTTGCCGAAGACCATGGTCTGGATGGTGACCGCGGTGCCCAGGTCGTCGGGGATGTGCTCGCGGCGGCGGTAGATCCGTGCACGTTCGCCGTTCCACGAGGTGAAGACCGCGAGGACCGCACGCCGGAGCTGCTCGGCGGGCTGCTCAGGGAAGGCTTCGCCGGTCTGCTCCTGGATCAGGTCCTTGTAGGTCTCGACCAGCCTGATCAGGTCGGCCGTGTCGAGCTGGGTGTCGTCGGCGGCACGGTGTTCCTTCCTGAGGCGGGCCAGTGCCTCCTCGAAGAGCGCGCTGTCGACACCCATCACCGTGCTGCCGAACATCTGGACGAGCCGCCGGTAGGAGTCCCAGGCGAACCGTTCCCGCTCGGGCGACCGGGCCAGCCCGAGGACGGAGTAGTCGTTCAGTCCGATGTCGAGAATCGTCTCCATCATGCCGGGCATCGAGAAACGTGCCCCTGATCTGACCGACAGCAGCAGCGGGTGGTCCACCTGTCCGAGCCGCCGGCCGGCGGTCTGCTCCAGTGTCGCCAGGTGGGCGGCGATCTCCTGGTTCAGCTGCGCGGGCGCCTCGCCCGTCGCCAGGAACACCCGGCAGGCCTCCGTGGTGACGGTGAAACCCGGCGGCACGGGCAGCCCCATACGGGCCATCTCCGCAAGGTTGGCCCCTTTGCCGCCGAGCAGATCGGCCATGTCCCGGCCGCCTTCGGCGAAGTCGTACACGTACTTGGTCATGGCTTCGACCAGTCCTCCCGCTCATCGCCGGGTGGGTGAGGGGCACTGGGGGAGGGCACTGCGTCCCTGCCCGCGCACCCGCTGCGGCGCCAGATCCTGGCGGCCGAAGCCGGACGTCCAGGTGCCGACCGCGGTGCCGGGTGAGGTCCGCGCTCGCCCGTCGTCTGCGAGCCACCTGTGGACGCCTGCCCGCCCTCTGCGCGCGTACGCAGAGGGACCGGCACCACTTCGCCCTCACTGCGCCGCTGCATCACGCGGATCCCCGTAGCTGTCCGGTGCGGGCAGCGGCACCCGCCACACCACCTGCGTACCGCCCCGTGGTCCAGGACCCACGTCCAGAGTGCCGCCCATCGCGCCGGCGCGCTCGTCGATGTTCTTGAGGCCACTGCGGCCCGCGCCCGGCGGGATCCCCACGCCGTCGTCGGTGACGGTGAGCGTCAACTGCTCGGCCGTGACCACCAGATGCACGTCGACCGCGGCCGCCCGTGCATGACGCGCCACGTTGCTCAGGGCCTCCACGAGCACGGCGACCAGATGCTGTCCGGCTGCGCCCGCGACCCTCGTGTCCAGCAGACCCTCGATGCGCAGGGCGGGTGTGAAGCCGAGGGAGGCCGCCGAGCCTTCGACTGCCTTGACCACCTGGCTGCGCAGCGCCTGGGCCCCCGCCGGCTCCGCCTCATGACTGCGCAGACCGAAAATGGTTGACCGGATGATCTTGATAGTGGTGTCGAGATCGTCCACGGCACGCTCCAGCCGTTCCACGGCCTGCGGATGCTCGACGAACCGTCGGGCACTCTGCAGAGTCATACCGGTGGCGAAAAGCCGCTGGATGGCGAGGTCGTGCAGGTCCCTGGCGATACGGTCCCGATCCTCGAGCAGGGTGATCTGCTCGGCGTCACTTCGCCGCTCGGCCAGCTCCATCGCCAGCGCGACCTGTTCCGCGAAGCCCATCAGCGAGCTCGACTCCTCCTTTCCGAACTGGGCCCGTCCCTTGCCCCTGGCCAACAGCAGGACACCATGCACGCTGTCACCCGTTCTGAGCGGTACGGCTGCCGCCGGCCCCAGACCCGCCCACCGGGCCCTTTCCGGTACGGCGCGCCGATCGTTCTCGAGGTCGGCACTGTCGATGAGCTCCCGCATCTCGAACGCCGTCGTGATGCAGCCGTCGTCCTCGGGCAGCAGCACTCCCTCGTGATGTTCGGCGTCCGCCCCTGCGGCGAGCGCGATACGCAGTCGGCCGGTGCCCTCGGCGGGCACCGCGATCAGGCCCAGATCCGCCGACACGATCGCACGGGCGTGCTCCAGGATCAGTTCCAGCACCTGGGACCGCGGCCGGCCGGACAGCAGAGCGCTCGTGACCTCGGAGCCGGCCGCCAGCCAGCGCTCCCGGCGCCGCGCCGCTTCGTAGAGCCGCGCGTTCTCGATGGCCACGCCTGCGGCGACGGCCAGGGTCGACAGTACGAGCTCGTCCTCGGCGTCGAACGCCGCGGCGCCGCGCTTCTCGGTGAGGTAGAGGTTGCCGAAGACCTTCTCCCGCACACGGATGGGCACGCCGAGAAACGACTGCATCGGCGGATGACGGGGCGGGAAGCCGTGCGACGCCGGGTGCTCGGACAGGTCCGCGAGCCGCAGAGGGGCAGGGTTTCGGATCAGCTCGCCCAGCAGCCCGTGACCGGTCGGGAGCGCTCCGATGGCCGCCCATTGCTCGTCGGTGACGCCGACGGGGACGAACTCGGAGAGCATCCGGTCGTCGCCGATCACCCCCAGCGCTCCGTACTCCGCGTCCACCAGCACGGTGGCGGCCTCGACGATCCCCCGGAGGACCTGGGCAAGATCCAGCTCACGCCCGATGGACAGAACCGCCTCGAGCAGGCGGTGCACACGGTCGCGCGCGCCGCGCACGGCTTCCATGCGTACCTGCAGCTCCACCAGCAGGTCGTCCAGCCGCAGTTCCGAGAGCCGGCGGGCGCCGTCGGAGAGGGACCCGGAGAGGGATCCGGCCAGGGATTCCGGTGCGGTTTCCCGTTCGCGTGCGGGTTCGCTGTCGCTCATTGGCGCCTCCGGCAGACGGATCTGGCCCTACGGCCGGCGTCCGGTTCCACGGTAGGGCCATCACCCGAGCAGCGCCCAGCCCTGGATCCGGCGGATCAACGCTCCGCGGCGCCAACGGTGGCAGCCTCCGGCACATGATCGTGGGGAACGATCGCGACCGGGCAGGCCACATGGTGGACGGCCGCCTGCGTCACCGGCCCCAAGCGCGTGCCGGCACCGTCGCGGTGCCCGACCACCAGGAGGCTTGCCCGTGTGGCCGCCTTGAGCAACTGGTGCGCCGCCCTGCCCGCGACGAGGCGAACACGGAGCGGAACCTCGGCATGCTTGTCGCGCCAGGGCCGCAGGGCAGAGGTCAGCGCCTGCTGACGCTCGGCCGCGAGGACCGCCGCGTCCGGCGCGGGGAGCGGGTCGTAGGCCCGCCCGTAGGGGTAGAGCTGCGGAAGCCTCCAGCTGTGGAGCACCTCCAGGGGCACGCCACGGGCCGCCGCCATGTCGAAGGCGAAGGAGATGAGCTCGTCACCGGCGGACTCCAGGTCGAGGCCGTCCAGGTCGAGGCCGAGCAGCACCGGGCGGGCCTGCGCGGGCAGGGACGCTTCATCCGCAGTCCATCCCCCGCGGACCAGGACGACCGGTACGCGGGCGCGGGCGGTGACGTCCAGGGCGACGGAACCGATCACGAATCCGGCCAAGCCGCTGAACCCGCGCGACCCGAGCACCAGCATCTCGGACTCCCCGGCCGCCGCGAGCAGAGCGTCGCCCGCAGGCCCGGGTCTGCACATCGGTACGACGTGCAGCTCCGGAAAGCCGACGAGGAGCTCGCGCACCGCACTGTCCAGGTGGTCCTCCTGCCCGGCCGGGGCATCGATCCCGGACGGGTGGGTACGGGGCAGTGGACGGGGACCGGCCTGGACAAGGGCCAGCGGGAGGTCCCTGAGCAGTGCCTCGCGAGCCGCCCACTCAGCAGCGGCCAGGCTCTCGAGGGAACCATCGATGCCTGCTGTGATGGTCCTTCGCATGATGCGCCCCCTTGGGTCGCGGTGGCCGGTCGGGCGATGTCCGCGCGGCCCTCGCGCGGCCCCTCCGGTCCCTGCTTCGACCGTCCCACCCGAGCTGCCGGGCCGGGAGGGGATGACCGGCCCCGGACCGGCGCCACTCGACCCCAGCAGATGCAGACGGGGACCGTTCGGCCCTGTCGGCACGGAGCCGACCGGGACATGATCGAGTGAACGGTCCGACCTTCAAGGGGCAGACATGACCGAGGAACCGGCCTTCTCGCAGGAGACGCCCATCCGGGTCTTCCTCCTGGACGACCACGAAGTCGTACGTCGCGGACTGAACGACCTGCTCGAGGCGGAGCCGGACATCGAGGTGGTGGGGGAGGCCGCCACCGCCGAACAGGCGCTGGCCCGCGGACCCGCGCTCCGTCCGCATGTCGCGATCCTCGACGTACGCCTGCCGGACGGCAACGGCATCGCCGTGTGCCGCGACCTGCGCACCCGTATGCCCGGCCTCGCCTGCCTCATGCTGACCTCGTTCGACGACGAGGACGCGCTGCTCGACGCCATCATGGCGGGAGCCGCCGGCTACGTCCTCAAGCAGATCAAGGGCACGGACCTCGTCTCGGCGATCCGCACCGTGGCCACGGGACAGTCCATGCTCGACCCCGCGACGACCGCCCGGCTGATGCACTCGCTGCGCGGTCCGGAAGCTGCCGGTCCCGAGGAGGACGAACGGCTGGCCGCCCTGTCCGAGCGGGAGCGCGAGGTGCTGGACCTGGTCGGCGAGGGACTGACCAACAGCCAGATCGGCAAGCGGCTCTACCTCTCGGAGAAGACGGTGAAGAACCACATCTCGCGGCTGTTGTCGAAGCTCGGCGTGGAGCGACGCGTACAGGCCGCGGTCATCGTCGCTCAGGTCCACGAACACGGAGATACGCAGCGCTGAACGGGCACCCGGGATGCGTCCGCGCGAATGCAGGGACACGGGCTCGCGGCTGGATGCGCGCATCGTGGCGGGGAGGGCCCCATCCACTTCTCGCGGATCCTGATTGCACGGTGCGCGGCACTTGTCCGCTTCCCCGTGTCCTTTCAGGGGTCCTCCCCGTCCATTCCAGGGAACCACCTTCTGGTGCGTGACACCAGTGCCTGTCGGATCCTGTGAATGTCCCGCTCGGCCCGTGGCCCGGTCCCGCTAGGCCGGCAGCGTCACGACGTCATGGCGAGGCCCGCCGAGCACGACCTTGAGCGCACCGGTGTCCGCCGCTCGGGCGAAGACGTCGTACGCCTCCTCCATCTGCCCCAGCTCGAATCGGTGGGTGACCAGTTCGGTGGAAGGCAGCCGGCCCGCCGCCAGCATGCGCAGCAGCAGCGGCGTGCTGTGGGTGTCGACCAGCCCGGTCGTGATCGTCACGTCCTTGATCCACAGATCCTCCAGATGCAGGGTCGCCGGCTTGCCGTGCACACCGACATTGGCGACGCGACCGCCGGGGCGGACCATGCGTGTGCACATCTCGAACGCTTCCGGCACACCGACCGCTTCCACGACCGTATCCGCGCCCAGCCCGTCGGTGAGGTCCTCGACCAGCTTCTCCGGGTCCTCGGCCGCGTTCACCGTGGCGTCCGCTCCGAGGGCGCGAGCTGCGGTCAGCCGGGACTCGGCAAGGTCGATCACGATGATCCGCCCGGGAGTGTGGAGCTGGGCGGTCGCGATCGTGGCGAGACCGATCGGGCCCGCGCCGACCACCACGACGGTGTCACCCGGCTGCACCTGGCCGTTGAGCACGCCCACCTCGTAGGCGGTGGGAAAGATGTCGGCCAGCAGCACCGCGTCGTCGCTGCCGACGGCGCTCGGCAGCGGGTGCACGGAGAGGTCCGCGAAGGGCACCCGTACGTATTCGGCCTGCGTGCCGTCGATCAAGTGGCCCAGGACCCAGCCGCCACCCCCGCGGCACTGGCCGTAGCGGTTCTCGCGGCAGAACCGGCAGCGCCCGCACCCCGAGATGCACGACACCAGCACCCGGTCGCCCGGACGCACCGTGCGCACGTCGCTGCCGATCTCCACCACCTCACCCACGGCTTCGTGCCCGAGGACGCGTCCCGGCGCGACTTCGGGGACGTCGCCCTTGATGATGTGCAGGTCAGTACCGCAGATCGTCACGGAGCCCACGCGGACAATGGCGTCCGCGGCGTCCTTGATGCCGGGATCGGGCACGTCCTGCCAGGACGTCTGCCCGGGCCCCTGAAACACGAGCGCCTTCATGACCTCGCCTTCTTTCCGCGTGCCGCAGCGGTCGCCCCGCCTTTCGGGGTGCTCTCTGCCAGCGTCCCCCGTCCGGCCCGCGGGCGCTTGGTCCGCGTGGGCCACGGCCGGGCGCTCGGCCGCGACAGGGGCACCGTCGCTCAGCTCACCCCCCCCGCGTGTCCGTCGCGAGCGGGTCCGGCAGCGTTCCCTGGAGGCCGGGGATCAGCCGCAGCGCGAGTGCCCGGCCCTCCGGATCGCCGCCGCGGTGCCGTGCGACCAGCTCACCGAGGGCTCGGCGGCTTGCGCGTATCTCCTCGGCGGCGACTGTGCGGGGACCGTGGCGTGAGAACCCGACCGCCAGGGCCTCGGACTCTCGTGAGGCCGCGGAGCTGGAGAGGGAGGGACCTGCGATCTGCCCGACGGGCCGCGGCCGGCGCGGGCACGGTCCGTGGACATCCCACGGGTCCTCGGCCTTCACCCGGTGACGGCACATGGCGCAGGGCGGCGCGCGGCGCACCGCGCCGCCTTTCCGCGGCCCCGGCGGGCAAGTGCCGCCTACAGGAGGGGACTTGAAGGGCGGGGTGAATGGCCGTACTGGGTACGGGAGTCCGCCTGCCAGGGGGTGGACGGGCGGATTGCCTCCTCCAGAGCCCGTACGGTTCGCTCCGCTTCAGTGCGCACCTGCGCCGGAATGTCACCGAGTTCCGTGACGAGCCGGTCGTAGATCGGCGCTTCCTGCCACACGGTCAATCAGTCCTTCCCGAGAACCAGTTCTGCTCCCGCGAACCGGAAGCGGCTGTCGAGTGTAGGGCCGCCGGGCAGGACCGCCGCCGTCGCCCCCGCCGAACGGTCGCCGCAGTCATACGCTACGGGCCGGCGCACGCCTCCCGGCGCATGCCCTCTTGGTTCGTTCACCGAGTGCGGGACCGGCCATTCACGGTGCGGTCGTCAGCTGTCAGGACGTGTCGGTCCGGAGAGTGATCACTGAGGCAGGGTGCGACCGCTTCGCAGCACCTTTCACCTGCGACCGCACCAGCCCCAGGCGCCCATCCCCTGCTGGGCGGCGAGTCGCTTGCCCGTGGCGATCTGCTCGGCCCGGCTGGCCAGGTCGGCCCGAGGCGCGTACCGCAGGCCTCCGGCAGCCACCCAGCTCGACTGAATGAACTGCAGGCCGCCGAAGTGCCCGTTGCCCGTGTTCGCACGCCAGTTCCCGGAGGACTCGCACCGCGCGATGGCGTCCCAGTCGACGCCGCCGCCGTCCTGAGGAGCGGATGCGTACGCGAGGCCGGATCCGAGCACGAGGACAGGAGCGCAGGCCAGGACCGTGGCCAGCATCCTGACGGAAAGACGGATCCGGCGGCCGGTCGAATGACAGGGCATCAGACGTTCCTTCGTTGGGCAGTCCTGCCGCAGCCGCGGCAGTACTCATGGCGAACCTAGGCGGACGCGACGCGTCCCCGCACATTCTGTTGCGCCTGTCAGGGCTGGATCGGGCAACGCGCCGCGTGACGGCGCAGACGACACGGCCCGTGACGGCCGGGACCCGAAGCCGCTCGTTGTGCGGAAGGGAACAGCGAGGCGCACCGTAGGTGGCGGGACGGGCGGTGCGTGACCGCGACCGACCGGCAGGAGGGTGGTGTGAGCGTTGCGTTGTCTCGTGGCGGGTGCGACGGGCTACATCGGCGGCCGTCTTGTGCCCGAATTGCTGGAGGCGGGGTACCAGGTGCGCTGCCTGGCCCGGACGCCGGCGAAATTGCGTGACCATCCCTGGGCGCGGGACGTCGAGGTCGTGCGCGGCGATGTGACCGATGCGGGGTCACTGGGGGAGGCCATGCGGGATGTCGACGTGGCCTACTACCTGGTGCATGCCCTGACCACCGGCTCCGGCTTCGAGGAGACCGACCGGCAAGCGGCCGAGAACTTCTCCGGGCAGGCTCGTGCCGCCGGGGTGCGGCGGATCGTCTATCTGGGCGGACTGACGCCGGCCGGGGTCCCCGAGCGTGACCTGTCCGCGCACCTGCGCTCGCGCGCCGAGGTGGGACAGGTCTTTCTGCGCTCGGGCGTGCCGGCGACGGTGCTGCGCGCGGCAGTGATCATCGGTTCGGGATCCGCGTCCTTCGAGATGCTGAGGTACCTGACCGAGCGCCTGCCGGTCATGGTGACGCCGAGCTGGGTCGGCACCCGTATCCAGCCCGTCGCCGTCCGTGACGTGCTGCGGTATCTCGTCGGGAGCGCGGAGATGCCCGATTCGGTGAGCCGGACGTTCGACGTCGGCGGGCCGGACGTGGTCACCTACGAGGAGATGATGCACCGGTACGCCGCGGTGGCGAATCTGCCGGCCCGCCTCATCGTGCGGGTGCCGATGCTGACACCGCGCCTGTCCAGCCTCTGGATCGGGCTGGTCACGCCCGTTCCGCCGTCGCTCGCCCGGCCGCTGGCCGAATCGCTGCGCCATGAGGTCGTCTGTCGCGAGCACGACATCGCCCGGTACGTGCCCGATCCGCCGGGCACGCCGATCGGCTTCGACCGCGCCCTCGCCCTCGCCCTCCAGCGCGTCCGTGACGCACAGGTCGCCACCCGCTGGTCGTCCGCCTCCCTGCCCGGAGCTCCTAGTGATTCCCTGCCGACTGATCCGGCCTGGGCGGGCGGGAGCCTGTACTGCGACCGGCGGGCACGGACCGTCGATGCGTCGCGGGAGGCCCTGTGGCGGGTGATCGAGGGCATCGGCGGCGAGAACGGCTGGTACTCCTTCCCGCTCGCGTGGGCGGTGCGGGGCTGGCTGGACCGGCTTGCCGGCGGGGCCGGGCTCCGGCGCGGACGTCGGGACGCGGCGCGGCTGAGGGTGGGCGACTCGCTCGACTTCTGGCGGGTGGAGGAGATCGAGCCGGGGCGGCTGCTGCGGCTGCGTGCCGAGATGCGTCTGCCGGGGCTGGCATGGCTGGAGATGTACGCGGAAGGGGACGGCAACGGCCCCACCCGCTACCGGCAGCGGGCACTGTTCCATCCGCGCGGCCTGCTCGGGCACATGTACTGGTGGAGTGTGTCACCGTTCCACGCCCTGGTGTTCGGGGGCATGGCGCGCAACATCGCGAAGGCCGCGGGCCGTGCGGACGCCGCGCGTGAGGCCCATCGCGCGGACTGAGCCCGTGAGGAGCGCATCCGTCGGCCGCGTGCCGCCGTTGGTCCGGGACGGCAGTACCGTCACGACCCCCCTTGGGAGTGCCTTCATGAAGTGCGCAGTCGTCCTGTTCACCTCCGATCTGCGGCTGCACGACCATCCGCCGCTGCGGGCGGCCCTCAGCGCCTGCGAGCAAGTGGTACCGACGTTCGTCCTGGACGACGGCATCAGGGCCGCGGGATTCCCGGCTCCCCACCGGCAGGCGTTCCTGGCCGACTGTCTGACAGATCTCGACGAGCAGCTGCGCGCCCGCGGCGGTCGGCTTGTCGTCCGCTCGGGTGATGTCGTCGACGAGGTCGGCGCAGTCGCACACGAAGCGGACGCGGACGAGGTGCACATGGCAGGAGGTGTCAGCAGTTACGCCCACGCCCGCGAGGAGCGGCTGCGTACCGCACTCGATGAGCAGGGCCGCAGACTGTACGTCCACGACGCCGTGGTCACCGCGCTCGCCCCCGGCGCCGTCGTCCCCTCCGGCTCGGACCACTACGCGGTCTTCACCCCGTACTACCGCCGCTGGTCGCAGGAGGAGATCCGCGGCACGCTCGGCGCGCCCCGCTCCGTGCGCGTGCCCGACGCCGTCCGCTCGCAGAAGATCCCCTCCCGCAAAGACGTCGCAGGGGTCGCAGAAGGCCTCGCCGACGGCGGGGAGCGCGAGGGCCGCAAGCAGCTGGCGCGATGGCTCCGCAGCGGCCTCGGGCGGTACGAGCAGATGCGTGACGACCTTGCGGCCGACGCCACGTCGAAGCTCTCTGCCCACCTGCACTTCGGCACGATCTCCGCGGCCGAAGTCGTCCACCGCGCCCGCTCCGCGGGCGGTCCGGGCTCCGACGCGTACGTACGCCAGCTCTGCTGGCGCGACTTCCACCACCAGGTGCTCGCCGCCCGGCCCCGCGCCGCCGCCGACGACTACCGCGACCGGCACGACCGCTGGCGCACCGGTAGCGAGGCCGAGGACGACATCGAAGCATGGAAGAACGGGCGCACCGGCTACCCTGTCGTCGACGCCGCCATGCGCCAGCTGCGCCACGAAGGCTGGATGCACAACCGGGGGAGACTACTGGCCGCGAGCTTCCTGACCAAGACGCTGTACGTGGACTGGCGCACCGGCGCCCGGCACTTCCTCGACCTGCTGGTCGACGGCGATCTGGCGAACAACCAGCTCAACTGGCAGTGGGTCGCAGGGACGGGCACGGACACCCGGCCGAACCGCGTACTCGACCCCGTCCGCCAGGGCCGGCTCCACGACCCGGACGGCACGTACGTACGGCGCTGGGTACCCGAGCTCGAGGACCTTCGAGGAACTGCTGTGCACGAACCCTGGAAGCTCCGGAGCCACGACCGCGCCCGCGGCGGCTATCCCGAGCCGCTGGTCGCTCTCGCCGAAGGCCGGAGACGGTTCGAGCGAGGCCGCGGCATCGACTGACCGGGCGGCGGCAGCCCTGTGCACCGTCTGAGCGTCGTGGCAGTGGCATGGGTGCGGTGAAGACCGACCGGCCCACCGGCGCCACGAGCAGAGCGGTGTGTGGCCCTCGGCAGGCGCGGAGGTCAGGGTGTGGGGATGCCGCCGGGACGGGCCGGGCGTCCGAAGCGCACGGCGACGCCGGGGGAGTACAGCACGCTGGCCGGCTCGCCGAGCGGCGTCGGGAGCCCTGCGATCGTAGTGAGATCCTCGTCACACTCGACCAGTTCGGCGCGATGCAGCGGCCACTGCGGGTGGGTGTTCGGGAGGTACATCTGCCGTCCGTACGACGTGTTGTGCATGCCCCAGCGTGCCGTGAGGAAGAGCTCGAGGGCGGTGGGTTCCTGGATCAACACGCCCGGGCGGACGGTGATCCGGCTGTGCGCACCGCGGGGGCCCGGCCAGCGCCTGGTGCTCGTGTAGGTGATCGTGCCCTCGCCGTGGGAGATGCTCATCCGGGACCACAGGTACGGCAGCCGGAAGAGCGCCCGCGCGACCGCAACGGGGATCAGGCGTGAGGCGTCGAGCGAGCGGAAGACGACCCCGCGACGTCCTTGGGCATCCACGGAGTAGAGACGGACATTGGTCTCCGGGAAAGTGCCCAGGTACGGGACGCCGGGGAGACGAAACCAGCCGACGCGGTGCATACGGAAGGGGACGAGGCCCACGTAGGTGGCCCCGTCGAGTGTGTCGGGAACCGTACCTGCCGGCAGGAGCGGGGACACGTCCGCAGGGTCGACGGCCCAGTGCAGAAAAGCCAGGTCGAGCCACGACTGCGTGAGCAGCGGATGTGCGGTGGAGGCGGGCGGGTCGGCGGCTATCGGTTCAGGGGCGAGGGGCAAGGCGGACACGGCGCCAGCATCGCACGCACCGCTGACCCCGGCGGCCTGCGACCTCCCCGAGTGACGCACGTCTCCAACCACACCCTCTGTGGCGGGTCGCCCGGCAGCGGCCCGAATGGCCCGGCCGGCGAGAGGGCCTGCTGGTCGCCCACCTTGACCCGGTCTCGTTGGCCCGACGGCACATCGGCCGGGCGCACTGTGCTGGCGTCGTTGCGTGCGGCGGGCTTCACCGGGTCTCCGTAAGTTGTTGGGCGGCCCGGGAGGGCCGGATGTGGCTTACCGGGTCTTGCCAGTTGTGGCTCCGAAGGAGTGGCCGTCCGG
>NZ_JBEXSW010000085.1:0-15919 GCF_040613775.1 Streptomyces sp. NPDC006208 | reverse complement strand
GTCCCGGCGGCCGTCGACGGCCGCCGGGACGCGGGACTTCGTACGCCGCGCCGTTCCCGGTGCCGCCCGCCGGCTATCCGGCGAGCAGGACCCTGAGGGTCGACTCCAGATGGCTGTCGATCGCGGCCCGCGCCGCCTCCGCGTCGCCGGCGTCGATCGCCGAGAGGATCGCCTGATGCTCGTCGAGCACCGCCTCCTGCCGCCCGTGCTGGTTGAACAGCGCAACCACTCCGGCCCGGATCTGCCTGCTGCGCAGCCCGTCGTAGTGCCGGTCGAGCAGGGCGTTGCCGACCGCGGACACGATCGTCGCGTGGAAGAGGTGGTCCTCGGCGATGAACTCCTTGGCCAGCTCCGGCCTGCTGAGCGCCCGCTGCCGCTCCAGGATCTCGGCGAGCTCCTGCACCGGAGCGCCGCCCTTCGCGATGACCTGCTCGGCGGCATAGCGCTCGACGATGCCGCGCAGCTCCACCAGTTCGGTGATCTCCCGCCCCGTCAGCGGCACGACCTGCGCTCCCCGCTTGGGCACGAGCCGCACCAGGTCCTCGGCGGCGAGCAGCAGCAGCGCCTCACGGATGGGCGTACGCGAGACCCCGATGCGATCGGCGATCTCCTGCTCGGAAAGGAAGGTCCCCTGCATCGCGGGGTCGGTGAGGACGTGTTCCTTGAGGTACGCGTACGCCCTGTCCCGACCCGATTCCACAACTACCCCCACAGGTTGCATACAACGAGTATACGGAAATTCCCACGCGGTAGCCCGGGTCGGGAGGCGATGAACCCACCTCCGCCCGGCCCCGGCGTGCCCGCCATGCGCCGCGCTCCGGGCTGGGCGAATATGCGTATGTCCCCGCGCTCCGACGAAGCGAGAGTCCATGGCCGAAGATGTCGCGGGCGCCGGCCCGCCCACCGAACTGAAGGCCAACGCGATCGGATTCCTCGACGCGCTCGTCATCGGCCTCAACGCCACCTCTCCCGCGTACTCGCTGGCCGCGGCCATCGGACCGATCGTCGCCCTGGTGGGCATCTACGCCCCCGGCGTGATGCTCGCCTCCTTCGTCCCCATGCTGCTGATCGCCTCGGCCTTCTACTACCTCAACAAGGTCGACCAGGACTGCGGAACGACCTTCTCGTGGGTGACGCGGGCGATGGGCCCCTGGTCCGGCTGGCTCGGCGGCTGGGCGATCACCATGACCGGCGTCCTGGTGATCGGCTCGCTCGCGGACGTCGCCGTCCGTTTCGGTTTGCTGGCGGTCGGTCTCGACAACTGGGCGGACAGCGAGGTGATCCGGCAGACGCTCGCGGTGGTCGTGATCCTGGTGATGACGGCCGTGTGTGTCATCGGCACCGAGATGTCGGCCCACGTCCAGAACGTGCTCATCCTCGCCCAGGTCGCCTTCCTGCTGGTGTTCGCCGTGGTCGCCCTCTACCGCGTCTATGCCGGTACGAGTTCCCTCGACCCGGTCATGCCGTCCTTCGAATGGCTCAACCCCTTCGGCGCCGGCGGAGCGGCGCTGACCGGCGGGCTGTTGCTCGGGGTGTTCATCTACTGGGGCTGGGAGTCCGCGGTGAATCTCACCGAGGAGATCAGGGACTCCGCCACCGCCCCGGGCAAGGCCGGCATCTGGTCGACCGTGGTGCTGCTGGTGACGTATCTGTCGGTCGCGATCGCGGTCGTCGGCTACGCCGGCACCGCATTCCTCGCCGAGAACGCCTCCGAGGAAGAGGCGATCTTCGCGGTGCTCGCCCGCGAGGTGCTGGGCGGCTGGGACTGGATCGTGCTCCTCGCGGTCTGCACGTCCGCGCTGGCCTCGACCCAGACCACGATCATCCCGGCGTCCCGCACGGCGCTGTCCATGGCCCGCCGTCAGGCCCTGCCGCATCGCTTCGCCCACATCCACCCGCGGTTCCGTACACCCGATGTGAGCACCTGGTGGGTGGCTGCGATCGCCATCGCGTGGTACCTCGTCGTCAATCAGATCAGCGAGAACGCCCTGTTCGACTCACTCACCGCGCTCTCGCTCCTCATCGCCTTCTACTACGCGCTCACCGGCCTCGCCTGCGTCGTCTACTACCGCCGCCATCTGACCGAGAGTCTGCACAACTTCCTGCTGATCGGGGCCGGGCCGCTGATCGGCGCCGGGCTGCTGGCCTGGCTGCTGGTGGAGTCGATCGGCGACATGTCGAACCCGGCGAACTCGTACAGCGGCGTCTCCTGGTTCGGCCTCGGCCCGCCGCTGGTCATCGGTATCGGGATCAGCCTGGTCGGCGTGATCGTCATGTGCATCTGGCGGCTGCGGTCCGGCACGTTCTGGGAGGAGCGCCGCGGCGTGGCCGACCCGGAACTCGTCCATCGCAAGGAGCCTTGAGATGTCCGTCGTCCTGGGATACGACGAGTCGCCCGGAGCGGTCCGGGCCCTGCGGGTGGCGATCGAGGTCGCGGCCGCGTTCGGCGAGCCGCTCTTCCTGGTGTTCGGCGCCGCTGCCCCCGGCGGCCTCGGCGAGGAGTACCGCGCCCATCACGAGGCGATCCGTCAGGCCGGGCGCACCGCGCTCGCCCATGCCGTCGAGTCGGCCGACGAGGCCGGTGTTCCGACCGCCGTCGAGATCGTCGACGAGACACCGGCCCAGGCCCTGCTCGACGCCGCCGAGCGTCATCGGGCGCGGGTCATCGTCGTCGGCAGCTGGGGCGAGAGCCCGCTACGCGGCGCTCTGCTCGGCTCCACGCCCCACAAGCTGCTGCACCTGTCCCCCGTCCCCGTACTCTGCGTGCCGACCCAGGACTGATCTGCGGGTCACGTCCCGGGCCGCGTCAAGGTGGTGTCAATGCACCGCGCTCCTGCGCCAGGAAGGCGTCAAAGCACGGAACGACCCGCGGCCCGGCGCGGCGGGCGGACGGACGATGGCCGTGGCGGCCGGCGAACCGGCGGTCGGCCTGGTGCCTCTGGCACACGGGTGATTCGAGGTGGCTCATGAAGTACCCCTTGCAGGACCGCATCGCGCTGGTCGCTGCCGTGGCGGCGCCGTTCGCCGTCGCCCTGCTGCTGGTGCCGTTCCGTGCCGGCATGTCGGGCACGAACCAGGCCTTGATCCTCGTCGTGGCCGTCGTCGCCGTCTCCGCCATCGGGAACCGGTTCGCCGGAGCCCTCGCGGCACTGTCGTCCGCCGCCTGGTCGCGGCCACCAGACAGCCGACGAGGGAGACGGCGACGATGAGGCCCACGACATTCTCCATGCTCATGCTCGATCAGCTCCCGTAGGCAGTACGCGCGTAGGGCGAGGCGCACAGCCACCTTGACGCGACCTTGGCGTCGCTCCCGGTGATGCTGACGTCGCGTTGACGCATCCGCACGGCGAACGGGTGACCGACACATGAGCGCTCGTACGAGCACGGCAAGGGGCTCTCCCGGCAGCAAGCCGACGCCGTGCACCGGCGCTCACGGGCGAGCTCGCCGATGCGGGCATCGCGTACGTGGTGGCCGGTCACAGCGAGGACGACCCGATCGCCGACAACTCCACAGAGGAGGGCCGCAAGAAGAACCGCCGGGTGGAGGTCTCGTTCCCCGCTCGGATGCGCCGCCGGGCCGACACACCGCGGCGCCCGTACCCGGTGAGGGCACGGGCGCCAAGGACACGGGGTCAGGGCCGACGGCCGTCGTGACGCCGGTCGTTGTCACGCCGGTCGTTGTCGCGACGGTCATTGTCACGCCGGTCGTCATGGCGACGGTCGTCATGGCGACGGTCGCCGTGGCGACGGCCGTCGTGACGCCGGTCGTCGTGACGCCGGTCGTCATAGCGGCGGCCGTCGCGCCGGCGGTCGTCGTCGTTGTAGAGGCCGTACCTCGCGGTGTCGACCGTGCGGCCGTCGTCGTCACGCAGCGTGGCCTTGTCCGACCAGTTGCCCCACACGTAGGTGCTGCGGTCCTGGTACACATGGCCGTCCCTGTCACGGCCGTAGCCGGTGTGGACACGGATCGTTGAGCGACCGGAGATGCGTACGTCGTCGAAGGTGTAGCGCTTGCCGTCGCGGTTGGTGAGGGTCCAGCCGTCGAGATCGACCGAGCGGCGGCCGATGTTGGTGACGTCGACCCATTCCGCGTTCAGGCTGCGGTTGGAGTAGTCGTCGCGGCCGGGGCTGTCGTACTGGATGTGCCCGAGGACGACGGTCGAACGGGTGTCCCAGTGGTGGCCGCGGCCATGGCCGTCGTCGGCCGATGCCGGCGTCGCCATGGAGGCAACGACGGCGCCCGACGCCAGAGCGGCTGCCGCGATGCCGCGGACAGTCCGAGAAGCAGACATGATGCTCCCTCAAGTAGAGGCATCCGCCCCTGGTCAGGGCCTGGATGCGCGATTGCGGTTCCCGGCCGGAGCCGAGGACCACACTTTGTCGCGCCAACCTCCACACAAGCATCACAACTGCCCGTTGTTACATAAAGCGGACATTCCTGTAACTCTCACCTGCATGGCGCACATATCTTCCGAGGGCATACCGGGGCATTCCTGCCCTCTACACCGGTCCGTGCAACGATCAACAACAAGCCCTTTCCGGCGGCTCCGACCATGCATCGACCACCCCACGCACCGACCCGCCGCGCGCCCGGCCTTCTGTAACGGCCGCCGTCAGGCGTCCGGTGCGGCGAGCCGGAACCGGAGCCGGCAGATGACCGCGTCGGTGTCCCGGCGCAGGGCGTGGGCGACGACGGCGCCGCGCTGGTTCTGCAGGAGGCGCTGCCACAGACGCGCCGGTTCGGCCTCGGGGATGAGGACGGTGATCCGTGCCTCGGGCGTCCGCGCCGCCAGCTCACGTACGTAGCAGGCGATCGGGCGGCCCAGGGCGCGGTGCGCGGACGGGATACGGACGAGCGGCACGCCGGGGTTCCACAGGTCCCAGTCGCGGGCGAGTGCCTCGGCCTGTGCGCGGTCCTCGGGGTCGGGATGGCACACGGTCACCGCGTGCACCTCGTCGCCGAGCGACACTGCCGCAGTCATGGCCTCGCTGGTCAGCCGGGTCAGCGAGGAGACGGGCACGATCACCAGCGAGCGTGCGCGGTGCGGGGGTTCGGGGATGAGACCGATGCCCAGACGCTCGCCGATCCTGGCGTACGCACGGTGCACGGCCTCGAAGGCGGCCACCAGCAGCGGCAGCGCGACCACGATCAGCCAGGCGCCCTCGTGGAACTTGGTGGCCGTGACGACGACCGCGCTGACGCCCGTCAGGACGGCACCGAGGCCGTTGAGGACGGCCTTGCCGCGCCAACCCGGCGTACGCAGACGGAGCCAGTGCAGGACCATGCCGGTCTGGGCGATGGTGAACCCGACGAACACACCGATCGCGAAGAGCGGCACCAGGGTGTTGGTGTCACCGCCGGAGAACACCAGCAGCGCGGCGGAGACCAGGGCCAGGGCGAGGACTCCGTGGCGGTGGACCTGACGGTCCGCCTTGAGGCCGAAGACATGCGGCAGACAGTTGTCGCGGGCCAGCAGCTTCAGCAGCACGGGAAGGCCGCCGAACGAGGTGTTCGCGGAGAGCGCGAGCAAGGTCATGGTCGCGAACTGCACCACGTAGAAGGCCCAGTTGTGTCCGACGGACGCGTCCGCGAGCTGTGCGAGGACGGTGACGCCCTCGACCGGCTGCAGCCCGAACCGGGAGATCAGGACGGACAGACCGATCAGCATCACACCGAGGAGCGCGCCGAGCGCGACCTCTGCGTGCTGGGCGCGTCGGGCCGAGGGGGTACGGAAGGACGGCACGGCGTTGGCGATCGCTTCCACGCCGGTGAGGGCCGAGCAGCCCGATGCGAACGCCTTGAGCAGCAGCAGCGCGCCGACGGTGGTGGCGTTGTCCGCCAGCACGGACGCATGGCCCGCGGCGGCCTCGGTGGACGCGGGGGCCGACCTGAAGAGCCCGACCACGATCAGCACCAGGATCGAGGCGATGAAGACAGCGGTCGGAACGATGAACGCCTTCGCCGAGTCGACGATGCCGCGCAGGTTCACGCCCGTGATCAGGACGAGTACCGCGACGCAGAGCCACAGGCGGTCCCCGTACAGCTCGGGGAAGGCGGACGTCAGTGCGGCGACACCGGCGGTGACGGCCACGGCGACATTGAGGACATAGTCCAGGACCAGGGATGCAGCAGCGACCAGGCTCGTACGGCGGCCGAGGTGGGCCTTGGCGACGGCGTAACTGCCACCGCCGTCCGGGAAGGCGGCGATCACCTGCCGGTACGAGGCGACCAGCACCGCGAGCAGAGCGGCGATGGCAAGGGTGACGGGCAGGGTGAACCCCAGACCGTGGCCGCCGGCGGCGGCCAGTACCAGGACGATCGCCTCGGGGCCGTAGGCGACCGACGCCATGGCGTCGAGGGAGAGGGCGGCGAGCCCGGTGAGTGCGGTGAGTTTGTGGCGGTCCCCGGTCTCCGGGGGCTCCTCGGCGCCGGCCGGAGCGGCGCTGTCCGTGGCCAGAACTGTCATGTGCTCAGCGTGCAGGCCGTTTCCGGCCGCACGGCGGGTCGCTGTCGCGTTCTTTGCGCCCGACCGGCCTGCCTTCACGTCTTCTTGACGCCGGTCCGCGCGTCCCGTCAACCGGGCGTCAAGACCGGCCGGAGCGGCGCCAATGACGCATCAAGACCCGGGAGCGCCCACCGCGACGGCCGTAGCGTCGCCGCATGCGACGGCGCCTCCCCACTCGCCCCTTGCGGCGCTCCCCGACGGCATCCACCACTGTGGCGCACGACGTGCGGCGGGCCGGCGATCTCCGCGACGCCTGCCTGGCGCGGCGCTCCTCCTCGGCCTGCTGGTCGTGGTCGACGCGGGCAACGGCACCCTCAGCGGCGGTCGTTCGGCGCTGTGGGCGGGGTTGTCGGTGGTGCTGTTCGTGGTGCTGCTGCCGGCGCGGGTGACAGCAGGTCGGGGATGGATCCACAGCCGGGGCGTGCTGGTGGCCCAGCACGTGCGGACCGACCGGCTGGTGTGCGCGGACCGGTCGGACGGGGTGGCGCAAAGGCTCCTCCTGCGCGATGCGGACGGACGCACTCTGAGGCTGGACCCGCGTGTCCTGGTCGCCGATCCCCGGCTGTGGCATCTGCCGGCCGCAGGCATCCGCGTCTCCCGGGACATCGGGACGCTGCGGTACGGGGGCACAGCGCTGCACGAGCTGTCGGCGCGGATCGACGACGACACGGCCGAGGTCATCTTCAGGATCTCGGGCCCGGACACCTGACCGCGGTGCCGTGCCCCGTCCTGGCGTCCCGTCAGGACATGGCCGTGCTGGGCAGTTCCGGACGAGCCGATGCCTGGCCCGGAGCGGTCCGGACGGTGAGCATCATCGTGAGACCGCCGCCCGGAGTGTCCTCGGCGGTGAGGGTGCCGCCCATCGCCTCGGTGAATCCCCTGGCGACGGCGAGGCCGAGACCGACTCCGGCGCCGCGCGGGGCGTCGCCGTGGCGCTGGAACGGGGCGAAGATGCGCTCCTTGGCCTCGTCCGGCACGCCGGGCCCGCGGTCCACCACCCGTACCTCGACGCGATCACCGATCGCGTCGGCCGACACGAGCACCGGTTCGCCGTCCGGGCTGTACTTCACGGCGTTCTCCACGATGTTGGCCACCGCCCGTTCCAGCAGCCCCGGGTCGACCGCGACCATCGGCAGATCCTCCGGCACGTCCAGGAGGACGCTGTCCTCGGGGACGCCGCCGAGCGCCATCGGGACGACCTCGTCGAGGTCGATCTCCCTGATCAGCGGGGCCACGGTCCCGGTCTGCAGCCGCGACATGTCGAGCAGGTTGCCCACGAGGTGGTCGAGCCGGTCGGTGCCTTCCTCGATGCTCGCGAGCAGCTCGTCCTCGTCCTCGTCCGACCATTCCACGTCGTCGGAGCGCAGTGAGGTGACGGACGCCTTGATGGCGGCGAGCGGGGTGCGCAGATCGTGACTGACGGCGGCGAGCAGGGCAGTGCGGATGCGGTTGCCCTCGGCGAGCTGACGGGCCTGTTCGGCCTGCCCGACCAGGCGCTGCCGGTCGAGTACGACCGCGGCCTGGGCGGCGAACGCGCCGAGCACCCGCCGGTCCTCGGCCGGCAGTACGCGGCCGGTGAGGGCGAGCGCCATACGGTCTCCGACCGGCATGTCGACGTCGGCATCGTCGGGGCGTGCGGGCGGCACGCCGCCGCCGACGCTGCCGGCGCAGGACCACGGGTCGACGTCGCTCTCCCGCTCCAGCAGGGCCACCGATTCCATGGCGAACGTCTCGCGGACCCGCTCCAGCAGGGCCTCCAGGCTGGTCTCGCCGCGCAGCACGCTGCCGGCGAGGAACGACAGGATCTCGGACTCGGCCCGCAGGCGAGCCGCCTGCTGGGTGCGCCGGGCCGCCAGGTCGACCACCGAGGCCACCGACACCGCCACGGACACGAAGATCACGATGGCGACGATGTTCTTGGGGTCGGCGATGGTGAGGCGGTGCAGAGGCGGTGTGAAGTAGTAGTTGAGCAGCAGCGAGCCGAAGGCGGCGGAGGCCAGCGCCGGGAACAGCCCGCCGAGCAGCGCCGCGGCCACCGTCAGCGTCAGGAAGAGCAGCATGTCGTTGGCGAGGCCGAGGTCGGCCTGCACGTTCGTCAGCAGGAGGGTGAGCAGGGCCGGGCCCGCGACTGCGGTCAGCCAGCCCCAGATGGTCCGGGACCGGCCGAGCCGTGCGCCCCGGGCGACGGGGAGCCCCCGGCCGCGGGCGACTTCCTCGTGGGTGACGATGTGGACATCCAGGTCGGGCCCGGACCGGACGGCCACCGTGGCGCTGACGCCGGGGCCGAAGATGTACTGCCAGGACTTGCGGCGGCTGGCGCCCAGGACGATCTGGGTGGCGTTGACGCCCCGGGCGAACTCCAGCAGGGCCTGCGGGATGTCTTCGCCGACGACGTGGTGGAAGGTGCCGCCGAGGTCCTCGATCAGGGTGCGCTGGACCGCCAGCTCCTTGGGCGATGCGGAACTCAGGCCGTCGCTGCGGGAGATGTACACGGCGAGCACCTCACCGCCGGCCCCCTTCTCGGCGAGGCGGGTGGCGCGGCGGATGAGCGTACGGCCTTCGGGGCCGCCGGTCAGTCCGACGACGATGCGCTCACGGGCCTGCCAGGTGGAGCGGATGTTGTGCTCGCCCCGGTACTGCTGGAGGTACTCGTCGACACGGTCCGCGGTCCACAGGAGCGCCAGTTCGCGCAGGGCGGTGAGATTGCCGGGGCGGAAGTAGTTGGACAGAGCCGCGTCGACCTTGTCGGCCTTGTAGATGTTGCCGTGGGCCATGCGGCGGCGCAGCGCCTGGGGCGACATGTCGACCAGCTCTATCTGGTCGGCGCGCCGGACCACCTCGTCCGGGACGGTCTCCCGCTGCCGTACGCCCGTGATGGATTCGACGACGTCGCCGAGCGACTCCAGGTGCTGGATGTTGACGGTCGTGATCACGTCGATCCCGGCAGCCAGCAGTTCCTCGACGTCCTGCCAGCGCTTGGCGTTGCGTGAACCCGGAACATTGGTGTGCGGAAGTTCGTCGACCAGAGCGACCGCCGGGGCGCGCCTGAGGACCGCGTCGACGTCCATCTCGGTGAAGGCCGTGTCCCGGTACTCGAGTTCCTGGCGCGGGATCTGTTCCAGGCCGTGGAGCATCACCTCGGTCCGCGGCCGGTTGTGGTGCTCGACGAAGGCGACGACGCAGTCGGTGCCGCGCTCGACCCGTCGATGTGCCTCGCTGAGCATCGCGTACGTCTTGCCGACGCCCGGCGCCGCACCGAGGTAGATCCGAAGCTTGCCGCGTGCCATGGTTTTCGATTCTCCGGGGTGGTTGTACAAGGGGTCGGCGCTCCCGGGGCCAGGAGCGGTGGGCGGGCCGCCAGGGGCGTCAGGACTCGAATCGATAGCCCATGCCGGGTTCGGTGATCAGATACCGGGGCCGCGAGGGGTCCGCTTCGAGTTTGCGCCGAAGCTGGGCCATGTAGACGCGTAGATAGTTGGTCCTGTTGCCGGCGGAGTGCCCCCATACCTCCTCGAGCAACTGCCGCTGGCTGATGAGCCGTCCGGGGTTGCGGATCAGCAGTTCCAGCAGGTGCCACTCGGTCGGGGTCAGCCGGACGTCGCCGCCGCCTCGCCTGACCCGCTTCGCCACGAGGTCGACGGTGAACTCCTCGGTGGTGACGGTCCGCGTCTCGTCCGCGGCGGGGACCTTGGTCTCCGTGCGGCGGACGGCGGCCCGCAGCCGGGCCAGCAACTCGTCCATGCTGAACGGTTTGGTGACGTAGTCGTCGGCGCCGGCGTCGAGCGCCTCGATCTTCTCGTCGGAGGTACGGCGGGCGGAGACCACCACTATCGGCGCTCTGCTCCAGCGGCGCAGATCCCGGATCACGTCGAGGCCGTCCATGTCCGGCAGACCGAGATCCAGCAGTACCGCGTCGGGCGGCCCCGCGGCGGCGAGCTGAAGAGCGGCGGTGCCGTCGGTCGCGGCGTCCACCTCGTACCTGCGGGCCTTCAGATTGATCGTGAGGGCCCGGACGAGCTGGGAATCGTCCTCCACCACGAGCACCCGGGTCATCGGAGTGCGGCCTTTCTGTTGCTGGGGATCGGTTTGCCTGCTGGGTGCCGGGAGCGCCGGCGCCGGTCCGGCACGTGGTGGTGGCGCGCGGCGGCGGGAGCCGGCGCCCCAGGGACGTACCCCGGGGTGCCGACTCCCGCCCACTGCATGCACTCTCAGCCCTTGGCCAGTTCCTTGAGCGCGATGTTGAGCTTCAGAACGTTCACCGTCGGCTCACCCATGAAGCCGAGGATCCGGCCGTCGGTGTGGTCGTCGACCAGCTTGTCGACCTGGGCGACGGTGAGGTTGTTCTTCTCCGCGACCCGGTGGACCTGGAGCTTGGCGTACTCCGGGGAGATGTCCGGGTCCAGACCTGAGCCGGAGGAGGTGACGGCGTCCGCCGGCACGTCCGAGGGCTTGACCTTGTAGGTGGCGGTCTCGTTGTCCGCGATCACCGCGTCCTTGGCGGCCACGACCTGCTGGCAGAGACTGCCCTCTTCGGCCTTCGTGGGGTCAGTCGGGCACTTGCCGTCCTTCCCGACGCCGTTGTCGCCGGAGCGGTTCGTCGCGCCGGAGAGGATCAGCGAGTACTGGGTGTTGACGCTGTTGCTGCCCAGACCGTTGGAGGGACGGGGCTGGAACCACTTGAGGTCCGGCCTCGGCGCCTCCTCCGCGTCGTCGCCCGTAGTTGAGTCGGACGCAGCCTTCAGCGGCAGGTAGTAGGTCTGCCCGATGAGTGCGGAGCCGACCACCTTCCCGTCGCTCTTGATCTCCGAGCCGTTCGCCTTGTCGTTGAACAGGCCCTGGGCGACGCCCGTGACCAGCAGCGGGTAGAGGACGCCCGTCACCAGGGTGAGGACGAGCAGGGCTCGGAGCCCGGCCCCGATCAGCCGTGCCGCGTTTCCGAAGGAGTTGTTCATGGCGATCAGCACGCTTTCTGGTTAACGCAGCCCGGGGATGAGGGAGATGAGCAGGTCGATGATCTTGATGCCGATGAACGGGGCGACGAGGCCGCCGATGCCGTAGATCCCGAGGTTGCGGCGGAGCATCTTGTCCGCGCTGGTCGGCCGGTAGCGCACGCCCTTCAGAGCGAGCGGCACCAGCGCGACGATGATCAGCGCGTTGAAGATGACCGCGGACAGGATCGCGGACTGCGGCGAGGCAAGCTGCATGACGTTGAGCTTGTCCAGGCCCGGGTAGGCGACCGCGAACATCGCGGGGATGATCGCGAAGTACTTGGCCACGTCGTTGGCGATCGAGAAGGTCGTCAGCGCACCGCGCGTGATGAGGAGCTGCTTGCCGATCTCGACTATCTCGATGAGCTTGGTCGGATTGGAGTCCAGGTCCACCATGTTCCCGGCCTCCTTGGCGGCCGAGGTACCGGTGTTCATGGCCACGCCGACATCCGCCTGCGCCAGCGCCGGGGCGTCGTTCGTACCGTCACCCGTCATCGCCACGAGCTTGCCACCGGCCTGCTCGCGCTTGATGAGCGCCATCTTGTCCTCGGGAGTCGCCTCGGCGAGGAAGTCGTCGACGCCCGCCTCCTCGGCGATCGCCATGGCCGTCAGCGGGTTGTCACCCGTGATCATGACGGTTTTGATGCCCATACGGCGCAGCTCGTCGAACCGCTCCCGCATGCCCTCCTTGACGACGTCCTTGAGGTGGATGACGCCCAGTACACGGGCGCCCTTGTCGTCCTCGGCCGCGACGAGCAGCGGAGTACCGCCCGCCTGCGAGATCCGGTTCGCGATCTCGTCGGCGTCGTCGGAGATCCGGCCGCCGTGCTGCTCGACCCAGGCCATGACCGAGGCCGTGGCGCCCTTGCGGACCTTGCGGCCGACGCCGTTCTCGGTGAGGTCGACGCCGGACATGCGCGTCTGGGCGGTGAAGGCGACCCACTCGGCGCCCGACAGCTCGCCCTGGTGACGCTCGCGCAGCCCGTACTTCTCCTTGGCGAGTACGACGATGGAGCGCCCCTCGGGCGTCTCGTCCGCCAGCGACGAGAGCTGCGCGGCGTCCGCCAGCTCCGCCTCGGTGGTCCCCTTGACCGGTACGAACTCGGCGGCCTGGCGGTTGCCGAGCGTGATGGTGCCGGTCTTGTCGAGCAGCAGTGTCGAGACGTCGCCCGCCGCTTCCACCGCGCGGCCGGACATCGCGAGCACATTGCGCTGCACGAGCCGGTCCATGCCGGCGATACCGATCGCCGACAGCAGTGCACCGATAGTGGTCGGGATCAGGCAGACCAGCAGGGCGGTCAGCACGATCATCGAGGTCTGCTCGTCGGCGCCCGCGTAGATCGCGAACGGCTTCAGCGTGACGACCGCGAGCAGGAAGACGATGGTCAGCGAGGCGAGCAGGATGTTCAGCGCGATCTCGTTGGGCGTCTTCTGCCGGGCGGCGCCCTCGACCAGGGCGATCATCCGGTCGATGAAGGTCTCGCCCGGCTTCGTCGTGATCTTGACGACGATCCGGTCGGAGAGCACCTTCGTACCGCCGGTCACGGCCGAGCGGTCCCCGCCCGACTCGCGGATGACCGGAGCCGACTCACCGGTGATGGCGGACTCGTCGACGCTCGCCACACCCTCGACGACGTCACCGTCGCCGGGGATGATGTCGCCCGCCTCGCAGACCACCAGGTCGCCGATGCGCAGATCGGTACCGGGGACGCGCTCCTCGTTCTTGCCCATGAGCCGCCGGGCGACCGTGTCGGTCTTGGCCTTGCGCAGGGTGTCCGCCTGCGCCTTGCCGCGGCCCTCGGCGACCGCCTCCGCCAGGTTGGCGAAGATCGTGGTAAGCCAGAGCCAGGCCGCGATCGCCCAGCCGAACCAGTCGCCCGGGTCCTTGATCGCCAGGGCGGTGGTGACCACCGACCCGACCAGGACCACGAACATCACGGGGGACTTGATCATCACCCGGGGGTCGAGCTTGCGCAGGGCGTCCGGGAAGGACTTGACCAGCTGCGCCGGGTCGAACAGACCGCCGGCAACGCGCCCGGCCTCGGGCTTGTGCCCGGTCGGCACATCGCTGTGGGGCGCCGGGGTCCCGGTGGCAGTGGACATCGAGTCCTCTTGCTTCTTTACGTCGGTGGTCATGACGCCAGCCCTTCGGCGAGCGGACCCAGCGCCAGGGCCGGGAAGTAGGTCAGGCCGGTGATGATCATGATGGTGCCGACGAGCAGGCCCGCGTAGAGCGGCTTGTCGGTACGCAGGGTGCCCGCGGTCTCCGGGACCGGCTTCTGTTCGGCGAGCGAACCGGCCAGTGCCAGCACGAACACCATCGGGATGAACCTGCCGAGCAGCATCGCGAGACCGATGGTGGTGTTGAACCACTGCGTGTCCGCGTTGAGTCCGGCGAAGGCGGAGCCGTTGTTGTTGGCGCCCGAGGTGTACGCGTAGAGGATCTCGGAGAATCCGTGCGCGCCGGAGTTGGTCATCGAGTTCGCCGGGGTGTCCAGCGCCATCGCCGCGGCGGTGAAGCAGAGCACCAGCGCCGGGGTGACCAGGATGTAGCAGGCCGCCAGCTTGATCTCGCGGGTGCCGATCTTCTTGCCGAGGTACTCGGGCGTACGGCCGACCATCAGGCCGGCGATGAACACCGCGATGATCGCCATGATCAGCATGCCGTAGAGGCCGGAGCCCACACCACCGGGTGCGATCTCACCCAGCATCATGCCGAGCATGGTGATCCCGCCGCCGAGGCCGGTGAACGAGGAGTGGAACGAGTCCACCGCACCCGTGGAGGTGAGCGTGGTGGAGACCGCGAAGATCGACGAGGCGCCGATGCCGAAGCGGGTCTCCTTGCCCTCCATCGCGCCGCCCGCGGCCTGGAACGCCGGGCCGTTGCCCGCGAACTCGGTCGCCCACATCAGCAGCACGAAGCCGATCCAGATCGTCGCCATCGTGGCGAGGATCGCGTAGCCCTGCTTGACGCTGCCGACCATCTTTCCGAAGGTCCGGGTCAGCGAGAACGGGATCAGCAGGATCAGGAAGATCTGGAAGAGGTTGGTGAAGGCGTTCGGGTTCTCGAAGGGGTGGGCCGAGTTGGCGTTGAAGTAACCGCCACCGTTGGTGCCCAGCTCCTTGATGGCCTCCTGGGAGGCGACCGCGCCGCCGTTCCACTCCTGGGTGCCGCCCATGCCGTGCTGACCCAGGAACTGGCCGACCTCGTGGATGCCGGCGAAGTTCTGGATGGCGCCGGCCGCGACCAGCACGATGGCGCTGATCACCGAGATCGGCAGCAGGATGCGGACGGTGCCGCGGACCAGGTCGGCCCAGAAGTTGCCCAGCTCACCGGTGCGGGAGCGGGCGAATCCGCGGACCAGGGCCACCGCGACCGCCATGCCCACGGCCGCCGAGACGAAGTTCTGCACGGCCAGGCCACCGGTCTGTACGACGTGGCCCATGGCCTGCTCGCCGTAGTACGACTGCCAGTTCGTGTTCGACACGAACGACGCGGCGGTGTTGAACGCCTGGTCGGGGTCGATGGAGGAGAAACCGAGCGAGCCGGGCAGGCTGCCCTGGACCCTCTGCAGCAGGTAGAGGAAGAGAACGCTCACCGCGGAGAAGGCGAGGACACCGCGCAGATAGGCGGGCCAGCGCATCTCGGCGTTCGGATTGGCGCCGATGGCCTTGTAGATCCACTTCTCCACACGCAGGTGCTTGTCGGAGGAGTAGACCCGGGCCATGAAGTCGCCGAGCGGACGGTACACCAGGGCGAGCGCGGCGATCAGCGCGAGCAGCTGGAGCACAGCAGCGAGGAAGGGGCTCATTTCCGTGCTCAAAACCTCTCGGGCTTGACGAGGGCGAGGACGAGATAGCCCAGCAGGGCGACGGCCACGATCAGGCCGACAATGTTCTCGGCAGTCACAGCTTCGCCACCCCCTTGGCAATGAGAGCCACCAGCGCGAACACCGCGATCGTGGTGACGACGAAGGCCACGTCGGCCATCGTGAGCTCCTGAAAGAGATACGGATTCTCGGACCGTTAGAGCAAAGCGCTTTTCGGCCACGACACGACCCGCGTTAACGGCTCCCTGACGTACCCCGCTGTCGTCTTGACGCATCCCCTACGTCCTTCGGACGCAGGTCACTCAGGGTGACCGGTTCCGATGACGGTCAGCGGAACTCGGCCGGCCACGGGCGCAGCCACAGCACCGTCACCGCGCCCGTGACCAGCAGGACTGCGCCTGCCCACGGCAGCAGTACGGTGAACTGGACGAGGGTGCAGCTGGTGCCGGGCGGCAGGTCTTCCGGGTGCCGGGGGTGGACTGGTTGCCCCATGGTCCAGCGTCCCCGCGCTGGCGCGGCAGGCTCGGCGACCACGGCCGGCGCTTCGTCCACATACTGGAGCCCGCCGAGTACCTCACCCGACTCGCGGCCCTCG